>DATFHP010000149.1:0-18790 GCA_035248285.1 Allosphingosinicella sp. | reverse complement strand
GAGTCTATTGGTATCCCGCGTGGCCTGATCACATCGAGTCGGGTAGCGCACGGCAACGGTTCGTGCGCAGAGATAGCCTTCGGCGGTTGCACTTGGCTGCTCATACATGGGGAGACACTGTTTTTCATGATGAGACCGCTGGCGGCCGCTTCGGACGCATCGCCCGCGCCGCTGCGGTTGAGTGTGAGGCTTGCATCTGGCGGGATCAATATTGGTTTCGTGAAACGACCGGGCCCTCAGTGCGACGAACTATTGTTCCTGCCGATGAGTTTGCCGAACACGCGGCTGCAGCGCCAAGGCTCTCCGGAGCGGCAGGCATAGGGGAAGATACCGATGCATCAGCAAGAAAATCGGGACCGCATGAATACTGCGTTTTACTGCAACGACTCAGAGGATTTTGTGGAGCAGAAAATAGGCTCCAACCCGCATGGTCGAGCCATTCTTTAGACGGCTTCCCAAGCTTACGACGAGGGTTCGATTCCCTTCACCCGCTCCAATCTTTTCAAAAACTTAGAGCCGGAGAGCGGCGATCGGGTGAGCCTCGAGATTGAGCTCGCCGCGCCGGGGACCGACATCGTCCCTTGACTGCCCTTCGCGACGAGGGGCCGGACGATGCGGTGAATAATCGCCTTATTCGCTGCATGCCGCGCGGCGAATATCTTTGCCGTAACGGTGATAGCCGCTATAATCACCGCAGAAGGTACGGTGATTATGACGTATGTCCACGAACTGCCAGACTGGCCGAACCTGCGCTGGAGCGACGAGCAGCTTGCCCAGCCGCTTGCCGCCGTGCGTCATCGGCAGGGGCGGCTGATCGGTCGCATGGAGGCGCTTGGTTTTCCGTTGCGCGCGGAGGCCGTGCTCTACACCCTGACCGAAGATGTCCTGAAATCCAGCGAGATCGAAGGCGAGGTGCTGGACAGGGAACAGGTGCGGTCCTCCATCGCCCGCCGTCTCGGCATGGATATCGGCGGTTTGGTCGAAGCAGATCGCGACGTCGAAGGCGTCGTGGAAATGATGCTGGACGCCACGCAGAACTATGCGCAGCCGCTGACCGCCGAACGGCTGTTCAGCTGGCACGCGGCGCTGTTCCCCACGGGACGCAGCGGCATGAGCCGGATCACCGTGGGCGCATGGCGCGCCGCCCAAGGCGGCCCGATGCAGGTTGTCTCGGGACCGATTGGCCGCGAGCGCGTCCACTATGAAGCACCGGCATCGGAGCGGCTGGACGCGGAAATGACGCGCTTTCTCGACTGGTTCGAGACCGTGACGCCCGATCCCGTTCTGAAAGCCGGAATCGCGCATCTATGGTTTGTCACCATCCACCCGTTCGATGACGGCAACGGGCGCATTGCCCGCGCCATCGCCGACCTTGCGCTGGCGCGCGCGGAGGGAACCGCGCAGCGTTTCTACAGCATGTCCGCGCAAATCCGCACCGAGCGCAAAGCCTATTACGACATGCTGGGATCGACGCAGAAGGGCGACCTCGACATCACGCCCTGGCTTTCGTGGTTCATCGGCTGCCTTGACCGCGCCTTTGACGGCGCTGAAACCATCTTCGCCAGCGTCATGCGCAAGGCGCGCTTTTGGGAAGCGGTCGCAGGCCAGCCGTTGAACGAGCGCCAGCGCAAGGTCATCAACCGGCTGCTCGACGGCTTCGAGGGCAAGCTGACCAATGCCAAATGGGCGGCGATCACCAAGGCATCGTCCGACACGGCTTTGCGCGACATCAACGACTTGGTCCAGCGGAGCATCCTTGTGAAAGACCTCGCTGGCGGGCGCAGCACCAGCTATTCGCTCGCGCCGGAGGTTCGGAGTTGGTTCACTTCCTCGTAGAGTCGGCGTTGCTGAAACAGCGGGTGCGCCTTGAGCAACCGCCGTTCGTCCGCCGGTGCGCCGTTCATCCCGGCGAAGGTGCAATACGGCCCCGTCTTCATTCCAGCACTGCCGGAACTATCCACAGGCAGCCGGAGCGTCTGGGGGCCAGATTGGGGGCTACTTGCAAAGCGCCTTCGTCCAAGATGCCGGATTTCCGCGCCTTTCAGCCTGCTTTTGGCTTCCCGTCACCGTGTCCGACCCGGAGACATGGATGACGATCCCGGCCGAGGGGTAAGGGCTATCCGCCTCGGCCGCTCGCTTCGGGATCGTTCAGATATAGGGCCCGTAGTAACCCGACACCTGGCCTTCGTAGGCACGATCCCAACTCGGCTCGGCGTCGCGCCGGTACGACGGAGACTTTTCCAGGACACTCTTGTCCAGATCCACGACATAGCCACCGCGGTCGGTGTCGTAGTCCAGCACGTCCCAGGGCAGCGGGTGATAATTCTCGCCCATGCCGAAGAGGCCGCCGAAGCTCAGCACCGCAAATCTCACCGCGCCGTCGCGCTTTCCGACCATGAAGTGATGAATCGTGCCGAGCTTGTCGCCCTGCCGGTTGTAAACCGTGGTGCCGTCGACCTTTTCCGACGAGATCAGTTCATGGGTTTCGTCACGGGCAATGGCGTCAGGATCCGTATCATAGGCCATGGTGAGTCTCCTTGAATGCGTCGGGCCGAAACGCGCGCCGCCAGCCGCTCGTTCCTGCCGGCACGGTGAAAGGAGCCGGGTGGTGCCGCAGTCCCGTCGGACCGGCGTTCGCTCAACGTCGCTTGATGGCGGTGACCTCGCCGGCCCCGTCTTTCAGCGCCAGTTCGAACGCGACCTTGTCTCCCACCTTCACGCCGTCGAGCAACTCCGGCTTAGCTTTGAAGGCCATCGTCATCGCCGGCCAGTTCGCGTCGGGAATGGGACCGTGATCGAGCGTGACGGTGCCGGCGGACCTGTCGATCTCGGTCACCGTGCCGCTGCCCTTGGCCATCTTCGTCCGCGCCGCCATGGCCATATTGCCCATGCCGCTCGACATATTGCCGGTCACGGCCGCCATGTTGTCGGCAGCTTCGCTGGTCGTGACCGCATTGGTTTCGTTCTTGTCGCCGCAGGCGGCAAGCAGGACCGAGAGGCCAAATATCGTCAGTATGCCGGCTTTCATTTTCGTCTCCTTCCGTTTTGAACAGGTAGGGGTCTGACCGCTGTGCCGCGCCTCCGCATCAGCAGATAGGCTGCAGGGATAACGAACATCGAGAGCAGCGGTGCGGTCAACATCCCGCCGACCATCGGCGCCGCGATCCTGCTCATCACTTCCGAGCCAGCGCCGCCTCCCACCAGGGCAGGCAGGAGGCCGGCGACGATCACCGCCACGGTCATCGCCTTCGGCCGCACGCGCAGCAGGGCGCCTTCGCGCATCGCCGCTTCGACATCGGCATCGGTCGGCTGCTCGCCGCGTGCTTCGAGCGCGTGCTTGAGATAGATCAGCATCACCACTCCAAACTCGGCGGCAACGCCGGCGAGCGCGATGAAGCCGACGCTGGTCGCGACCGATTGGTGGTAGCCGAGCAGGTACAGGATCCAGAAGCCGCCGGTCAGCGCGAACGGCAGCGTACCCATGATCAACGCCGCCTCGTCCAGCCGCCTGAAGATCAGGAACAGCAGGACGAAAATAATCGCAAGGGTCGCGGGGATCACGAGCTTCAGCCGATCGAGCGCACGCTGAAGATATTCGAATTGTCCCGAATAAGCGATGCTGACCCCAGGCGACAGACGCACCCGCTGCGCCACGGCCTTTTGCAGATCGCCGACGACCGAACCGAGATCGCGCCCGCGCGCATCGACATAGACCCAGGTCGATGGCCGCCCGTTCTCCGTCTTCAGCATCGGCGGTCCGTCGGCAATTGCAATTTGCGCGACGCTGCCAAGCGTGATCTGCTGGCCCGAGGGCGTGAGGATCGGCAGATCGCGCAGCGCGTCGGGGCTGTCGCGCAGCGCGCGCGGATAGCGCACGCTGATCGGATATCGCGCCAGGCCTTCGACGGTCTGGCCGATGGTCTCGCCGCCGATCGCGCCCGACACGATCGACTGGACATCGGCGATGTTGAGCCCAAAGCGCCCGGCCGCAAGGCGATCGATCCGGACGTCGATGTAACGTCCGCCGGTCAGCCGCTCGGCCAACGCCGAGCCGACTCCAGGCACCGTCTTGGCCACGGCCTCGATCGCACGGGCGGTCCGGTCGAGCTCGGCGAGGTCGGACCCGGAGACCTTCACGCCGATCGGACTCTTGATGCCGGTCGCGAGCATGTCGATCCGATTGCGGATCGGCGGCACCCACACGTTCGCCAGACCCGGCACCTTCACCCTGGCGTCCAGCTCTTCGGTCAGCTTCTCGGGAGTCATGCCTGGCCGCCATTGGTCGCGCGGCTTGAAGCGGATCGTCGTTTCGAACATTTCCAGCGGCGCCGGATCGGTCGCGGTCTCGGCGCGCCCGGCCTTGCCGAACACGCTCTGCACTTCGGGCACGCCCTTGATCATCCGGTCGGTCAGCTGGAGCAATTCCGCGGCTTTGGCGGCGGACAATCCCGGCAGCGCGGAGGGCATATAGAGCAGGTCGCCCTCGTGCATCGGCGGCAGGAACTCGTCCCCGAGGCGCGACAACGGCCACAAGGTCGTCGCGAAGATCAGCGCGGCGATGATCAACGTCCGCTTCGGCCTTTCCAATACCCAGCCGATCGCCGGGCGATAGGCACGGGTCAGACCGCGATTGATCGGATTGTCCCGTTCGGAGGGAATGCGTCCGCGGATCAGCCACCCCATCAGCACCGGCACGAGCGTGACCGACAGGATCGCGGCGGCCGCCATCGCATAGGTCTTGGTAAAGGCGAGCGGAGCGAACAGCCGGCCTTCCTGCGCCTGCAGCGTGAACACCGGCACGAAGGACAGGGTGATGATCAGCAGGCTGAAGAACAAGGCCGGCCCCACTTCCATCGCCGCCGCCGTGGTCACCGCCCAGCGTCGTGTGCCGTCGAGCGGCTGATCCGGGTGGTCATGCTCCCACCGTTCGATCTTCTTGTGCGCGTTCTCGATCATCACGATCGCCGCATCGACCATCGCTCCGATCGCAATGGCGATGCCGCCGAGCGACATGATATTCGCGTTCACCCCCTGCAGCCGCATCACGATGAAGGCGGCGAGCACGCCCAGCGGCAGGGTGACGATCGCGACCAGCGCCGAACGCACGTGCCAGAGGAACAGCGCACAGACGATCGCGACGACGACGAACTCTTCGATCAGCTTGCCGGTCAAATTCTCGATCGCGCGATCGATCAGCTGCGAGCGGTCGTAGGTGGTGACGACGGCCACGCCGGGCGGCAGGCTCTTCTTCAACTCTTCAAGCTTGCTGCGAACCGCCTCGATGGTGGTCCGCGCGTCAGCTCCGGAGCGCAGCACGACGACCCCTCCGGCGACCTCGCCGTCGCCGTCGAGCTCGGCAATGCCGCGGCGCATTTCCGGCCCGATCTGAACGCTGGCGACATCGCCAAGCGTCACCGGCACGCCGCCCGCCGCTGCCCTGAGCGGTATCGCCCGGAAATCGTCGAGCGTTTCAAGGTACCCCGAGGCGCGAACCATATATTCGGCCTCGCCCAGTTCGAGGACGGAGCCGCCCGCCTCCTGGTTGGCCTGCCTGATCGCTTCGACGGCCTGAGCGTGCGTGATGCCGTAGGCGGCTAGGCGAACCGGATCGAGCAGCACCTGATATTGCTTGACCATCCCGCCGATGCTGGCGACCTCGGCGACACCGGGGAGGCTCTTCAATTCGTAACGCAGGAACCAATCCTGCAAGCCCCGCAGCTGGGCAAGGTCGTGCCGGCCGGTGCGATCGACCAGCGCATATTCAAAGACCCAGCCGATGCCGGTCGCATCGGGACCGATCGCGCTGCGGGCGCTCTCGGGCAGGCGGCCCTGCACCTGATTCAGATATTCGAGCACGCGCGAACGCGCCCAATAAAGATCGGTGCCGTCCTCGAAGATGACGTAAACGAAGCTGTCCCCGAAAAAAGAATAGCCGCGCACCGTTTTTGCCCCAGGCACCGACATCATCGTGGTGGTGAGCGGATAAGTGACCTGATTCTCGACGATCTGCGGCGCCTGGCCGGGATAGCTGGTGCGGATGATCACCTGCGTATCGGACAGGTCCGGCAGCGCATCGATGGGGGTCAAGCGGACCGCGGCCAGCCCCGCAAACACGATCGTCAACGCGCCCAGCACCACGAGAAGACGGTTCTGCACCGACCATTGGATCAACCGTGCGATCATCGGCGCTGCTCGTGCGCCATCGTCCGCACCATCGGACCCGCGGGCGCCTGCTCGAACCGGAAGCGCACTTGATCACCGGCCTTGAAACCCTGGGCCAGCCGCGGCGTGGCGAGGCGAAAGGTCATGGTCATTGCCGGCCAGTCGATCGCCGGCACCGGCCCGTGGGTAATGGTCACGTCGAGCGCCGAAATCCTGTCGATGCGGCCGGTCGCCTCGTAGCTGGCCGCCTTGATGGGCGTCCTCGCGGCGTCGCCCGCGTTTGCGCCCGCGATCGGCCGCGCCCGAATGCCGGAAAGACTCGCTTCGGAGTCGAGCAGGAACTGCCCCGACGACACGATCTTCTCGCCGGCGGCCAGCCCTGCCAGCACTTCGGTCCGGCCCCCGGCTTCGGCGCCGATGCGCACCTCGGCAGGCTGGTAGCGGCCGTGAGGCAGCGCCAGCATCACCAAGGTTCTTCGCCCTGTCCTGATCACGGCTTCGGAAGGGACGAGCAGCGCGGTTCGACCGCTTCCTCCGAAATCCACAGTCGCGAACATGCCTGGGCGCAGCTGTCCGCCGCGGTTGGGAAGCGCGATTCGGACGGTCAGCGTCCGGCTTTCCGGCTCTACGGCGGGCAAGACCGCCGCGATCGTTCCGAAAAAAGCTTCCGCCGGAAAGGCGGCCAGCGTTGCGCTCACCGGCTGGCCCGGCCGCAGCCTGCCCGCCATCGCTTCCGGCACGGCCGCGTTCAGCCAGACGGTTTCAAGTCCGTTCAGCTCCGCGAGAGTCTGGCCGGCCGCGACACTCATGCCGGCGCGCACACCCAACGTCCTGATCACGCCTCCCATGGGCGCGACGACGGTGACGATGCTCCGCGGACGGCCGCTGCGCTCGACCGCGGCGATGGTGCCGGCGGGCATTCCGAGCAGGACAAGCCGCTGCCGCGCGGCGCGCGTCAGGTCGGCATCGCCGGTCCGGCGGACGGCGAGAAACTCCGACTGCGCGCCAGCCCATTCGGGAATGAGGATATCCGTCAGCGGCGCTCCGGCGGCGACGACATCGCCCGGGGCGCGGCCATAGACGCGCTGAACGAACCCGGCCGCACGCGCCTGCACGATGGCGACCTGGCGCTGGTTGAAGTCGATGGTGCCGGTCACGGCAGGACCGGATTCGAGCGTTCCGAATTGTGCCACGGCCGTGCGCAGACCGAGGCTCTGGACGCGGGCCGGATCGATGGCCACGGCGGCTTCGCCATCGGTTTCGCCGGCATATTTGGGAACCAACTGCATATCCATGAACGGCGATTTGCCGGGCTTGTCGAAATGCTGGCTGGGGACCATCGGATCGTACCAATAGAGGATCGGCCGACCTTCCCGGCCGGCGGGCGCCGGAGCCGGGCTTTCCAAGAACCGGCCCGCCCCGTAGCCCAATGCGGCGCCCAGAAGAGCGATCGCCGCGGCCGCCGCAACGAGCCGGCGTCGCGAGACGAGGAAGCCGGCGCTCATTGCGAGCCCTGTCCGAAGGTGGTCGTAAGCCTGGCGGCATCGCGAACCACTTCGGCCTCCCGGTCGAGCGCGGTCAGTTCCGCTTCGGCCAACATCGAATAGGACTGAACCACTTCCACGAGGCTCGCGCGGCCCGCGCCATAGCTCGCGGTTTCGAGCTGCACGCGTTGCCGGGCAAGCGGCAGCAGCGTCTCCGTGGCGCGCATCCATTGCTCATGGTGCATGACATGATCGGCAAGCCCGGCCTCCAGCTCCGCGGCGAGCGCCCGGCGCGCATCCTCACGCTGCGCCAGGACACGCGCGGCCTCGGCCGCTCGCGCAGCGATCCGCGGGTCCTGACGCCTCGCCGCAAACAGCGGCAGCGAAATGCTCACGCCCGCCGACATCATGTCGCCGAAGCGGGGACTGCGATGGCCATAGGCAAGCTCAACCCCGAAATCCGGCCGCTTTTCCGCCAGCGCCACCTGGACTTCGGCTTCAGCGCGCCGAAGCGAGGCGTCCGCCGATCCGATCTCCGGATGGCCCTCGAGCGCAGCGCGCAGCAGGGTGGCATCGACCGAAAGGGCGGGAGCCTTGCCCGCGATGCTTGGCGCCGGATCGCCGGTCCAGCGGGCAAGCGTGGCGCGGGCGCGGCCTGCGTTCGCCATGAGTTCGCTGCGACGATCCTCCAAGACAGCGAGGGCCTGGACCGCATCAAGCACCTGCGCAGGTCGTGCCGAGCCGGAGGCGACACTCGCATGCAGCGAGCCGGTCAGCGGCCGGAGCTGATCGAGGAGGCGGTCGACGGCGGCGAGGCGCCGTTCCGCGTAAGCCAGATCGATCCAGGCAAGGGCGGTGTCGAGCCGAACCTGCCGGGCCTGGACGGCGGCCTCCGCCTCGGCAACGCGGATTTCCGACTGAGCGGCGATGCGCGCGGCCTGGCGCTTTGCCGGATTTGGAAGCTCCTGCGCGACGCCGATCCGTGTCATCGTCATCTCGTCCGCGCTCCATTCGAACGCCGGTGGACCGGAGATCGGAAAATTTTCCAAGGAAAGGGACAGGCGTGGATCGGGCAAGGCGCCCGCTGCGCGTGCCGCGGATTGGGCGCTCGCGATCCGCTGCCGCGCGGCCTCGTTCAGCGGTGCGCTGCCCGATGCGCTGGCAATTGCCTGGTCATAGGTCATCGGCTTGGCCCAGCCCACATCGGGGAGGGCTATTGCCGCAAGGCAAATCCCGATCATTCTCATGGTCATGCTCCGTGCACGATGATCTGCATAGGCCGCCTCCGACGCCCCAATGGCGACGGCGGCAGACATGCGAACAGCCGCCGGCCAGCAAAGCCGGAGGCGCTTTCGACGGTCGGCTAGATCAGTGACGGAGGATCGGGATCGGGTGGTATCGAACGGCCGGACAGCATCCCCGGCGGTGCGCCCCAATGCAAAGCGGTCGAGAGGCCCGACGATGGCCCGATCGCGAAGGGCTCACCCAGGATCATCGGCACGCTGCAACCCATGGCCGCGATGCAATCCAGCGTCAGTCCCTTGCACGGTGTCCGTTGCTGTTTCTGGGGCGCTTCGCGCGCCATCATCTGCATGCAGTCGTCCGACATCTTCGTCTCTTGGGACGCCGGGCGGGCGGGCCCGTGTGCAAGCGCCATGGCCTGGCCAAACAGGCCCACGAGTGCACCGAGCACCAAGGCAAGGCGGACGAAGCGCTTCACAGCGGCGCAGCATTCATGCGCTTCCAAAGCGTGTCAAGGCATTCCGCCCGAGTGATTGGAGGCGTGATGGAAAGCGGGCGTCAGTCTGAAGCGAAGCGCATCGCCGCATCACCAGTCCGTTGGGGAGGATCAGCGCGCCTCGGGCTTGCCTGGGCGATCGACCGCCGAACGCCGGATGAGGATCAAGCCGGGCAGGAGCGGAAGCCACAAGGTCAATCCGCGCAGCAGGAGGGTAGCGGACAGCGCGGGTTCGAACGGCACGCCCAAGAGCCCGAGCGTGGCGGTGCAAACCGCTTCGAACGCCCCCAGCCCCAAAGGAAGGGGGGCGAGCGTCACGGCGATCGATGCCATGATGAAGGCGACATAGGCGACCGCAACGGGTTCGGGATGACCGAGCGCCAGGAAGCAGACGGCGAGCGTCGCTGCGTCGGCGAGGAAGACAAGTCCGTTCAGCAGCCCGACCTGCACCAGCAGGGCTGCATTCGCGATCAGGTCCGTTGGTGCGGATCCCATCGTCTCGAACAAGCGGCGGACGAGGCCGATGCGCATCAGCCACGACGGCAGCGGATCGGCGCCACGATGGCGCAACCACAATGCAAGCGCCGGGATTGCGGCGGCCACCGCGAGAAATATCGAGATCGTCCCGGCCAGGAGAGGCGTTGCGTGGGCGCCCAGCCAAAGCAGCGCGAGCGCAATCAGCGCAAGCAAGGCATAGGCCGCATAAAAGCCGATCATCGAAATGATCAGGGCCGCTGCGGCGTTCCCGCGCGGCACGCCGCTGGCGATGAGGCGGTCTATCATGAGGACGTTGCCGCTCATGCCGGCCGCCGGCACGGCCTGGTCGGCGAACAGCTTCGATACCACCAGCGGGATCAATCGCGCCGTCGGCAGCGGCGATCCTCCGGCGCGCAACACCAGCGACCAGCCAAAGGCGACACAGGCATAGGTGGAAAGCTGCAGAGCGAATGCGACGAGCAGCCAGCCGGGCTCTGCCGATCGCATCAGATCCGCGAAATTGCGCAAGTCTCCGAAATGAAATGCCGCCGTGATCAGCCCGGCAACGATCAGGACGATCAGCAGCCATCGCGTCCAGAAAGATTTGCGGACTGGCGGCCCGGGCATTTTCTGGCCTTCCCTTCAGATGCGCGCTTTGCCGGACCGGATGGGTGACGGCGCTGTCATCCTAAAGCGGGATGTGATTGGATTGGATCGCATCGACCTGCATCAATGGTTCCCACTTTTCGCATCCTGCTCTTGCCGGGACGGCGGCTCATTCGATTTGCGTGGCTTCCTCGAAGCTGAGGCGGGGATTGCGGGGCCGGAAGCCTTGCGGGTCGGCGCGGCCCAATGTCATGAGGAAGTTCGAACGGATCTTCGTCCCGGCGAAGAAGGCGCTGTCGACGGCGTCCGCATCGAATCCGGACATCGGCCCGACGCCGAAGCCGAGCGCGCGTGCGGCAATGATCAGATAGGCGCCCTGCAGCGCCGAATTGCGGAACGCCGTCTCGTCGATCAGCCGATCGTTGCCGGTGAACCAGCTGCGGGCATCGGCAGCCGGATGGAGCGCCGGAAGCCTTTCGTAAAATTCCAGGTCCATGCCGACGATGGCGGCGGCCGGAGCCGCGCTGATCTTGGCGGCGTTGGTGGACGATGCGCAAGCGGCGAGCCGATCGCGCGCAGGCTGGCTGAGACACCAGACGATCCGCGCCGGCATCGAATTGGCGCTCGTCGGGCCCCATTTCGCCAGCTCCCAAATCTCGCGCAGCTGATCGGGCGTGACCGGCTCGGGCAAATAGCTGTTGGCCGTGCGCGCACCCCGAAAGATCTGCTCGAGCGCCTCGTGCGACACCTGCTCCATCCTGCCTTTCTCCCTGTCCGATCGATCGCAAGCGCGATTCCGGTCGCGCCGCGTGGCCCATAGCCGTCCTATGCCGTCCTTGCAGCCCAAATGATTTGCGCTGGTTGGCGGCCCATCTCATGCTATCAACGGGCCGAGGGTCCAATCCTCAGTGTCCATCCGGGGGCTGACTGTGGCGGCGCGGCTCGCATTGCGGAATCGACTGGAGCGCGTGACGTCCGCATTGCCGGACGGCGTGCCTCCTTTCGGCGACCGCATCTACCATATCTACCGTCTGTTCTGGTTCGCCGCCTTCGCGCTCGCCCTGATCGGCCCGATCATGGGCATCTATTACCGGCTGTCCAACCCGGTCGACAACAGCGAGCTAATGCTGGGAAGCCGGCTTGGCGTCGCCTTGTCGGTGGACGATGCGACGCAAATCCGCTTCCCGGTCGGGCCCGAGGCGAGCAGGCTCGGAATCAAGGCCGGCGACAAGATCGTCGCCCTGGAAGGCCTGCCGCTGCCGGCCAGGCTCCCCTATTCGCTGGAAGACCGGCGGCTGCACGAGCAGGACATCAATTACATCCTGCTGAGGAACGCGCTGAGCGACGAGCGCAAGGAACCGGTGTCGATCCGGCTGAGATCGTCCGACGGGCACGAGCGCGACGTGTCGATCACGCCCGGCGACCAGCATATCGATGGCGGCGCGCGGGCAATGTACATCGGTCCCGGCTTCCTCAATTTCATCGATCTGCTGCATGTCATAACCTACCCGTTCCTGCTGCTTGCCGCCTGGTTCCTCCACAAGAGGCAGGAAAGGGATCCGGTCAGCTGCATCCTGTCGCTCGCGATCCTGCTGACGATGGGCACCGAGCTGCCGTCCGCGACCTTCCTCATCTACACCGTCGGGCTGCCGCGTCCGATCCATGCGTTCCTGTACGATCTGGGCAACATCTGCCTGCTCGGCGGAATCCTGCTGTTCCCGCACGGCAAATTATCGCTCCGCCTGGTCGCGCTGATCGCCGCCTTGCCGATATTGTTCTTCCTCCACGGCAACGAATATCGCGCGCTGTTCGTGATCTTCATGCTCTCCGCGGTGCTGATGATGATCGGGTGCCTGCGCCAGGCGGGCGACGGCGAGCTGCGCCAGCAGATCAAATGGGCGCTGTTCGGCTTCGCCGGCTACGCGATGTTCCTGGCGACGTCGTTCATCTGCGATACGGTCAAGCCGCAGGCCGGGTCGTTCACCACCCAGATCATATTGGAAATGGTGGCGGGCCTGTCGCTCGGCCTCGCCTTCCTCACCATCCAGCTGGGCCTGCTCGTCGCCTTGCTTCGCTACCGCCTGTACGACGCCGAATTCGTGATCAGCCGATCGGCGACCTTCGCGTCGATCACCCTGATCCTCGGCGCGGCCGTCGCGGGCGTGATCCAGGGCCTCGGAACCACGATCCAGAATACGTTCGGGAGCAACGCCGGCGCAGGCGCGGCCGGCATCGGCGCGGCGATGGCGACGGTGCTCATCAGTCCGGCCTATGAGCGGATCAACAAATGGATGGAGCGCCGCTTCCACAAACGGCTGATCGACCTCAGGACCCAGCTGCCCGAGACGATGCGCGACCTGCGCGAGACCGTGTCGCTTGCCGAGCTGGAGAAGGAGATATTGGTGCGGGTGCGCAGCGGCGTCCTGACCGTTCGCGCCGCGTTGATCGTCGACGACAAGGTCGAGCATGCGTCCGGCGTGAGCGAGGAAGACACGCGCCAATGGCTGAACCGCTTCCTCGGGGACGAGGAGAAAAAGCTGTGCGACGGCAACGACCCGCTGTTCCGCGTCCGCGTCCCGCTGCGCGCCCATGACGGACTCTGCCTCGGATGGATGCTCGTGGGCCCGCGTCCGGACGGCACGTCGCTGCGCGACGACGAGCAGGAGGCGTTGGTCGAGATCGCCGATCCGATCGCGCGCGCGATCAGGATCGTGGTCAAGAAGGATCATGAGGAGCGCGAGCTGCACGCGATATTGGCCAATCTGCGCGCGCGGCTCGAGGCGTTCGAATCGGGCCGGATTCCAGGGCTCCTGCAGGCGCAGCGCTAGCATTTCTCCGCTTGCGCAATTGGGGCGCGGGCCGGCGCGGTCCAACGGAAACAGGCGGCCATGCAGCTTCGTCGCAGCGACGGTATTGCTTCGTCGCGCCGTCCGTGACCCCGTTTCGGACGGCACGTAGGCGGGCGCTCGACGCCAGCCGGGCACATCGCTAAAGTGGATCATGTTCAGTTCGGCCGAGACGCCGATAGGAGGTTGATAGAGGGCCATGAGCAACCGTCATTCATCGAGAACATCCGGTTTCGGACGCGCGCTTGTCCTGCTCGGCTGCACGGCCGCGGCGGCCGGGCTCGTCGCGCAAGGCGTATCGGCAACCGCGCTGGTGCTGCGATCGGCCGGCCCTTCGGCGCCCGCCTACCGGCCGGGCAAGGCGCTTCCCGACGATGCCAAGGTCGCGCTCAAGCCCGGCGACACCGTGACGGTGCTCGCGACCGACGCGACGCGCACCTTCCGGGGGCCGGGCACGTTCGCGCTCGCCGGCACAGGCAAGAGCGACTCGCCGTCGGCGATGGGCGGACGACGCGGCCGCTTCAGCGCGTTGCGCACCGCCGGGATCGTGCCGCGCAGCCCGACCTTATGGCATGTCGACGTCACGCAAAGCGGCAAGGTGTGCCTCGCCGATCCCGGCAACGTCATGCTGTGGCGCTCCAACGCCGCGCAGACCGCGACCTTGACCGTCGCGGCGGCCGGCGGCGCGACGCAGACCGCGCAATGGCCGGCCGGCCAGGCGACGATGGCCTGGCCCGCCAGCGTGCCGATTGCGGCCAATACCGACTATCAGCTCAGCCTGAGCGGCGATGCCAAGCCCGCGCATATGACGTTCACGACCTTGGCGCCGGTGCCGACCGACCTCACGTCGGTCGCGCAGGCGCTGATCACGGCGCATTGCGACAACCAGCTCGATCTGCTGATCCAGACCGTGCCCGAGGCGGCACGAACGACCAGCTGATCAGGACCGGCCGAATTCAGACGCGCTGACGAGGGCGGGCCGGCCGCGCCGCGGCGCATGACTCGCGGGTGACGGCATCCTTGTCGAGCCAGGCATTGTTCCGATCGCCCGCGGCGCAGGCGACCGGGGTGCCGTGCTCCGAGCGGTCGCGCGGCACGTCGAATGCCCCCAGCGCCGTCACCGCCATCGCCGCCACGAGTCCATATTCGACGATCGTCGCGCCGCGCTCGCTGCGCCAGAAGCGGCGCCGCGCGTGCGCGAAGGTCCGGCCGTCGGATCGGTGCTTGGACATGCCCGCTGTCTATGCGGACAGCCGTTAACGTCGTGGCCAGAAAAATGGTTTCCGGGCCGTAAACGGCTGGCCCATCAATCGACCAAGGAGACGAACCGCGCGACGAACATGTCGATTGCGCATTTGCCGAGTCGTTCATCTTCTGTTTAGCTTGTTTTTTCAACCGGATCGAGTCGCGGTGGGGGCGTTTCGAGTTATGGGTTCACGAGACGCGTCAGCATTCGGCGGTCGATCCTTCCATCATTTCCGCGGTCTGGCCATGGCCGTCGCGCTGCTCGGCGCGTCGACGGCGCACGCGCAGCAGGCGCCCACCGGAGCGCCGACTCGCGAGGAGGTGGAGCAGCCGCCCGCCCCCGCCGCCACGCCGCCGCCGGCGCGCCTGACCGTCGAGGGCGGCGTCGAACACGCGCCCTGCGCGCTCGACCGGCCCGATTACCAGAATATCCGCTTCACCCCCACCGACGTGACGTTCGACAATCTGCGGGGGCTTTCCGCCGCCGACCTGCGGCCGGCCTATGCGCCGTTCGTCGGCAAGGAGCAGCCGATCGCGGTGGTGTGCGAGATCCGCGACCGCGCCGCCACCATCCTTCGCGATGCCGGCTATATCGCGTCGGTCGAGGTGCCCGAACAAAGGATCGCCGAAGGCCATCTGCGCTTCGCAGTGCTGATGGCGAAGCTGGTGGCCGTCCGCGTGCGCGGCGATGCCGGCCATGCCGAGAAGCAGATCGCCTCCTATCTGCAGCGCCTCACCCAGGATGAGGTGTTCAACCGCAACCGCGCCGAACGCTATCTGCTGCTGGCGGGCGACCTTCCCGGCTATTCGGTACGGCTCGCGCTGCGGTCGGCCGGAGGCGCACCCGGCGAGGTGGTCGGCGAGGTGACGGTGCTGCGCACGCCGTTCATGGCCGATGCCTCGGTGCAGAATTACGGATCGCATGCGCTCGGCCGCTGGGGCGGCAATGTGCGCGCCCAGTTCTTCGGCCTCACCGGGCTCGGCGACCGCACCAGCATCTCGGCCTACAGCACGCTCGACTTCAACGAGCAGCAGACGCTGCAGCTCGCGCACGATTTCAAGCTCGGCAGCCAGGGCCTGACGTTCGGCGGCCAATTCACCTATTCGTGGACCGATCCCGACACCGGCAACCCGGCGATCGATATCAAGGCCAGGACCTTGTTCGCCACGATCGAGGCCGATTATCCGTTCGTGCGCAGCCAGGCGCAGACCATCCGCGGCGCGATCGGGATCGATCTCGCCAACCAGGACGTCGACTTCAACGGCCTCGCCCTCAGCCGCGACCGCATCCGGGTCGCCTTCGTCCGTCTCGCCGCCGATTTCGTCGACGTCGACTTCGACCGGCGCGGCTACAGCCTGTCCGAACCGCCGTGGCGCTTCGGCGGCGAAGTGGAGGTGCGCCGTGGCATCGACATATTCGGCGCCAATCCCGACTGCCGCGCGAACCCGCTCGGCTGCGTCGCGGGCGGCAGGATACCGCCGAGCCAGCTCGACGCCGATCCCACCGCGACGGTGCTGCGCGGCACCGCTTATGGCGAGCTTCGCCCGATCCCGCATCTCACCTTCGCGCTCGGCGCGCGCGGCCAGACCAGCGGATCGGCGCTACTCGGCTTCGAGCAATTCTCCGCCGGCAATTACACGGCCGGCCGCGGCTACGATCCGGGCACCTTGCTGGGTGATCGCGGCATCGGCCTGCAGGGCGAATTGCGGTTCGGCAGCCTGGTGCCGCGCGGCCCGAGGACGGTGAGCCTCGAGCCCTATGCCTTCGTCGACCAGGCCTGGGTGTGGAACGAGCCCGGCCTTTCGGGCCCCGTTCCGCGGCAGGAACTGACCTCGGTCGGCGGCGGCGTGCGGGCGAGCGTCGGCGACCAGATCCGCGTCGATCTCGCCTTCGCGAAGCCGCTCGACCGCGTCGGCCCGAACGGCCGCAAACCCGATTCACGCGTGCTGCTGTCCCTCTCGACCCGCCTCTGGCCATGGAGCTTGCGATGATCACCCCCGCCAGGCCGCGCCGATTCCCCCGCCCCCGGACGACCTCGGTTCGCGCCGCGCTGCTGCTCGGATCGGCGCTGGGCTCGATTGCCGTCTGGATGCCGACGCGGGCCAGGGCGGACGGTTTCACGGGCAATCCCACCGTTCCGACGAACATCCAAGTCACCAACAACCAATCGACGGTCACGATCGACAACAGCCTCGGCAGCACGCCGAGCGCGATCGTCACCTGGACTCCAACGCCGACGGTACCGATCACGGACGGCAACCTCGACTTCCTGCCATCCGGCAACAGCGCCGATTTCGTCGCCGGCGACGGCGTGACGAATTTCGCGATCCTCAACCGCGTCTTCCCCGACACGACGCAAAACGTATCGATCAACGGCACCGTCACCAGCCATATCGGCGGAAGCACCGGCGGCACCGTCGCCTTCTACACGCCCAACGGATTGATCGTCGGCGCGGGCGCGAGCTTCAACGTCGGCAACCTCATCCTGACGACGGCGAACGTCAGCGACAGCAATTGGGCCGCGTCGCAGACGGGGACCGGCGCGAACTATGTCTTCGATGCCGCAAACGCCGGTTCATTCATCCGGGTTACGTCGGGAGCCCAGCTCAACGCTTTCGGCACCGGCGGGTATCTCGCGATGCTGTCGCCGCGGATCGAGCAGGCCGGCATCGTCAAGGTCAACGGCAGCGCCGCCTATGTCGCCGCGCAGCAGGCCACGCTGACGATCAACAACGGCCTGTTCGACATCGTGGTCGCCGAAGGTGGTGGTACGGACGATGACGCCGGCGCCGGAGGCCCGGATGGAAACGGCCCGCGCAACGGCATCGTCCACACCGGCAGCACGCTTTGGGAATATACGGACGGCGTTTCGGCGCACCGCGTCTACATGGTGGCCGTTCCCAAGAACAAGGCGATTACCGCCCTCCTGACGGGCACCGTCGGCTTCGACGAGGCAAGCTCAGCCTCGTTCGAAAATGGCGATATCATCCTGTCGGCGGGCTATGACGTCCACAGCCGCAAGGCCGACGACAGCCAGGTCGCGCTCGCCGGCGGGTTCATTTTCGGCAACCCCAATGCCCCACATTCCAGCCAAAGCGCGCAGCCGGTCAACGGTACCCCGGCCAATTTCCATATCCTGGGCGGAACCTACCTCGGCGACCTGATCGGACGCGCATCGAGCCAGATTCTCGCGGCCGCCTATTCCGACGGGGGCGTGACTCCCGGAAACATCGATTTCCAGCATGATGTGACGCTGATCGGGCGCGACTATGCCCTGATCAGCGCGGAGGGGGAATTTGGTGTCCATGTCGGCGGCGATGCGATCGTCACCAACGGCTTCGGTCTCAACTATCACGACTGGTCGACGTCGGGCGGCACCGCGGCGCTCGAAGCCCATAGCGATTCGACGCTGACGATCGACGGCAATGCCACCGTGGACGCGAGCGTCCATGCCCCCACGGACAGCGACGCCAACGGCGGATCGGCACGAGTGCTGGCCGAGAGCGGCACGATCGCCATCGGCGGCGATCTCACGATCAAGGCCGACGCACAGGCGGGCGACGGCCAGGAGAGCGCGGGAGCCGGCCAGGCCGACGGCGGCAACGCCGACCTCGAAGCCTATGCCGCTTCCTACGCCGGCGGCGGCGGCTCGATTTCGGTCACCGGCCTGCTCCGGATGAGCGCCGACGCGACGGGCGGCGACGCGTCCGACAATTTCGGCGGCGACGGCGGCAGGGCGTGGGGCGGCCACGTTCAGGTCACCGTGACCGGCGACCTTACGATCGGATCGGTCGATAATACCGACGGCGTGTCGATCCTGTCGGCCAACGCGACCGGGGGAGACGGTGCCGACCAGCAGGATTCCGAGCCCGGCGATGGCGGCTCAGGCGGCGACGGCCTGCCCGGCACGGTCAAGGTAAAGGTCTATTCCGGAAACCTGACCTCCTATCGCGACCTCGAGCTTCACGCCGACGGCCAGGGCGGCGACGGCGCCGACGGCGGCCATGGCGGCGACGGCGGCTATGCCGAAGAGGCCTTGGTCGAGATCATCGGCTATGACAATTTCCTCGACGGCGGGGGCGAGATCGACCTCGAGGGCCTGCTGTTGTCGGCCGAAGGCAAAGGCGGCGACGGCGGCGAACGCAGCGACGACGATGCGCAATTCCCGGGCGGCAGCGGCGGCGACGGTTTGGGCGGTACGGCCAACGTCTATGCCGAATTTGCCCATGCC
>DATFHP010000148.1:0-18585 GCA_035248285.1 Allosphingosinicella sp. | reverse complement strand
GTCGGCCAAGACCGACCTTGTCATTGCCGGACCAGGCGCAGGCTCGAAGCTCAAGAAGGCGCAGGAGCTTGGCATTGAGGTGATCGACGAAGCGGCCTGGGCGAAGATCGTCGCTGACAGCGCCTAGAGAGTATCCGGTTTATATAGAATCTTCCCTCCCGCAGGCGGGAGGGGAGCAGACGTGATCAATCCGCTGCCTCAAGCTAAGTCGGAAAGAACCTAACGCAGTCCGGGCCGCTTCCGCATCACCAGCGTCGGCCAGTCGCCGCGCGTGATCTCGAAGACCGGCGCCATCGCCTGACGCCGATAGCTGCGGGCGACCGTTTCGGCCTGGTCGTCGAGCAAGCCGGCCAGGATCAGCCTTCCGCCGGGCGCCAGCGCCGCCGCCACCGCCGGGGCGAGCGCGATCAGCGGACCGGCGAGAATGTTGGCGATGATCAGGTCGTAGGGCGCGCGCGCCCGCAGCGCGGGATGCGCCAGGCCGGCGGCCGCGACGACCTCGAGCTGGGAGCGCGCACGGCCGAGTCGAATGCGGTTGATTGCGGCATTCGCTTTGGTCACCGCGACCGCGACCGGATCGATGTCCGATGCCGTCATTCGCGCCGTCGGCCAGAGCTTCAGCGCCGCAAAGGCGAGCAGGCCGGTGCCGGTACCGAGATCGAGGCCATGCGCGAAGCGCGCGCCGCCGCGCTTCAGCCGGTCGAGCGCGAGGAGGCATCCCGTCGTGGTCTCGTGATGGCCGGTGCCGAATGCGCGGCCGGCGTCGATCTCGAACGCGATCGCGTCCGGCGGAATGTCCGCTTGGCGCGCGGGCGTGTGGACGAAGAAGCGCCCGGCCCGGATCGGTTCGAGGCCCTGCTGGCTCAAAGTGGCCCAATCCTCCTCGCCCAGCGCCTCGACGACGGGGGCAATGCCTCGCGCGCTCGGCGTGAGGGCGTGAAGCAGCGCCAGATCGCCGATCGCCGGCTCGGCTTCGAAATAGGCGTCGAGCCGCCACGCATCCGGCTGTTTGGGATCGAGCTCGCTGGTCATCAGCACCGGCGGCGATTCGAGCAATGCCAGTGCCGGCAGATCCTCCTTGACCGCTTCGGCCTCGGCGCGCGTGCAGGGCAGGCTCACCTTCCAGCTGGTTGGGGAGCGGTCGGCCTCGTCGGAGAAGGCAGATACGGAAAGCATGGCCATGCGTGCGGCATAGGCATCGAGCATCGGTAGAGAAAGGCGGGAATCGCGCGCCGCTCGCGCAGGCGGAACGGCCCGGCGCGGATTTCGCAGCGAATGGCCGGAAGCTAGGCGGCGATGGACCTCACGAAGTCGTCGATGACCAGCTTGAGGCGCGTCATTTGCTCGTCGACGGTTCCGAACTTCTGTTCGACCTCGTCGATCTCGCTGGCGACGGTTTCGGTTTCGGATCGGATCGTGGCGATCGTCGAAGACATCGAATCGGCGGCGAGCGCGGTCTCGTCGACCGCGGCGGTGATCATGGTCACGGTCTGGGCCTGGGTCTCCATCGCCTGGCGGATGCGGTCGGCGGAGGACTGGACCTCCTCGACGGTCTCGCGGATCGAGCCGTTGGCCTCGACGGTCTGGCGCGTCGCCTGCTGGATGGCGGTGATCTTGGCGGTGATATCGTCGGTGGCCCTGGCGGTCTGGCTGGCGAGCGACTTGACCTCCTGGGCGACGACGGCGAAGCCGCGGCCGGCATCGCCGGCGCGCGCCGCCTCGATGGTGGCGTTGAGCGCAAGCAGGTTGGTCTGTCCGGCGATGTCGCGGATCAGGCCGAGAATCGACTCGATCGCCTCGACATGGCTGGAAAGCGCCTGGCTTACCTTCACGGCTTCGGAAGCCTGGCCTCCGGCGCGGGTGGCGATGCCGGCGGCGACCTCGACCTCGTTCCTGGCGTCCTCGATCGCGCGAATGAGCCCGGCGGCGGTCTGTGCCGCCTCGCGCATCGCGACGGCGGACTGTTCGGCGGCCGCAGCGACCTCGCTGGTCTTGCCGAGCATGCCGCGCGCCGCGCTGGAGGCATCGGCGGCCTGCGCGCGCAATCGGCGGCTGTCGGCCGCGGTGCTTTCGACCGTGCCCACCATTTCCGAGTTGAACGCGTTGCTTTGCACGCTTCGATGCTCGGCTTCGCGCTGCTTGCGCAATGCCTCGAAAAGCGAGCCGATGATATCGGTTTCCAGAAAGGCGATCTGGGTGACCGATCTCGAAAGTCGGATCAGGCGCTCGGGATCGCCATTGAGCTTTTCGCGAAGTAGGTCATGGGTCGCCGCCGCCATGCCCCAGGAGCCAACATTGAAGGTGGATAGCGAGACATTGGCGGCGCTTGCTCTTGCGACTTGCTCGCGCACCTGCCCGATCCAGGCCGGGGTCATGCGCACCCTTATCCCGGAAGTGATTCGCTCGCCCAGCGAGTCGAGCTTCTCGTCGCTGATCTTATGGCTGACTTCCGATGAGCGATTGTAGTGAATCCAGAAGGCCCGCCCGATTTCGAGGCTGCGGTCGGCGATCAGCGCAAATATTTCCGCTGCGTCCTTGGCCAGATTGCCGTCGGTATCGAACAGGGCGGTCCTGCTCTTGAGCAGCGCCGCGTCGTCGGTGAGGTCTACATCGATCATCCAAAATCTCCTGCTGCCGATGCTAGGCAGTAATGGTTAAGATCTTCTAGCCATCGTGGGCGGCCTCAGGCGGCGCTGGAGCCGACGAAGCGTCGATGACCTGTTTGAGGCGGGTCATTTGCTCGTCGACCGATCCGAACGCCTAAGGCGTGAATGGTTAAAGCCCGCCTAGCCGGCGATACCGAAGCAACCGTTGCGGATCATGGGCCGGGATCCCAAAGTCCCCGATCACGACCGTTGCCGTGATCGGGATTGGACCCTAAAGGCGGATCGGCTCCCGGAGACACCAGGCAAGAAACCAACCATGCACCGCAATCCCTCGCGTCCGCTCTCGCCGCATCTGCGCTATTACAAATGGGGTCCGCACATGCTGGTCTCGATCCTCCACCGGGTGACCGGGGCGGCGGTCGCGCTGGTTGGCGGGGCGATCCTGGTCTGGTGGCTGGTCGCGGCCGCGAGCGGGCCGGAGGCCTATGCGCGCTTCGCCGGCCATGCCGGCAAATGGTATGGCGTCATGATCGGGATCGGCGTCACCTGGGGATTGTTTCAGCACAGCCTTTCCGGCATCCGCCACCTCGTCATGGACATTGGCGCCGGCTTCGAACTCAGGATCAACAAATTGGGGGCGATCGCGACGCTCGCCGGATCGTTGCTGCTGACCCTGGCCTTATGGCTTTGCATATTGGAGTGGCGCTGATGCGGATGGAAACCCCGCTGGGGCGCGTGCGCGGCCTGGGAAGCGCCCGGACGGGCGCGCATCATTGGTGGCTGGAGCGGCTGACCTCGGCTTCGACATTGCTTTTGTTCATCTGGCTGCTGGTGTCGCTGCTGCGTCTGTCGGCGCTCGATTACGGCACCGTCACCGAGTGGCTCGCATCGCCCGTCAATTCGGTGGTCATGCTGCTGCTGGTCGTCAGCACCTTCTGGCACGTCAAGCTGGGCATGCAGGTGATCATCGAGGATTATGTGCATGAGGACGGCAACAAGCTGGCGCTGATCATCCTGCTGAACTTCGCGGTCGTCGCGGCCGCGGCGCTCGCTTCCGTCGCCATTCTCAAGATCGCCTTTGCCGGAGCGCCGGCCTGATGAGCGACGCCTATCAGATCATCGACCACAGCTATGACGTGGTCGTCGTCGGCGCCGGCGGATCGGGTCTTCGCGCGACCATGGGCGCGGCCGAACAGGGCCTCAAGACCGCTTGCGTCACCAAGGTCTTCCCGACCCGCAGCCACACCGTCGCGGCGCAGGGCGGCATCGCCGCCAGCCTCGGCAACATGGGGCCGGACCATTGGACCTGGCACATGTACGATACCGTCAAGGGCTCCGACTGGCTCGGCGACCAGGATGCGATCGAATATCTCTGCCGCGAGGCGCCGGCCGCGGTCTACGAGCTCGAACATTACGGCCTGCCGTTCAGCCGCACCAACGCCGGCAAGATCTACCAGCGCGCGTTCGGCGGCATGACCCAGAATATGGGCGAAGGGCCGGCCGCGCAGCGCACCTGCGCCGCCGCCGACCGCACCGGCCACGCGATGCTGCACACGCTCTATCAGCAGAGCCTGAAGCACGACGCCGATTTCTTCATCGAATATTTCGCCATCGACCTGATCATGGAAAACGGCGTCTGCCGCGGCCTTATCGCCTTGTGCCTCGAGGACGGCAGCGTGCATCGTTTCCGTGCGCAGGCGGTGGTGCTCGCGACCGGCGGCTACGGACGTACCTATTTCTCCGCCACCTCGGCGCACACCTGCACCGGCGACGGCAACGGCATGGTGCTTCGCGCCGGACTGCCGCTGCAGGACATGGAATTCGTCCAGTTCCATCCCACCGGCATCTACGGCGCCGGCGTCCTGATCACCGAAGGCGCGCGCGGCGAGGGCGGCTATCTCACCAACAGCGAGGGCGAGCGCTTCATGGAGCGCTATGCGCCCTCGGCCAAGGATCTCGCCAGCCGCGACGTCGTGTCGCGCTCGATGGCGATGGAGATACGCGAGGGGCGCGGCGTCGGCGCGCACAAGGACCATATGTTCCTTCACCTCGACCATATCGACGCTGCGATATTGGCCGAGCGGCTGCCCGGAATCACCGAGACCGCCAAGACCTTCGCCGGCGTCGATTTGACGCGCCAGCCGATCCCGGTCGTTCCTACCGTCCACTACAATATGGGCGGCATCCCGACCAATTATCATGGCGAGGTGGTCACGCTGAAGGACGGCGATCCCGACGCGGTCGTGCCGGGGCTGTTCGCGATCGGCGAGGCGGCCTGCGTGTCGGTGCATGGCGCCAACCGGCTCGGCTCGAACAGCCTCATCGATCTGGTCGTCTTCGGCCGCGCCACCGGTCACCGGCTGGGCGAGATCGTCGTTTCGGGCGCGCGCCAGCCGCCGCTTCCGAAAGGCTCGGAGGAAATGGCCCTGGGCCGGCTCGACCGCTTCCGCTTCGCCAAGGGCGCCAGCCCGACCGCCGACATCCGCCTCGAGATGCAGCGCACGATGCAGGCCGATTGCGCGGTGTTCCGCACCGAAAAGTCGCTTCAGGAAGGCAAGGCCAAGATCGACGCCGTGCACGGGCGCATCAAGGATATCGCGGTCACCGACCGCAGCCTGGTCTGGAACACCGATCTCGTCGAGACGCTGGAGCTCGACAATATGATCGGCCAGGCCGTGGTCACCCTCTATTCGGCGCTCAACCGCACCGAAAGCCGCGGCGCACACATGCGCGAGGACCATCCCGACCGCGACGACGCCAATTGGATGAAGCACACGATTTCGTGGTTCGACGAGGGCAAGGTGACGATCGATTACCGCCCCGTCCACGATTACACGCTCACCGACGACATCGCCTACATCAAGCCCAAGGCCCGCGTGTACTGAGCAACGACCCGCCGTTAATGCGGGGACACAATACCTAATTGCCTATCGCGCCTTGGCGTTGGCGGCAGGCCGCGCGTGGTCCGCCTTTGAGCGGCCGTCCAAGCCATGTCTGACACGTCGATAAGCGACGCCCCTCACCGCCGCAGGACGGCGGACCCCTCTGTCAAATAAGTATTGTGTCCCCGAGACAGGGGCGAACGCTGTCATGGCGCGTCGCCGTCTTGACGACGAACCGTGCATAAAGTACGACGAACCGCATCAGAGGAGAAAAGCATGCCGCTGCTGTCCGGAGACCGGTCGCCCGGTCTCAAGCTCGCCGTGACGATCTTCATCGGCTTCCTGCTGATCATCCCGCTCTTCTCCATCTATCTGCTCAGCTACGACCGGCAGAATCAGTCGGAGACGGCGCGCGCCTCCATCTCCGAGGGCTGGGGCGGCCCGCAGACGGTCGCCGGGCCCTTGCTCGTCATCCCCTATCGCGCCAGCGTGACCGAGACGGTGACCGAAGGCGGCCAGCCGTCGGTCCGCTCCCACGAAGTCTGGCGCGCGTTGACGCTCGCGCCCGAAAGCTCGGACATCAGGACGCTGATCAGCCCCGACCGCCGCACGCGCTCGATCTACGAAGTGGTCGTCTACGAGGCGCGCATGTCGGGCCGCGCGCGCTTCGCCATGCCCGCCGATCTCGCGCGCTTCGGTGTGGCGCCGCAGGACATGGCCTTCGATCGCGCCGAGCTGCGCTTCGGCCTCAGCGATCCGCGCGGCCTCTATGGGCCCCCGCCGCGCGTCGCCTTGGGCGGCAAGCCGCTGCGGCTGCAGCCGGGCGGCGGCACCGCCGCGAGCGGCGGCGCCGGCTTCTTCGCCTGGATCGATGCGGCTGGGCTCGCCGGCGCCCCGCTGGTCGTCGACTATGCCTTCGATTTCCGCGGCAACGGCTTCCTCTCCCTGGTGCCGCAGGCCGGCGACACGCGCTGGAGCGTCGCCTCGCCCTGGCCGCATCCGTCGTTCCAGGGCGGCTTCCTGCCGGTCGATCGCAAGGTCGGCGCCGGCGGCTTCACCGCCACCTACCGCGTCGGCAATCTTGCGCTTGGCCAGAGCCTCGTCGTCACCGGCGATCCGCAGGACAAGTCCGCCGAGGGCAACGCGGACATCGTCGCCCTCAATCGGCTCGCGGACGCGGCCCGGCCCGGCGATCACAATGCGCGCATCGATCTCGTCCAGCCGGTCGATCTCTATTCGCAGGTCAACCGTTCGGTGAAATACGGCTTCCTGTTCGTCGGCTTCACCTTCCTCGCCTTCCTGCTGTTCGACGTCATCGGCGGCGTGCGCGTCTCCGGCGTGGAATATCTGCTGGTCGGCGCGGCCTTGGTGCTGTTCTTCGTGCTGCTCCTCGCCTTTGCCGAGGTGATCGGCTTCACCCCGGCCTATGTCGTGGCGAGCGCCGCGATCGTCGGCCTCAACACGGCCTATTCCGCCGCCGTGCTCAAGAGCTGGCGGCGCGCCTTCATGATCGGTTCGCTGCTGACCGGTCTTTATGCGGTGCTGTACGTCCTGCTCAGCCTCGAAGCCTTCTCGCTGCTGATCGGCTCGCTGATGCTCTTCGTCGCCCTGGCCGCCGTCATGTACGTGACCCGCAACCTCAATTGGGGCGGGGAGTCTGAAGCGGGCCATTGAGTCGCGCGGGCGCAGGCGTTATCCGGCCTGCGACGCAAGGATGAAACATGGCCGCTTTCACGTTACCGAAGAACAGCAGGATCACGGGCAAGGGCCGCGCGCATAAGGCCGCGGCCGGCGCCAAGCGGGTCAGGCGGTTCAAAGTCTATCGCTACGATCCCGACAGCGGCCAGAATCCGCGTTTCGACCATTTCGAGGTCGATCTCGACGCGATCGGACCGATGGTGCTCGACGCGCTGATCGCCATCAAGAGCGACCAGGATCCGACCTTGACCTTCCGCCGCTCGTGCCGCGAGGGCATTTGCGGGTCCTGCTCGATGAACATCGACGGCAAGAACGGCCTCGCCTGCACGACCGCGATCGAGGATTTGAAGGGCGAGATCCGGATCACGCCGCTGCCGAGCATGGACGTGGTCAAGGATTTGGTGCCCGATTTCACCCATTTCTATGCGCAATATGCCTCGATCGAGCCGTGGCTCAAGACCAAGTCGCCCACGCCGTCCGATGCCGAACGGCTGCAGGCGCCCGATGACCGCGCCAAGCTCGACGGCCTCTACGAATGCATATTGTGCGCCTGCTGCTCGACGAGCTGCCCGAGCTATTGGTGGAACAGCGACCGGTTCCTGGGGCCGGCGATCCTCCTCCAGGCCTATCGCTGGCTCGCCGACAGCCGCGACGAGATGACCGGCGAGCGGCTCGACCAGCTCGAGGACCCGTTCCGGCTTTACCGCTGCCACACGATCATGAACTGCGCCAACGCCTGTCCCAAGGGCCTCAATCCCGCCAAGGCGATCGCCGAGACCAAGAAGCTGCTCTTCGAGCGCGCCGTCTGAGCCACGCCAGCTACCGTCTCCGGTGACCGATGTCCTTGCCCGCTATCAGCGCCTGCTCGACGCGGGGGAACTGAGGCCCGATCCCGATCAGCAACGCGCGGCTATGGTGCTCGACCGGCTCGCCGCCGAGCTCGAGCAGGGCCCCAGGCAAGGCTTCTGGGCGCGGCTGACCGGCAGGCCGCCCGCGAGTCCGCGCGGCGTCTATCTGTGGGGCGGCGTCGGCCGCGGCAAGTCGATGCTGATGGACCTCGCCTTCGAAGCCATATCCTTCCCCGACAAGCGCCGCGTTCATTTCCACGAATTCATGCTCGACGTACACGACCGCCTCCGCGCCGCGCGCGGCCGGGAGGAAGGCGACCCGATCCCGCCGGTGGCGCGGGCGATCGCCGAGGGCGCGCGGCTGCTCGCCTTCGACGAGATGGTGATCAACAACACCGCCGACGCGATGATCCTGTCGCGGCTGTTCGGCCAGCTGATCGGGCAGGGCGTCACGATCATCACCACCTCGAACCGGCCGCCGCGCGACCTCTACAAGGACGGGCTCAACCGCGAGCTGTTCCTTCCGTTCATCGACATGATCGAAAGGAAGCTCGACGTGGTGTCCTTGAACGGGCCGGTGGATTACCGGCTCGATCGGCTCGGCTCCGGGCCGACCTGGCACGTTCCCAACGGCCCGCAGGCGACCCAGGCGCTGCGCCATGCCTTCTTCCGCCTGACCGACTATCCGCCCGAGGATGCCGCGAACGTGCCGACGGCGGACATCGACGTCCATGGCGGGCGGACGCTCCACGTCCCCAAGTCGCTGAAGGGCGTGGCGGCCTTTTCGTTCAAGCGCCTGTGCGGCGAGCCCAAGGGCGCCGCCGATTATCTCGCCATCGCCCATCGCTATCATACGATCTTCCTCGTCGGCATTCCCAAGCTCGGGCCGGACAAGCGCAACGAGGCGGCGCGTTTCGTCACATTGATCGATGCGCTCTACGACAACAGGGTCAAGCTCATCGCCGCCGCCGATGCGCAGCCCGCGGATCTCTATCCGAAAGGCGACGGCGCCTTCGAATTCGAACGCACCGCCTCGCGCCTCGTCGAGATGCAATCCGACGAATATCTCGCCCGCGGTCACGGAGGGGATTGATCGGCTTGCGGTCGGATGGTCCGCGCTTGATCGCGGCGCCGCCCGCCCTATCTGCCTGCTCATCATTCAGGGAGAATGAAATGCCACCTTCGGACAGCGATGGTTTGAAGCTTACGCAGGAACTCAAGGGTCTGATCGACGGGGCTCTGGACAACGGCAGTCCGATGGTGCTCGCCGTGGTGAACGAAAAGGGCCAGCCCCGGCTTTCGTTCCGCGGTTCGGTGCAGGTTTACAGCGACGATCAGGTTGGGCTCTGGGTGCGCAACACGGGCGGGGAAACATTGGGTGCGATCAGGAACAACCCGAACGTCGCGCTGATCTATCGCTCGGCGACCACGCCGATGATCCAGTTCGCCGGCCGGGCGCGCATCGCGGATGATCCGGCCGAGCGTGAGCGGGTCTTCGAAAGCGCGCCGTTGCGGGAGCGCTCGTCGGATCCCGACCGGAAGGGGGTCGCCGTGGTGATCGATCTGGACACGGTCGAGGGCGTGCTGCGCATGTCTCCGGAAGGGCCTGCATTCGTGAAAATGGCACGGACATAAGATGCCCGCCGGCTTCGGTCGCAACACGGCATGCTTCTCTCGAAGCCGATGACGCTATAGGATCGCCGCGCGAGGAGGGCCGCGCCGATGATCATCACCACCACCGAGAATATCGCCGGACACCAGGTCGTCGAAAGCCTGGGCCATGTCTTCGGCGTCGTCGTTCGAAGCCGCGGCCTCGGGGGCAACCTCGCCGCCGGCCTGCGCTCGATCTTCGGCGGCGAGATCAAGGAGTTCACCTCCTTGGTTGAGGACACGCGGCGTCATGCGATCGACCGGCTGGTGCAGAATGCCACCTTGATGGGCGCCGACGCGGTGGTGATGATGCGCTTCGATTCCGGCTCGATCGGCCAGGTGATGAACGAGGTCGTCGCCTACGGCACCGCGGTGCGCATCCGGCCGGCGCCGCAGCCATGATGCTCCGCAACGCGATTCTCGCCGTCGCCCTGCTGTTGCTGGCGATCGCGGCGGCCGCGGCGATCGTCGAGCCTGGCGCGCGCGGCCCCGCCCTGGTTCTGGCGCTGATCGTCGCCGCCATCGCCTTCGAGAACCGCCGCTACCGCCACCGCCTCGACGAACGCCCGGAAGGACTGAGGCCGAGCGCCGAGCGCTTCGTCGATCCCGAGACCGGCAAGACGATGCGCGTCTGGACGGGACCGCAGGGCGAACGCCGCTACGTCGAGGAGTGAGATCGGCGTCGTCTCAATCGTCCCTTCAGCGCCCTGCGCGCTTGCAGATAATTCGGGGACACAATACCGAATTGCAGTTGTCGCGTTCGTCTGGAGTGCACCCCGTTGCTGGGACACAGAAATTAGGGACAGCTGCTTGCCGCCATGGCCAAGGGCTGCTGCGCAGCAGCCCTTGGCGCGATTTCTTCATACTCGTCGGGCGACCTGTACGCCAAGGCGGAGTGGAGCCGCTGGCGGTTGTAGATCTGCTCAATGAACGAGCCGATGCCCGCGGTGGCATCGGCGAGGTCGCGATAGTTGGTGCCGTTCACCTCCTCCTGTTTGAGCGTTTTCATGAAGCTCTCGGCCATTGCATTGTCATATGGGCATCCGGTCCGGCTCATGCTGGGCAGAATGCCGGCTGCCTCCAGCCGGACGATGTAATCGCCACAGGCGTATTGGATGCCGCGATCGGAGTGGTGGACCAACGCGCCCGGCACGATCGTGCGCCGTTCCAACGCCATGGCCAGCGCGTCGAGCGCCAGCTCGGCGCGCAGGTGATCCGCCATCGCCCAGCCGACCACCTTGCGGCTGAACGCATCGAGGATGACTGCCAGATAGACGAACGCCTCCGCCAGGCGCACGTAGGTGATGTCCGCCACCCATAGCTGGTTGACCTCCATCGGCTCGAGATGGCGCGCCAGGTTCGGCCATATCCGCCAGCTGTGGCGCGAGTCTGTCGTCGCCGGCCGGAACATGGGCTTCCTCAGACACAGCAGGTTGTCCTCCCGCATCAGCCTCAGCACCCGCTTGTGGTTGACCTGCCAGCCTTCACGCCTCAGCAGCGCCGCGATCCGACGATAGCCATAATGACGGTTTGCCAGGCACAGCCGCTGAACTTGATCACGCAGCGCCGTCTCTTCCTGTCTGGGAGCGTGATCCTGCCAACGCCGGTAGAAGGCCGCCCGGCCCACCTCGGCCAACCGGCATAGCTGCTCCACCGACAGCTTCGATCCCGAGCCCTGCAGACCGGTCATCGCCTGGATCTGGGCGATGACCCCGTCGCGCCATTGCCGTCGCTCGGCTGGCGTGACGCCTCGATACGCTGCAAGGCACCCTTGAAAAAATCCAGCGCCACCTGCTGCTCGCCGACCTTCCGCTCCAGCTCGGCTATCTGGTGGCGCGCCTCGGCAAGATCGCGCGCCCGTGCCGCAGGCCCGCGCGCCAGCGCCATCGCCGCTTTCTCCACCCGGTTGGGGCGTCCGGGACCATCCCGAAGCGCTTCCTCGCCGCCATCGCGAAACGCATCCCGCCAGCGGTACAGGATCGTCCGCTTGATCCCAAGCTCACGCGATAATGCCGTCCCGCTCTCGCCGGAATGCATCCGACTAACCACCTCGAGCTTGAACGCCCGGCCAAATCTTCGTCGAACCACCTTGGACATATAACCCTCCTGAAAGGGCTGTCCCCAATTTTACTGTCTCAATCTAGGGGGGCACTCCACGTCGCCGCAATGCGCGCGAACGCATCCCATTCGGTATTGTGTCCCCGGAATGGAACGCTCACTCCGGCGCTGCAGTTGCTCCGGCATAGCTCCAGCTCGCGATCTTCCAATCGGCGCCAACGCGATTCACGACGAAGGCCATGTTGCCCAGGGCCACCATCTTCCTGCCGTTCTGGACGAATCGATAGGTGGTGGGCAGCACGATATAATGGGAGGCGCCGGTCGCGTTCGCCTGGATCGGCTTGCCATAGTCCACGCGCGGGTCGCTGACGCCGGTCGCCTTCATGTGCTTGGCATAGTCGGCGGCCCAACGCTGCGGCGAGCCGGAACCGCTCCAGACATAGGGCGCGAACTCGTCGACAATGAACGCGCCGTCCTGACACGCCGCCAGGAAGGCATTCATGCCGCCGGGGTTGGACGGATCGAGCAGGGTCGTCAAAAACGCCGCCGCGTCTTCGGTCGGAGCGGCATTGGCCGGTGTCGCGGCCAGCACCGCGAATGCGAGCAGGTATTTTACTCTCCGCATGGATATGTCTCCGTTCGGCCGACCGGGCGAAAGGGAGGGGCGCTGGCCGGGGCGCCGCCGCGTGAAATGCTGCGCTCCGCTACGGCCACCGTCAAGCCGCAGCACCGGCCGGACGATCGGCGCCGCGCGTGGACCTGGGGCTTCCCCGGCGATGGCCTTCGCTGGTACACCGGGGCCGAGACCGAAGGAGTTGACCGTGCCGGAAGGTGCCGACCCGAAGCCGAGGACGATCATGACTCCGGGGCCGGACCATCCCATCACGATCGCGCGCAACCCGCACCGGGTCGTCGTCGCGGTCGCGGGACGCGTTGTGGCCGATACGCGTGCCGCGCTGACCCTTCGCGAGGCGCGCTACCCACCGGTCCACTATATTCCGCGCGAAGATGTCGACATGGCCCTGCTCGAACCGACCGATCACGCCACCTACTGCCCCTACAAAGGCGACTGCCGCTATTTCAGCATCTCGATCGGCGGCGAACGGTCGGCCAATGCGGTGTGGAGCTACGAGGCGCCCTATGACGCGGTGGCCGCGATCAAGGATCGTCTCGCATTCTACCCGGACCGTGTCGATACGATCGAGGAACGCTCGGGCGAGCAGGAGAGTTCGTCATAGCGCGCGGGCAAACAAAATTATGTCCAGGCTCAAGCCTGCCGGGACCACACGCCTAGAAGATGAAATCCTGGGGCGTCAAAGTATGAAGCCCCATGAACTCGATTTGAAAGTCGACCTTGCCGTCGCCATCCGTATCGCCCTGTACGATCGTAATGCCCTTAATATTGTCCTGATACCAGGACAGAGAATTGGCATAGACATTGCTCGTCGGTCCGGAGACGAATGCAAAGGCCTGATCGCCGCTACGGCTCATATCGGCATCGATGAGGCTCAAGTCGATCAGATCCTCGCCGTGCAAAAAGTCCTTGATGATGTCCCGCGCACCCATCTTGCCCGCCTCGTCGGTCGAGCGGAATATGAATGTGTCGTTGCCAAGACCGCCTGTCAGAATATCCGCGTCTGCGCCGCCGATAAGCTTGTCATTTCCGGCTCCGCCGTTGATCACGTCCTTGCCGGCACCGCCGCTGATCGTCTCGTGGGCCGATGTGCCGTTGAGTTGGTCGTTCTTGCTCGTCCCGGTGATGACTTCATTCGCGCCGTTGATGGTGAAGCTGATCTGCTTGGTCGTCCCATCGGCGGAGCTGATCGTAAAGGTATCGATCTTGACCGTCCCGTCGCCCAGATATTGGGTGGCGCTGTTGGCCACCTGATAGGTGTACGCGCCATTGGCATTTAGCGTGAGAGTGCCGAGGTTGCCCGTAGCGGTCGTTACGGACGTGCTAAACGTCGCTTGACCACCATCGACGTCGCTGATCGCGATCGTTCCGGCCACGGAAAGCTTCCCGGCGACGACGCCCACATCCTCGGTGACGATGCTGGCGGTCGGACTCCCGATCGCCGCGGCGTCGTTGACCGGGTCGATGGTCAGCCTGAAATTGTCGGAGACCGACAGGGCGCCGTCGTTGGCCGTCACCTTCAGATCGAGCGAGCCATTGTAATTGAGGGGCGGGAGACCCGAGAACGTTCGGGTCGCCGCGTCGAAGCTAAGCCAATTCGGCAACGGATCGCCATTGCTAAGCATCGCCGTATAGTTCAGCGCATCACCGTCAACGTCCGAGAAGCTCTGCGCGGGAACTTGGAAGCTCCACGCCTGGTCCTCGCTCGAATGCTGGTCGGCGATTGCGGATGCCACCACCGGTGCGCTGTTGCCTTGGATATCCGATATCTCGTCAATGCTGTCAGCCGCTTCGATCGACTCGGTAACGGTCTGCGTCTGTTCGACCAGATTGGCGAGCGCTTCCGGTGCAATGTCGGGCAGGGCGGTTCCGATGACTTCGGCCAGCGTTGCAGGATCGGTGAGATCGATTGGCACCCCGCCTGAGCCGGCAACAGCATCTGCGAGACTCTCGATGCCGGTTGCAACCGCTGCTGCTCCATCGTCGGGATCGGTACCTGCCGCTTCCAGGATCGTCTCGAGCAAGACAACGATCGACGCGGCGGCTTTCTGTGCATTCAATGCATTTGGATCATCCGGTACTGCCGCCAGCATATCGAACGTGGTCAATTCGACACCGGGCGCTATGCCGAACGCCTCCTTGACTTGGCTCTCGGCGCTTGCCGCGGAAGCCCCGCCCTCGATGAGCGTCTGAACCAATGTCGTCAGCGGATTCACCACCGCCGATCCTTCTGGAGCCGACAGGGTAAGGAGATTGGGCAGGCCGGTATCGATGTTGGTGCCGCCGGTTGCGCGGATCGGCCCTACGGCACCCGTGTTGAGGATGAAGTTGCCATTGGAATCGCTGATGGTGAAGGGTTCCGCAGGATCGTGCACTCCGTCGTTGTCGACGTCGACGAAGACGGTGGCACCACTCAGATAACCGTCGAACACCACACCGGACTGTCCCGGAACCAGGGCATTCTCGCTGTCGCTCCAGTAATAGTCGCCATCGGCAAATGTGAAAGTCTCAACATTAAGCATGGCGTCGTCGCCGGAAGCACCGGCGATATGGATGACGCCCGAGCCATCCTTGGATGCGGTATAATCATCCTTGTTGCCGCCGAATATGACCGTGTCGTCGCCACCGTGACCGTCGATGATGTCGCCATGGCTGGTGCCGATGATGCTGTCGCCATCGTCGGAACCTTCGATCTGGACCTGGACGTTCGAGCCTGGTTCGAACACGAAGCCCGAGCCGTTGAAGCTGTCGCCCGGGTCGAGGTCGACGACGAGCGTGCCGGTGCCGCGCAGCGAGAGGGTGGGGGGCAGCAAGGCGGCGTCGGCCGCATCGAGCCACAGCACCGCCGCTGTCTGGCTCTGCTGGCCGGCAACTGCCGCAACCGCCGCCTGGAAGTTGATCCCTTCGATCGAGTTCAGCGTGCCGTCGAAGAAGACGGTGCCGCCGACCGACAGATAGTCGAAGCCGTCGCCGCCGTTGAAGCTGCTGCCCGAGAAGTGGAAGTTGGTCGTGATGCCGTTGGCCTGCGTCACATTGGCTGCGACGAGCACATCGTTGCCGCCGCCGGCGTTGAGCGTGTCGGCGCCGCCGTTGCCGATGAGGATCTCGATCCCGTCGGTGCCGTTCAGCGTGTCGTTGCCACCACCGCCGATCAGTGCCTCGACACCGGTGTGGCCCGCCGAGGCGTTGAGCGTGTAATTGCCGGAAGATCCAACGACCAACCCGACCACATCACTTGCGTTCAGCGCATCAGTGCCATCGTTCCAGTTGCTCTTGGTGAAGGATGGCAAGGTGTAGGTGTCCGCAGCGAAGACGACCAGCCCTAGAAAATCATTACCGCCGCCCCCAACCAGCTCGGCGGAGCTCGAAAGACCAGTGCCGACCTGATTGAAGAAGAGTAGCACTTGCTGCCCGGTACCCGCCTGAGATCCGAACTCGAACCGCTCGATCGAACTCAATGTCGTCCCGAAGAAGTTGAGATTGGTGCTGGGACCAAAGGGCGTGCTGATGGGGGTTCCAGCCGAGAGCAGCACGCGCAAAGTGTCGGTGCCCGCACCCCCGTCGAGAACCTCGCTGCCGACGACCGGATCGGATACGATCAAAGTGTCGTCGCCATCGTCGCCGAACACCTGGTCCTTGCCGGCGCCGCCGTTGAGTGTGTCATTGCCCAGGCCGCCGTGGATGGTGTCGTCACCGCCATAGCCCAAGATGATGTCGTCGCCGCCAAGGCCGTTCAGTATGTCGTTGCCGGCAAGGCCCAGGAGCGTGTCGGCATTGTCGGTTCCGTCACTGTCCCCGCCGGTGATCGGATCGGTGCTCGTCTGGAAGATGAAGTCGCTTTCGCTCAGCTCTGCAAGAGACACGCCCTGAAGCGTGAGCGTGTTGACGATTCCGTCGTACAGGAAGCTGATCACCGCATTGCCGCCCACTTCCGAAAGATAGGGCTGCAACTGGGCAAAGCTGGTGAAGCTCGGGCCGCTCATATCGACCTTGTCGACGCCCAGCTCGAAATCCGTCACGATGTCATGGTCTTCGCTCAGTTCGAAGATGTCGCCGCCGCCGCCGCCGGTCAGCGTGTCATCGCCCCCATTGCCGTCGATGATGTCGCCATGGCTGGTGCCGACGATCACATCACCGTCGTCGGAACCATCGATCGCGACCTGGACGTTCGAGCCCGGTTCGAACACGAAGCCCGAGCCGTTGAAGCCGGCGTTGCCAGGCTCGAGGTCGAGGTTGAGCGTGCCGGTGCCGCGCAGTGAGAGGGTAGGGGGCAGCAATGCGGTATCGGCCGCATCAAGCCACAGCACCGCCGCCGTCTGGCTCTGCTGGCCGGGCACTGCCGCAACCGCCGGCTGGAAATTGATCCCTTCGATCGAGTTCAGCGTGCCGTCGAAGAAGACGGTGCCGCCGACCGACAGATAATCGAAGCCGTCGCCGCCGTTGAAGCTGCTGCCCGAGAAGTGGAAGTTGGTCGTGATGCCGTTGGCCTGCGTCACATTGGCCGCAACCAGCACGTCGTTGCCGCCGCCGGCGTTGAGCGTGTTGACGCCGCCGCCGCCGTTGAGGATCTCGACCCCGTCGGTGCCGTTGAGAATGTCGCTGCCGCCGCCGCCAACCAGCGCTTCAACACCGGTGTGGCCGGCCGAGGCGTTGAGCGTGTAATTGACGTTCTGGGTGCCGACCAGGGCAACGACATCGCCCGGATTGAGCGCGTCGGTGGAATCGTTCCAGTTGGTCTTGGTGTAGGACGACAGAGTGAAGGTGTTGGTCGGGTTGAGCCCCGGAAACACCACCACGGCCAGCGTGTCGGAGCCTGCGCCGCCGACGATCTCGGTCAGCGTGGATGTCTGCGGAAAAAGTAAGGAGACGCTGAGCCGTCCGCCGGCCTCCGAGCCGAACTGGAGTCGTTCGATCGACGATATAATGGTCGGCGTGGGACTCGTACCAAAGCCGACTTGCTGCCCTGCACTGCTCGTCACATATAGCGTGTCGGTGCCGGCGCCGCCGTCGAACACCTCACCGGCAATGACCGGATCGGATACGACCAGCGTGTCGTTGCCGTCCTCGCCGAACAATTGGTCCTTGCCGGCGCCGCCGTAGAGCGTGTCGTTGCCCAGGCCGCCGTTGATGGTGTCGTCACCGCCATAGCCGTAGAGCAGGTCGTTGCCGCCGAGGCCGTTGATAACGTCGTTGCCGGCAAGGCCCAGGATCGTGTCGGCATTGTCGGTTCCAATGCCATCCCCGCTGTCGATCGGATCGGTGCTCGTCTCGAAGATGAAATCGCTCGCGCTCAGCTGTGCAAGCGTTACGCCCTGAAGCGTGAGCGTGTTGACGACACCGTCGTATAGGAAGCTGATGACCGCATTGCCGCCCACTTCCGAAAGATAGGGCTGCAATTGCGCATAGCTGGTGAAGCCTGGGCCGCGCAGGTCGATCTTGTCGACGTTCGCCACGAAATCCGTAACACTGTCGTGCGCTTCGCTCAGTTCGAAGATGTCGCCGCCCGCACCGCCGGTCAGCGTGTCATCGCCCCCATTGCCGTCGATGATATCGCCATGACTGGTGCCGATGATGCTGTCGCCATCGTCGGAACCATCGATCGCGACCTGGACGTTCGAGCCCGGTTCGAACACGAAGCCCGAACCGTTGAAGCCGGCGTTGCCTGGATCGAGGTCGAGGTTGAGCGTACCGGTGCCGCGCAGCGAGAGCGTTGGGGGCAGCAACGCAGTATCGGCCGCATCGAGCCACAGCACCGCCGCGGTCTGGCTCTGCTGGCCGGGCACTGCAGCAACCGCCGGCTGGAAATTGATCCCCTCGATCGAGTTCAGCGTGCCGTCGAAGAAGACGGTGCCGCCGACCGACAGATAGTCGAAGCCGTCGCCGCCGTTGAAGCTGCTGCCCGAGAAGTGGAAGTTGGTCGTGATGCCGTTGGCCTGTGTCACATTGGCTGCGACCAGCACGTCGTTGCCGCCGCCGGCGTTGAGCGTGTTGACGCCGCCGCCGCCGTTGAGGATCTCGACCCCGTCGGTGCCGTTGAGAATGTCGCTGCCGCCGCCGCCAAACAGCGCTTCAACACCGGTGTGGCCCGCCGAGGCGTTGAGCGTGTAATTGCCGGAAGATCCAACGACCAACCCGACCACATCACTTGCGTTCAGCGCATCAGTGCCATCGTTCCAGTTGCTCTTGGTGAAGGATGGCAAGGTGTAGGT
>DATFHP010000147.1:0-20189 GCA_035248285.1 Allosphingosinicella sp. | reverse complement strand
TCGAGGACGAGCAGGCCGATTGGGGACCGCTGGCGGGGCTCGATGCCGCGCTTCGCCGTGCCGACGCGCTGGGCCAGGATCGTCTCCTCACATTGCCCTGCGACAGTCCGTTCCTGCCGGCCGACCTGCTGGTCCGCCTTGCCGGCGCGCTGACCGCCTCGCTCGGCGCGTCGATCGCGAGCAGCGACGGGCAACTGCATCCGGTCTGTGCGCTGTGGCGCACCGAGGCGCACCGCTTGCTGGCCGACTATGTGGCAACCGGTCGGCGCTCGCTGCTGGGGTTCGCCGAGCGGCCGGGATTCGCCGCGGTCGAATGGCCGGTCGGGCCGGTGGACCCGTTCTTCAACATCAACACGCAGCAGGATCTGGCGCGGGCGGAGGAATTGATTCGCGGCAGGCAAGGGTAGCGAAGCCGCCGAAGCTCATACTTTGACGTCATGCCCGCGACGGCGGGCATCCAGCTTCTCTTGAGAAGCTAAGAGGCTGAAAAAGCTGGATTCCCGCGTTCGCGGGAATGACGAAAAAGTTGAAACGAACTTCAGTTCCAGGATAGTTGGACCCATTGCGGATAAGGGGTCCGAACCCTAAGCGGCATGATGTTCCACCTGACTTGAATCACTCCATGCAGCGAGAGGAATGATCATGGCGCTGTCGCCGGTGCCCACGGCCGATCTGCCTTCCCCCTCCGAAGGGCCGTCCGTCGTGCAGGGCTGGCCCTCGCCGGGCGTGGCCCGCTATGCGGTGGTGATCTTCGCGCTCGCCTTGATGTTCGCCGAGCTCGACCGCAACATCTTCAACCTGCTCATCGAAATGGTGAAGAAGGATCTCGCCATCTCCGATTTCCGGATGAGCCTGCTGCTCGGCCCGGCGGTCGTCCTGTTCTACGCCTTCGTCGGAATTCCGCTCGCACGGCTGGTCGACATCTATCCGCGCAATGTCGTGCTTTCGATCGGCATCGTGCTGTGGAGCGGAATGACGGCGGTTTCCGGCCTGGCGCAAAATTACTGGCAATTGTTCGCATTCAGGACGGCGGTGGGCGCGGGCGGAACGGTGCACGGTCCCGGTACCTATTCGATGATGGCCGATTATTTCCCGCCCAGGAAGCTGCCGCGCGCGATCGCCGGGATGCAGGTCGGCTACATGCTCGGCAACGCGCTTGCCTTCCTGCTCGGCGGCGCGGTGATCGCGCTGGTCTCGCGATGGGAACCGGCGCATGTCGGCGCGCTCACCATCCGCAACTGGCAGATGGTGCTGATCCTGGTCGGGCTGCCCGGCCTCGCGGTCGCGCTGCTGGTGCGCCTGCTGCCCGAGCCGGCGCGGCGCGGCAGGATGGCGGCGGCCGGTGCGCTTCCGTTTCGCCAGGTGCTCGGCGCGATCTGGCTCCGCCGCCGCATCTACGGCCCCTTGTTCCTGGGGCTCACCTTCAGCGCGATCGAGACCTACGGCATCCGCGCCTGGCTCGTGCCGTTCATGCAGCGCACCCACGGCTGGCAGCCGGCGACGGTCGCCTATTGGATGGGCTTCATCTTCCTGGTCGCCATGCCGCTGGGGATCTTCTTCGGCACCTGGCTTACCGAACATCTCGGCCGCCGGAACAAGGATGCGCCGCTGCGGGTGACGCTGATCGCTTATACGTTCGTCCTGCCTTGCGCGGTCGCCGTGCCGCTGATGCCCACCGGCGAGCTGGCGCTGATCGTCTCGGGGTTCGGCACGATGTTCGGCTTCTTCGGCGCGGTGCCGCAAAATGCCGCGATCCAGACGATCACGCCGAACGAGATGCGCGGCCAGGTGACGGCCATCTATCTGATGATCTTCACCATCGGCGGCGCGCTAGGTTCGGTGGTGGTGGCGAGCATCACGAATTTCATCATCGGCGACGAGAGCAAGCTGTGGCTTTCGATCGCGATCACCGCCGCGGCGCTGCAGCCGTTCGCCATATTGTTCATGTCGTTCGGGCTCAGGCCGTACCGCGAGGCAATCGAAGCGCTTGAAGCGCGCGGGCTATATTAAGTTATTGATTATATTTGCTGGTCTGCCCAATAGAGCCGGTTCGGATTGTCGATCAGCAGCTTACGCTGCAGCGCCTCGGTCGGCGCCAGGCGCGGAACGATATCGACCAATCGGCCGTCATCGGGAATCGCATGCTGCATGTTGGGATGCGGCCAGTCGCTCCCCCACAGCACGCGTTCGGGGAAGGCCGCGACGATCGGCCGCACCGCTTCGACGAAATCGTCGTAGGGCGGGCCCTGGAGCGACAGGCGCTCGGCGCCGGAGACCTTGGTCCAGATGGCGGGGTGGGTCTCCATCAGGCGGCGAAAAGCGGTGATGTCCTTGCCGTCCGGTCCCTGTGCGATATCGGGCCGGCCGAGATGGTCGACGACGATGGCGGTCGGGATCGCTTCCATGAACGGCGTCAGCTCTTCGAGCAGATCGGCCTCGAAATAGAGGACCACGTGCCAGCCGAGGCGCGCGATCCGCCGTGCGATCGCCAGGAACTGGTCGCGTGGCGCATCGTCGACCAGGCGCTTGAGGAAATTGAACCGGACGCCGCGAATGCCGCCTTCGTGCAGCCGTTCGAGCGCGGCGTCGCCGATGTCGCCGGCGACCACCGCCACGCCGCGCGCCGTGCCGTTCGAGACCGCGATCGCGTTCAGGGTCGCCGCATTGTCGGTGCCGTGGCAGCTGGCCTGGACGATGACGCTGCGCGAAAATCGGATACGGTCGCGAAGCGCGAACAGCATCTCGGGCGTCGCATCCTCGGGATGATATTTGGCCTTGGGAGAGAAAGGAAAGCGCGCCTCGGGTCCGAAGACATGGACGTGCGCATCGACCGCGCCGGCGGGCGGCCGCCAGGCCGGCGTCGAAGGATCGTCCGTCCAGCTCTTGATCCTGTTCCCCATGGCCAGGCTATCCGAAAACGCGGCCGTCGAACAATTTGCGCGCGGTGCGCAGCATGGCCGCGCTCACCACCTCGCCGGCCTCGTCCGTCTCCAGCACGCAGGTCGTCTCACCGGTCGGATGCTCGACCGACACGATCTTGCGCCGTCCCTCCGGAACCTGCGCGACCGCGGCGGCCGGCGAGCCGCTCAGCAGGCAGGCGGTCGCGATGCTGACCGCCGCGAACACGCCGATGGAAGCATGCGCGCGGTGCGGAATGAACGAACGGACCGTGATCGCGCCACCGTTCCGCGGCGGCGCCACCAGCATCATCTTGGGAATTGTCTTCGCTTCGACGTCGCCCAGGTTCATCAGCGGGCCGGCCTTGAGCCGTATCGCCTCGATCCGCGCCTTGAGATCGCGCGCATCGTCGAGCGTGGCGCGGTCTTCGTAGCCGGTGGCGCCGACATCTTCCGCGCGCATCACGACGCACGGCATGCCGTTGTCGATCAAGGTCACGGCCACCCCGTCGATCGCGTCGACCGCGTTTCCGGTCGGCAGCAGCGCGCCGCAGGAGGAACCGGCGGTATCGCGAAAGGCGAGTGGAATCGGGGCGGCCGTGCCCGGCACCCCGTCGATCCGCGCATCGCCCCGATATTCGACGCGTCCGCCTGGAGTCTGAACGGTTGCCACCGCGATCTGGCCGGTGTTTTCCATGTAGATCGCGACGCGGGTCTCGCCGTCGGCGGCCTCCACCAGCCCCCGCTCGATCGCGAACGGGCCGACGGCGGCGAGGATGTTGCCGCAATTCTGGGCGTCGGTGACGATCGGCCGGTCGACCAAGACCTGAAGAAACAGATAGTCGACGTCGACGCCGGATCGTTGCGAAGCCGAGACGATTGCGACTTTGGAGGTCAGCGTGTCCGCCCCGCCGATGCCGTCGATCTGGCGCGGATCGGGCGAACCCATCATCCGCAGCAGGAAGGCATCGCGCTCGGCGGCCGCGGCGGGCAGATCCGACGCGAGGAAGACGGCGGCCTTCGACGTGCCGCCCCGCATCCACAGGCAAGGCACGCCGTCAGAGATATTTGAGGCCCAGCGCGGCGAGCTTGCCGCGCATGTCGTACAGGTCGAGCGCGAGTTCGCCGGCGGCGAAGCGCTTGCGCTTGCCTTCTTCGTCCGCCTCGCGCTTCTGCGCCTTGGCGAGCACCTCGTCGGCGCGGGCGCGCTGGACGACGCAGACGCCGTCATCGTCGGCGATGATCACGTCGCCGGGATTGACCAGGGCGCCGGCGCAGACGATCGGCACGTTGACCGAACCCAGCGTCGCCTTGACCGTCCCTTGCGCGGACACCGCCTTCGACCAGACCGGAAAGCCCATCGCGGTAAGATCGCGCACGTCACGCACGCCGGCATCGATCACCAGCCCACGGCAGCCGCGCGCCATCGCCGAAGTCGCGAGCAGATCGCCGAAATAGCCGTCCTCGCAAGGCGACGTCGGCGCGAGCACGAGGATGTCGCCCGGGCGCAATTGTTCGACCGCGACCGCCACCATCCAATTGTCGCCCGGCGGTGCCGAGATCGTGACCGCCGAAGCCGCGATGCGCGCGCCGGCATAGATCGGCCGCATGTATGGGGCGAGCAGCCCGGTGCGCCCCTGCGCTTCATGCACCGTCGAAACGCCGGCCTTCGCCAAGGCATCGATCGTCGCGGATGACGCGCGCTCGATGTTCTGCACCACTATCCCTGCCATATATGCTCCCGGAAAAAAGCCGCTGCGGCTTGAGCCCAGCGCCGCATCTTGGCAATTCCGAATTGCGCGACCGGTATAATTTATTGTTATAGATATGGGCCTGATGACGGTCCGAGCGCGCGCCACCCAATTCAACCTGCGGCATCTGCGCGCGCTGGTCGCGACGCGGCGGATCGGCAGCATCAGCGGCGCGGCGACGCAGGTCAACCTGTCTCAGCCGGCGGTGACCCAGGGTATCGCCAAGGTCGAAGCGCTGACCGGAACCGCGCTGTTCGAGCGGCACCCCACCGGAATGGTCGCGACCGAAGCGGGCCGGATTCTGGCGGTGCGCGCCGAAGCGGCCCTGAATGCGCTGACCGACGGCTTTGGTGCGATCCGGCGGGCAGGGAGCGCGGGCTTTTCCGGCCCCGAGCGGCTGGTGACCATGACGCAGGTCAAGGCGCTGCTGGCGCTGGCCGGCGCCGGCAGTTTCGTGGCGGCGGCGCGTGCCACCGCATTGTCGCAGCCCGCGCTGCACCGCGCGGTGCGCGACGTCGAGCGGCTGTGCGGAGTCACGCTCGTTGCGCGCAAGGGCCGGGGCGTCGCGCTCACCACCGCCGGCCTGCGCCTCGTGCGCGCCTTCAGGCTGGCGGTCGGCGACCTCGAAAGCGGGCTGGACGAGATCATGATGCTGGGCGGGCAGGACAGCGGGACGGTACGCGTCGGATCGATGCCGCTGGCGCGGGCACGGCTGCTTCCGCTCGCCACCGCACGCTTCCACGCTCTCCATCCGTCGATCCAGGTGGAGATCGTCGAAGGATCGCACGCCGAGCTGATCGAGCGGCTCCGCGACGGCAGTCTCGATTTCCTGATCGGCGCGCTGCGCAATCCGGACCCGGGACCGGACGTCGCCCAGCACGGCCTGTTCGAGGATCGTCTGATCGTCGTTGCGCGAAGCGGGCACCCGCTGGCTCGGCACGATCGCCCCGGCCTGCGCGACCTCGCCTCCTATCCCTGGGTGATGGCGCGCGAGGGATCGCCGTTGCGCCGCGCCTGGACGGCGATGTTCGCAGCCGCGGGCATGGCGCCGCCCCGCGCGCCGGTGACCTGCGGCTCGGTGATGGCGATCCGCACCTTGCTTGCCGAAAGCGACTTCCTGACGTTGCTGTCGCCCGAGCAGGTGCGCGTCGAGATTGCCTGCGGATTGCTGGCCGGGATCGGCGAGCCGATCGAGACCAGCCGCCGCGCGATCGGCCTGACGATGCGGACAGGCTGGCAGCCGGCGCCCGCGCAGTCGACCTTTCTCTCGATCCTCGAAGCCTGCGTCCATGACGCGACACTTCAGGAAACAGAATAGCACGAATGGTCTTCGGATTTCATCCGCGGCGCGGGAGCACCTAGGCCCTGCTGCCATGTCGCATATATTGCATCGCACCGCGCTCCTCGGCTTCGGCGAGGCCGGGATCGCCTTTGCCGAGCAATGGGGTTCCGAGGCGGCCGCCGTGCGCGCCTATGACATCAAGACCGACGATCCCGCCATGGCACCGGCAAAACGCGCGGATTTCGCGCGCCTTGGCGTGACCGGCGCCGACACGCTCCGCGCGGCGGTCGCGGGCGCCGATCTGGTGCTTTCGGTCGTCACCGCCGACCAGGCGCTGACGGCGGCACGCACCGTCGCGCCGCTTCTGAGACGAGAAGCGCTTTATTGCGACTTCAACAGCGTCGCGCCGCAGACCAAGCGGGCGGCGGCAAAGGCCGTTTCGGATGCCGGCGGGCGCTATGCCGACGTCGCCGTGATGGCGCCGGTGCGTCCGCAGCGCCTGTCGGTGCCGTTGCTGGTCAGCGGCGCGCACGCCGACGAAGCCTGCGCGCTGCTGCGCGAGGCCGGTTTCGCGCCGCGCGGCATCGGCGACGAGGTCGGCCGCGCCTCGATGATCAAGATGCTGCGTTCGGTGATGATCAAGGGCATCGAGGCGGTCACGGCCGAATGCTATCTCGCCGCTCATGCCGCCGGCGTCGTCGACGAAGTGACGGCAACGCTCAACGCCAGCTGGCCGGGGGTCGATTGGGCGGAACGGGCCGATTACAATCTTGAGCGCATGATGGTCCACGGCCGGCGCCGCGCCGCCGAGATGGACGAAGTGGCGGCGACGGTCGCCGGGCTCGACCTGCCCAATCCGATGTCGCGCGCGACCGCCGAGGCGCAGCGGCGCATCGGGCAGCTGGAGCTGAAGCCGGTCGAAGGACTGGCGGCGAAAAGCGCGCGCATCCTCGACAGCCGGGACGCGGCGGCATGATCATCGATTGCCACGGCCATTATACCACCGCGCCGCCCGCGCATGACGCGTGGCGCGACGCGCAAACGGCCGCCTTCAAGGCGGGCGGGGCGCCGCCGCCCTATCCGGCCATCTCGGACGACGAGATTCGCGAATCGATCGAAACCAACCAGCTCCGGCTGCTGCACGAGCGCGGCGCGGACATGACGATCTTCTCGCCGCGCGCCTCGGCGATGGCGCATCACGTCGGCGACGAAAGCGTGTCCGGCGCCTGGACGCGCGCCGCCAACGACCTCATCAAGCGCGTCGTCGATCTCTATCCCGAGACCTTCTTCGGCGTCTGCCAGCTGCCGCAGTCGCCCGGCGTGCCGATCGCGAACAGCATCGCCGAGCTCGAGCGCTGCGTCACCGAACTGGGCTTCGTCGGCTGCAACCTCAATCCGGATCCTTCGGGCGGCCACTGGACCGCGCCGCCGCTGATCGATCGCAGCTGGTATCCCTTCTACGAGAAGATGGTCGAGCTCGACGTGCCGGCGATGATCCATGTTTCGGGAAGCTGCAATCCAATGTTCCATGCCACCGGCGCTTATTATATCGCCGCCGACACCACCGCCTTCATGCAGTTCGTCCAGGGCGATCTGTTCGGGGATTTTCCCGACCTGAGGTTCGTCATCCCGCATGGCGGCGGTGCTGTGCCCTATCATTGGGGCCGCTATCGCGGGCTTGCCGACATGCTGAAGCAGCCGCCGCTCGCCAGCCATGTGATGCGGAACGTCTATTTCGATACCTGCGTCTATCATCAGCCCGGCATCGACCTGCTGTTCGAGGTGATCGCGATCGACAACATATTGTTCGGATCCGAAATGGTCGGCGCGGTGCGCGGTATCGACCCGGAAACCGGCCATTATTTCGACGACACCAAGCGCTATATCGATGCGCTGGATATAAGCGACGCGCAGCGCCATCAGATATTCGAGGCCAATGCCCGCCGCGTCTATCCGCGGCTCGACGCGCAATTGAAGGAACGCGGTCTATGACCGGCAGGCAAGCGAGCATTCACGACTATCTGGCGCAGTTCGACGACATACCGGGCACGACCGTGTTCACGATGAAGCAGGCGCGGCAGGGCTATTGGCTCAACCAATTCTGCATGTCGCTGATGAAGCCCGAGAACCGCGACGCGTTCCACCAGGACGAACGCGCCTATCTCGACACCTTCGCGATGACCGAGGCGCAGAAACAGGCGGTTCTGGCGCGCGACTACAACAAGGCGATCGCGGAGGGCGGCAACATCTATTTCCTGTCCAAGATCTTCTCGTCGGACGGCAAGAGCTTCCAGTTCGCGGCCGGATCGATGACCGGCATGACCCAGGAAGAATATGCCGACATGATGCTCAAGGGCGGCCGCTCGCCCGATGGCGTGCGCTCGATCAAGGAGGGGCGCTGACATGGCGCGATTGACCGCCGGCGTATCGACCAGCCACGTGCCGGCGATCGGCGCCGCGCTCGACAACGGCCGCAACGAGGAGCCTTATTGGCAGCCGGTGTTCAAGGGCTACGAATGGACCCGCAAATGGGAGGCCGAGCAGAAGCCGGACGTCGTCATCCTGGTCTATAACGACCATGCGTCGGCGTTCGACATGAACGTCATCCCCACCTTCGCGATCGGCTGCGCGGAAGAATTCAAGCCCGCCGACGAGGGCTGGGGACCGCGCCCGGTGCCGATCGTCAAGGGCCACCCCGATCTTGCCTGGCACATCGCGCAAAGCTGCATCCTCGACGAATTCGACATGACGATCATCAACCGGATGGACGTCGACCATGGGCTGACGGTGCCGCTGTCCTTGGTGTTCGGCCAGCTCGACGAATGGCCGGCGCGGGTGATCCCGATCGCGGTCAACGTCGTCACCTACCCGCCTCCGACGGGCAACCGCTGCTGGACGCTCGGCGAAGCGATCGCGCGCGCGGTCGAAAGCTTCCCCGAGGATCTCAACGTGCAGATCTGGGGCACGGGCGGGATGAGCCACCAGCTGCACGGGCCGCGCGCCGGGCTGATCAACAAGGCGTTCGACCAGGCCTATCTCGACGATCTGACCCGCGATCCCGAGCGGCTGCGGCATATGGATCATCTCGAATATCTTCGCGAAAGCGGCGCCGAGGGCATCGAGCTGGTGATGTGGCTGATCATGCGCGGCGCGCTCGGCCCCAAGGTCAGGGAGCTGCACCGCCATTATCACGTGCCGGCATCGAACACAGCGGTGGGGCATATGGTGCTCGAACCGGTCGCCTGACGGAGAATGACTATGCGGATCGCGCTCGCCGGAGCCGGCGCCTTTGGCGAAAAGCACCTCGACGGACTGAAGGCGATCGACGGCGTCGAGGTGACGTCGCTGATCGGACGCACGATCGGGCCGACCCGGGCCGTCGCGGACAAATATGGCATCGGCCATGTCACCACCGAGCTTGGCGACAGCCTCGCCCGCGACGATGTCGATGCGGTGATCCTGTGCACGCCGACCCAATTGCATGCCGGGCAGGCGATCCAATGCCTGGAAGCCGGCAAGCATGTCCAGGTGGAGATCCCGCTCGCCGACAGCGAGGCGGATGCCCAAGCCATTGCCGACAAGGCCGCACGGACCGGCCTGGTCGCGATGTGCGGCCACACGCGGCGGTTCAACCCCTCACACCAATATGTCCACAAGAAGATCGTGGCGGGCGAGCTGGCCATCCAGCAGATGGACGTGCAAACCTATTTCTTCCGCCGCCGCAACATCAACGCCAAGGGCGAGCCGCGCAGCTGGACCGACCATCTGCTCTGGCACCATGCGGCGCATACCGTCGACCTGTTCCAATATCAGACTGGCGACGAGGTGGTGATCGCCAACGCCGTCGAAGGCCCGCCCCACCCCGAGCTCGGCATCGCCATGGATATGTCGATCCAGCTCAAGGCGCGCGGCGGCGCGATCTGCACCTTGTCGCTGAGCTTCAACAACGACGGGCCGCTCGGCACCTTCTTCCGCTACATCTGCGACAACGGCACTTTCATCGCGCGCTACGACGATCTGGTGACCGGCAAGGAAGAACCGATCGACGTCAGCGCGGTCGACGTGTCCACCAACGGCATCGAGCTGCAGGACCGCGAATTCATCGCCGCGATCCGCGAGGGTCGCGAGCCCAATGCGAGCGTCGCGCAGGTTCTCCCTTGCTATCGCGTGCTGGGTGCGCTGGAGAAGCAGCTCGAATCGGCGCGCGGTGCGCCGGCAATGGCGTGGAGCAAGTGAAACGATGGTCACCATCCATGTGAAGACCCGCGATGGCAACGAGACCGAGGTCCAGGGCGAGGAAGGCCTGACGATCATGGAGGTCATTCGCGAAAGTGGCTTCGACGAACTGCTCGCTTTGTGCGGCGGCTGCTGCTCGTGCGCCACCTGCCATGTGTTCGTGGATCCCGAATTCGCCGACAAGCTTCCGGCCCTGTCCGAGGACGAGAGCGATCTGCTCGACAGCTCGGACCACCGCAACGAGCGATCGCGGCTGTCTTGCCAACTCAAATGCGTGCCCGACCTCGAGGGCCTGCGCGTCGAGATCGCCCCAGAGGATTGAAGAGCCGGGGCTTGTCCCCTTCCCCCTCATCGGCGCAATATTTGCCGTTCCCTGGCCCACTCAATCCTGCGGCCTGCCGGCCGTCCGCTCTTATGTCGCCGTCAGGTGCCTGGCCGCGGCAAATTTTCCATGCTCTCCATGGACATGGAGCTTGATTGCGGTTGGTTCATTATGGATGGATTTCATTTGCCGTTCGCGTGCAATCATGATGGAAAGACCGTAACTAAAGAGAGCCGATGGCATGTCCTGCGGGGACGAACCAGGGGACGAGGGGAGGACGGAACGGAAGGCGGCGCGGATCGCGCTGCGCACCTATGTTCACCTGCGCAAATCGGGCTACCACAAGACTGAGGTCAGCCTGTTGGACGTGTCGGAACGAGGATGTCAGGTCGAACTCCCCGAACGCGTCGCGGTCGGCGAGACGGTGTGGATCACGCTGCCTGGATTGCAGCCGATCGAATCGAGGGTCGCGTGGGTCCGCGAATGGCTGGCCGGGCTCGAATTCAAGCAGCCGATCTATCCGTCGGTGTTCGAGCTTTTGGTCTCGCGGATGAAGAACCAAAGCCGGGTCTAGCCCGCCTGCCCGGTCGTGGTGCGCATCATGGGCCAAACAAGCCGCTATCAGGGAACGATTTTCCGTTTTCTGCGATTCTCCAGAACGGGTGTCATGGTTAACACCCGGGAATGGAGGTCTGTATGCTTATCAAGCCTCTCGCCGCCGCTCTGGCGCTCACCCTCACCGCATCGCCGGCCCTGGCCGAACGATGGCACGACAACGGCTGGCATCACGGCGGTCGTTGGAATGGAGGCGGCTATTGGCGCCATGGAGGCTGGGACGACTACCGCTATCGCCGCGGCGGCTCGAGCCTGGTCATCTCTATCGGCGGCTATTATCCGGCCTATGGCTATTATCCGGACTATTATGGCTATTATCCGGACTATTATAGCTACGGCTACCCCAGCTACGGCTATTACGGCTATTACGAACGGCCTTATCACTGGAGCGGCTACAGGCCCTATTACCGCCATCAGCGGTACGGTCGCCACTGGCGCCATCATCGCTAGACCCTGTTCGCCTCGATAAGGCAGGACAGAGCCCAGGCATGACTCGCCGGCCGGCCGAACGGCCGGTCATCGTCGCCCAACCTCCGGGCGTGCGCCTCGGCGTGCGCGAATCTCCGGGGACGGTTGCGGGCACCTCCAATTGACCGGGACATAACGAAGTCCTTATATGCGGACATGTCGGTTCCCGTGGAGGTCTTCCGGTCGCTTGCCGATCCCACGCGGCTCAGGATCATGATGCTGATCCGCGCCATGGAGCTGTCCGTCGGCGAGCTGGCGCAAGTGCTCGGGCAAAGCCAGCCGCGCGTTTCGCGCCATATCAAGATATTGATCGATGCCGGCCTTGCAACGCGTCGCAAGGAGGGAAGCTGGGTCTTCCTCAGCCCCGGTCGGCCCGATCGCGTCGAGCCGATCTTCGCCATGTTCGATCGCTGGAACGGCATCGCCGGCGAGGATCCGTGGGAGGTGGCCGATCGCGCGCGGCTCGCCGCGGTGCGTGCCGACCGCGCGGCCGCGGCGGAACTCTATTTCGAGCGCCATGCGGCACATTGGGACGAGCTTCGATCGCTCCACGTCGGCGAGCCCGAGGTCGAGGCGGCGATCGTGCGCGCGCTCGGCGGACGGGCGCTGGGACGGCTGATCGACATCGGCACCGGCACCGGCCGGATGATCGAGCTGCTCGGTCCCAGCGCCGAGGAAGCGATCGGCATCGACCGTTCGCCAGGGATGCTGCGCATGGCGCGCGCGAAGATCGCCCAGGCCGGGCTCGACGCCGACCTGCGACAGGGCGACATGTACGCGCTGCCCCTGCCTTCGCGCAGCGCCGACACCGTGATCATCCACCAGGTGCTCCATTACGCCCAGCAACCGCCGGCGGTGATCGCCGAGGCGGCGCGCGTGCTTGCACCCGGCGGGCGATTGCTGATCGTCGACCTCGCCGCGCATGATCGCGAGGAATTGCGCGACCGCGACGCCCATGCCCGTCTCGGCTTCGCCGACGAGGCGATGCTGCAATGGCTGACGGTGGCCGGCCTCGAAGGCAAGGTCGCCGAACATCTTCACGGCGGCGAGCTGACCGTCACCATCTGGATCGGCGACCAGCCCGGCAGCGCGCGCCTGAAGATCGTCAAATAGGGCGCTTTGGCTTGCGTGCGCGCGCGATAGGATGAAATGTCGCGAGCCGGCTCATCGCGTCAGGGAGTAAGCAAATGCCGACCGACACGCTCGATCCGATCGACACGAACGCGCAAAGAGGCAAGGCGCGGCCGCCGTTCCGCGCCGACCAGGTCGGCAGCTTCCTGCGGCCCAAGGCGCTGCTCGAGGCGCGCAGCCGCAAGGCGGCCGACGCGATCGGCGCGGAGGAGCTTCGCACGATCGAGGACGACGCGATCCGCGACGTCGTACGCTATCAGGAAGGGCTCGGCCTCAAAGCGATCACCGACGGCGAATATCGCCGCACCTTCTTCCACACCGATTTTCTGCTGCAGCTCGACGGCATCGAGGCGGCCGGGCTCACCGGGATCAAATTCCACCAGCATGGCGGCAAGGAGATGGACTATTCGCCGCCTGTGTTGGGTATAACCGGCCGGATCAGGCACTCCAGGCCGATCCAACGGCGCGATTTCGACTATCTGAAGTCAGTGGTCAATGAGACGCCCAAGGTCACCATCCCCTCCCCCACAATGCTTCACTTCCGGGCCGGGCGCGGCGGCATCGGCCGGGACGTCTATCCCGACATGGAGGATTTCTTCGCCGACGTCGGCGCCGCCTATCGCGACGAGATCGCAGATTTGGTCGAGGCGGGTTGCCGCTATCTGCAGCTCGACGACACCAACCTGGCCTTCCTGTGCGACGAGACGCACCGCGACAAGGCGCGCGAGCGAGGCATCGACCCCAATGATGCGCCGCGACTCTATGCGGCAATGATCAACAGCGCCGTCCGCGACGTGCCGGGCGACATGGTGACCGCGATCCATCTGTGCCGCGGCAACTTCCGGTCGAGCTGGGCGGCCGAGGGCGGCTATGAGCCGGTCGCCGAGGTCCTGTTCAATGCGCTCGACATCGATTCCTATTTCCTCGAATATGACGATCCGCGCTCGGGCGACTTCGCGCCGTTGCGCTTCGTCCCGAAGGGCAAGACGGTGGTGCTCGGCCTGGTCACGACCAAGCTGGGCGAGCTCGAATCCAAGGACGACGTCAAGCGGCGGATCGAGGAGGCGGCGCGCTACGTGCCGATCGAGCAGCTGGCGCTGAGCCCGCAATGCGGTTTCGCTTCGACCGTCGACGGCAACGACATCCAGGTCGAACAGCAATCGGCCAAGATCCGGCTGGTGATCGAGGTCGCCGAAGAGGTCTGGGGAACGGCCGCCTGATTCCGATCCTCCGGGTGCCTCGGTCCATCGCCGCTTGACCCGCGGCCGATTGCGGCGAATTCTTGCCGTTTGTCATGCCGAGGCTCGAAGATCCGTGGATCTGATCTGCTACACCTATTCGGGATGGGATCCGCGCATCCGGCCGGCTTCCGTCAAGCGCGACTGGATGGAGGCCAGCACCGAACGCTTCGCCTATCGCTGCCTGCCGCTCGCCATCGCCAATGCGCATGGCTGGGAGCTGCTGAGCCCCTGCGGCTTCGCGGCGCGCTGGAACGGCGGGCCGCGCGTCGAGGATGTCGAGATCAGGCTCGATCCCGGCACCGATCCGCGCCGCGCCGCGGTATCGCTGTTCGGGCTCGGCACCGTCACCTTCCACATCGAAGGCATTTTCCGCACGCCGGAGGGCTGGAACCTGTGGGTCGGCGGATCGCCCAACCATGCCAAGGACGGCATCGCGGCACTCAATGCCGTCATCGAGACCGATTGGTCGCCTTATACGTTCACGATGAACTGGCGCTTCACCCGCGCCGGCGAATGGATCCGGTTCGAGCAGGACGAACCGATCGCCTTTTTCTTCCCCGTGCAGCGCAACGTGCTGACCGGCGTCGCGCCGCGCGTCGTGCCGATCGACGAAGCGCCCGCGCTCAAGGAAGAGTTCGAGGCATGGAGCCGATCGCGCGACGCCTTCCAGGCGTGGGTACGCGAGACCAGGCCGACCGCGCCCGCCGACAAATGGCAGAAGCTCTATTATCGCGGCATGCGGCCCGGCGAACGCCCCGGCGCGCCCGATCATCAGGCCAAGCTGCGCGTCAGGGCGTTTGAAGGGTGCCCGGCGCATCGGCCCGTTCCCGCGCCGCGCGAGTCCGTGCCGACGGAGCCGGAACCGCCTGCGCGCGGCCCGGACCCGCGCCGGACGGAACCGGCGACCGACGCCGGCGTCAAGCGCCGCGACTGGATATTGTCGGTGATGGAAAGCCAGCGCCGGCTCGCGCCGGACGGCGGCGGGATCGAGCGCGTGCGCGGCCTGTCGTCCGAGGAGTTCCTCGAACGCTTCTACGCGCCCGGAAGACCCGTCGTCATCGAAGGCGAGCTCGATGCCTGGCCGGCGCTGGACCGATGGACTCCGGCCTATCTCGCGGACAAGGTCGGCAAGGCCGAGATCGAGGTGCAGACCGGACGCGATGCCAACGCGCAGTTCGAGCTGGAGAAGGACCGGCACAAGAGCCGCCTGCCGTTCGACGCCTTCATCGAGGCGATCACCGCGCATGCCGGCAACGATGCCTATCTCACCGCCTACAACAGCGACGGCAACCGCGCCGCGCTGGCGCCGCTCGACGCGGACGTCCGGCCGCTGACCAAATTCCTCAAGGGCGCGCCGGGAATGATCTGGGTCGGCCCGATCGGCACCTTCACGCCGCTCCACTTCGACCTCACCAACAATCTGCTGGCGCAAGTGACCGGTTCGAAGCGTCTGATCCTGCTGCCGCCCTCAGAAACCCAATATCTTGCCAACGAGCGCCATGTGTTCAGCGCCGTCCACGACATCATGGACGACGAAGCCGTCGCCCGGCACCCCGAGGCGGCGAAGGCGACCACCTATGAGGTCGAGCTGGGACCGGGCGAGCTGATCTACATTCCGATCGGCTGGTGGCACCAGGTGACGGCGCTCGACTTCAGCGTGACGTTCACATTCACCGATTTCCTGTGGCGCAACGACTATTACGAAGGCTTCCCAGGCGATTGAGGCCAAAGACCAAGGCCCCGATCAGAACGTCTTCTTGACCGTGACGGCCCATTCGCGCGGACGGCCGGGCAGGCCCGAAATCGTGCCCGCTCCCGCACTGGTCAGGTCGAACTTGCCGAGGAAATAATAGCGATCGAACAGGTTCGAGACTTCGAGCGACGCTTCGAGGTCGCGGTCGGCGTTGCGCCAGGTCAGGCGCACGTTCGTCATCGTATAGGAATCGACCGTGGAGAAAAGCGCCGAGGGTGATCCCGCGGCCGGGACGGTTGCGGTGCCGAGCAGCTTGCCCTGATGGCTGACGTCGATCCGCGGCGTCAGCGAGCCGGCGCCGGCGAGATCGATCCGATATTCGGCGCCGATGCTCCATTGATGCTTGGAGACGCCGCGCGGGGGCGAGCTCAGCCGGTCGACGAGCGCCTTACTGGCGTCGCATTGCCCAGTGCCGGGAAGACCGAGCACCCGCGGATCGACGCATTTCCAATCCCAGTCGAGCAGCGAGCCCGAGGCGTCGATCTGCAGCCCCTCGAGCGGCCGGAAGAAGATCTCGGCCTCGATACCCTTGACGTCGGCATTGCCCGCATTCTGGGGCAGCGCGCAGGGGCCCGGCCCGCCGAATTGAGGGCACGACTGCAAGGTCAGCTGCGCGTCCTTGAATCTGTTGTAATAAGCCGCGACGTTGAACCGCAGCCTGCGGTCGAACAGGTCGGTCTTGAAGCCCACTTCGAACGCGGTCAGCTTCTCCGGGCCGAACGGGCGGGCCTGAGCGGCGTTGAACGGGCGCGGGCCGATGCCGCCCCCTTTGAACCCGGTCGATACCGTCGCATAGGCGAGAATTTCGGGGTTGAAACGATAGTCCAGGCTGGCGCGATAATCCCAGCGGCTGCCGCGGAATCGGGCAGTGGTGCCGGACAGCGCCTGGAGGACCTCGATACTATTGCCATTGTGGTTGCAATCGCCGGTGTCGACGCCGGAAAAGCCGATCCCGCAGGCTGCGCCGACCGGATCGAGGAACGCGTTGATCGTGGCGCCGTCATAATTGTAGCGGAAGAAGGTATAATCCTTCGCTTCCCTTGTGTAGCGCAGCCCGCCGGTGAGGGTCAGGGCGGCGACCGGCTTGACGATGACGGTGCCGAACAAAGCCTTGGAGACGACCTTCACCGGATCGTCGCCGATGAACTGCAGCGGGAAAAGCGGCAGCGGAAAAGGCGGCGGACCCGAAGCCGATCCGACCGCGACGTAGCGGACGTCCTGCTTCGTGAAATAGGTCGTTTTCTCGTGCGAATAGAAGCCGCCGAGCGTCAGATCGACCCAGTCGGCGAGCTTCGCGTTCAGACGGAGTTCCTGGCTCCAATATTTCGAATCCAGGGCATTGGCGCCGTTGCCCACGCGCGCGGGCGACAGGTCGGCGTCCTGGCTGAACCGCGATTTCCATTCGCGATAGGCGCTGATCGAGGTCAGCTTGGCCGCGTCGGCGAGATCGAATGCAATGCGGCCCGACAGACCCCAGCTCGAATATTCCATCTCGTTGTCGATCGCGGTCGCCGCCAGCGGGAGGCCGTTCAGGGCCGGGATGGCGCCGGCTACGAATGCCGCGGCCGGCTGGCCGTCGGTGGCAAAATTGCAGAACCTGCCGCAGATGAAACGGCTGTCCAGCGGTACGCCCGCCCCGGCCTGGACGTTGGGATTGATGTTCTTGCCGTAGAGCAGGACCTCAGCCGAATTGCGGCGCTTGTCCTTGGCATAATCGGCGCTGATCATCGCATCGATCCGGTCGGACGGGGCCCAGCGGACGATACCCTTCACCGCTTTGTAGCCGACATCGCCGAACTTCGAGACCGTGCACTTTCCCGCCGCCCGAGTCGCGGCAACGCCCTGACCCGGGTGGGCGCATCCAAAATCGATCTGCTTCACATAGCCGTCCTGGTCCGCGAAGGTCCCCGAGACGCGCGCGAACAGATTTTTGGCGATCGTGAAGCCGGCGGCGCCGCGAAGGCCGATGCGGTCGCGGCTGCCGTAGGTCGCGGCGATATAGCCGCCATCCGCGCCGTTCGGACGGCGCGAGATGAACCTGATCGCGCCGCCTTCGGAATTGCGGCCGGTCAGCGTGCCCTGGGGACCGCGCAGGATCTCGATCCGCTCCAGATCGAGCAGGTCGAAATTGGCGCCGATCAGGCGCGGATAATAGACATCGTCGATGTAAATGCCGACGCCGGGCTCGTACGCCGGATTGAAATCGATCTGGCCCATGCCCCGGATCGCGGCCGTGATGGAGGGCCCGTAAGCCGGCGTCGCCGGCTTGAGGACGACCGAGGGCGCCTGTGCCGTCAGATCGGCAAGGTTGGTCTGCGACCGCGCTTCGATCATCGCTCCGGTCACGGCGGTGACGGCGAGCGGGATGTCCTGCAAATTCTCCTCGCGGAACTGCGCCGTGACGATGATCTCTTCGGTCCGTCCGTCCGCCTCCGATCCCTCGGCAGAAGCCGCCGGCGCGGCTCCGTCATCCTGGGCCAACGCCGGGCCGGCGAAACAGGCGGCGAACGGCGCACAGCCAATGGTCAGCAGCAGCGCACGAGCGCCAAGAATCACAAATCGCATCATATCCCCCTTCGATCGCGCGCTCGGCTCCGAGGAGCCGCATGTCCCGCGCGGTCTGCGAATCGCGATTACATGGCATCGCCGCGGGGGAGCAACGCAGAATATCGCGGCTGTTTTTCTCGCAGCGATCGCGGATCGGCCGCTATTTCCTGTTCTTGGCGACGCTTTCGTCCATGCGCGCGAGCTGTTCGGGCGTGGCCGCGGGCTGGCCCGCCTTCCAATCGTCGTAGGGCATGCCGTAGACCGCCCGGCGTGCCTCTTCGCGGCTGAGCCGCTTTCCTTGCTCTGCCGAGGCATCCACCATCCAGTCGGCGAGGCAATTGCGGCAGAAGCCGGCGAGTCCCATCAGATCGATATTGGCGGCATCGGAGCGATGGCGGAGATGATCGACCAGCCGCCGGAACGCGGCCGCGGCGATCGCATCGTCAATTTCGTTCATTCCATTCTCCCTTGGGCGCGAGAATATCTGCCATGCCCCCTCTGCCGCAACCGCACGACAGAGCCCCTATCTTAGCCGCGCTTCGGGAACGGATAAGGGAGAAACGTCGTTTCAGCGGAACTTTGAGGGCGGGACGGGATTGTTGCGAGGTCGCATCCTGCCAAAGCGACAATGGAGACAGGGGATATCGCGGCGCATCACTGCAGCGAGACAGGTGAGCCTGTCCGACATCCCCCCTTTTTTTAGCGAAAGTAGGAGGAAAGATGCAGAATTCCATCAAATTGCTCGTTGCCGCAAGCTGCCTCGCGGTCACGGCGTGCAAGGTCGACCAGACCAAGGAAGCCAAGCTGCCCGACGTCGACGTCAACGTCAGCGGTGGCCAACTGCCCGAATATAATGTCCAGGGCCCCGACGTGGAGGTCGGGACCGAAAACAAGACGATCGAGGTTCCCAAGGTGAGCGTTGGAACCGAAAACAAGACGGTCGAGCTTCCCACCGTGGACGTGAAGACTCCCAAGGATCATTGAGCAAGGGCAGGCAGCGCTTCGAGCGCTGCAGCCTCGTACGGAAAGGTAGAAGCCATTGATGCAGGTGGCCGCGTCTCCCAAACGCGGCTACAGGCTGCCGGAGGCACTCTGTCCCTGCTCAATCTTCGCAAAAAAGCGATGCGGCAACAAAGAGTCATTGAGCGGCGAGTGATTCATATCGCGCCGCTTCCCGGGGAAATCCGGCTCCGGATCATTTCGCACGCCTGGCGGCGACGATCTTGATCGGCGGCGAGAGCATCTGGCCCTTCATCACGCCCTGCCCTTCGGTCGGCGAGGTGGGCGCGTCGAGCATTCGGCGGACGATATCCATGCCTTCGACGACATGGCCGAAGGCGGCGAAGCCCTGGCTGTCTCCAGGCTGGCCGGGATGCGCATCCATCGAGGGCATCGCGCCGACGCAGATGAAGAAATCGCCATTGGCTGTGCCGGGAGCGGCGCGCGCCATCGAGATGGTGCCATCGACGTGGCTGAGGCCGGTGATGCTGGTCGGCTCGTGGGGGATCGAAGGCAGCACGCGTCCGGGATCATAGCGCACCCCGCCCTGAACGAGGCCATAGCCGGGCTGGACCTTCACCGCGCGATAGAAAGCGGTGCCGTCGAGCCGCTTCTGATCGACATAACGCAGAAAGTTGGCGGTCGTCTTCGGCGCGCGCTGGGCTTCCAGCTCGAGCAGGATCGGGCCGGCGGCGGTCTGAAGGGCGACGCGGACGATGGCCGGCCGGGGCACCGCCGGCTGGGCTCCGCCGGGCGGCGGGGCGGTCGTCTGGGAAAGGACAGGGACGGCAGCCAGCCAGACAAGGGCCATGGGAAGCAATCGTCGCAGCATGGGCCTTGCTTACCCAATTTCGCCTCATTTGAAACAAGAGAAGCGCACCATCGCGGCCGCACAGGCCACCCGCCTTTGCGGAAAGGCCCTCAGCCGGCCTTACGGATGCGTCGTC
>DATFHP010000146.1:0-28144 GCA_035248285.1 Allosphingosinicella sp. | reverse complement strand
TTTGATTGCCGTGCTTGGGTCCGAAGCTGGCCCCGCCAGCTTCGGACCCGGCGCATTCCGAGCCGCCAGAATGAGCAGGTGCCGATTGCCCCCGGCAATCGGCAGCCGTGCCGGGGGCACGGCGGCCAGCTCATTCCATCTGGCTCGAAATCACACTAGGCCTTGCCGGCGGCGAGCCGCGTTCCGTTGAGGATCACCTCGCCGACGATCTTGGAATAGGCGAGATTGACGTTGCCATTGATGATGGTGCGGCCGAGATAGGTGCCGCGCGGGAACGAGAATTTGGGCGAGCTCTGCTCCATCCTGCAATCGGCGTAGATCGCGCCGGTCGACCAGGGCAGCACCGCCGCATGGGTCGCCAGGAACGCGCAACGGCGGAACAGCATGTTGCGGGCGTCGGAAAGGTCGGCCAGCGGACGGTCGGGGTTTGCACCGCCATAGACCTGCCCGGTCGGCGACAGCGCCGGATCGTCGGTCATCGTGCAGTCGAAGAATTGGGCGGCGCGGGCCGGGTCGTCGTCGCCGAAGGCGCGAACGAGCGGCCCGACGAATGTGCAGGCGCGGAAGCTGAAGCGCGGCTTGCAAGGCCAGGCCGCCCAGTTGGTCGTTCCCACGAACGTGCATCGGACAAAGCTTGCGCCTTCGCTGTCGCCCGTGTCGGCAACCATCCCGCAACCGGCATTGTCCGAGAATTCGCAATCGGCGAAGCTGAGGTCGCGATTCTTCTTTTCGCCTTCCGCCTCGATGTCGAGGCCGGCGCCAGGGTTGCTCATCACTTGCGCCCGGCCGGTACGGTTGAAGCGGCATCGTTCGAAGCTGTAGCCGTGGCCACCAACGATGCTGCACCCCTGCCGCCCGTTATGCTCCGCGCGCAGGCCTATGATGCGGCGTTGGACGGGGCGCTCGCTGGGCGCGCGGTTGACGCCGTTGACGACAAGGCCGTCGAGCGCGTGGTGGTGGGTGTGGACATTCCGGACGATCTCGTCGCCGCGATTGTCTCTCAGCACGAGGCCGGTCGCGGAAATCTGCCAGCCGGTGTCGCCATATTGGCCGCCGATGACCAGCCGATCGACATTGCCGTCCAGCTCGAGGTCGGACACCTCGACCGGGCCGGTGCAATTCTCGATGCCGACCATCCGCTGATAGGGGGTGGCGCCGCCGGGGCCGACATAGGGCATCGGATGCTTCAGCGGCTGTCCATCGCGTGTGAACACGCCGAAGCGGAGCCCGTCGGCGCACTTCAGCCGAGCCCCATTGCCGCGAATGACCAGCGGCGCGCGGCAGCCCTTGAATTCGAGCAGGGGAACCGGGTCAAATGAGTAGAAGGCGTCGGGATCGGATGCCGGCGACTGCTCACCGACGAGATAGGTGCGGGGCCTGAAGACGATGACGCCGCCGCCTTTCGCATTGACCGCCGCGGCGAGCGCCTTCATCGCCTTGCTGTCGTTCGTGACGCCATCGCCCTTGGCGCCGAACATCTCCGGCGTGAAGAGAGGCGAAGCTGCCGCGCGGCCAGGGCGCGCAAGCAGTGCCGTCGCGGTGAGCGAGCCGAGGCCATTCAGGAGCGAGCGGCGATTCGTGTCCATCCGCAGTCCTACGCTGCGCGCGGATGAACCACCGCTGACGCATCATGCGCGCCGCGGCGATTTTCGACGAGCCAGGCCTGGAACATGAGGATTGACCAGAGCGCCTGGGTCGAATCCCCTTCGCCCCGCAGATGCGAGCGCCAGCGGCGCTGGACCAGATCGGCGTCGAAATATCCTTCGCTGCGCATCGCCGCCGGATCGAGCAGCGATTCGGCCCAGTCGCGCATCGGGCCCTTGATCCATTCTCCCACCGGCACGGCGAACCCCGCCTTCGGACGCTCGAACAGCCGGCGCGGGGCATGTTTGTAGAGCAGCTTGCGCACGATCGCCTTTCCCGTGCCGCCTTCCATCTTCATCGCCAGCGGAATGCGTGCCGCCAGCTCGGCAACGCGGTGGTCCAGGAACGGGATGCGCGTTTCAAGGCTGACCGCCATGGCCGCCCGGTCGACCTTGCACAATATGTCGTCGGGCAAATAGGACATTGCGTCGCAATACATCATCCGCGCCACGTCGGGCGCGCCATCGCCCAGCGCCATGTCGAAGCCGCCCACCGCTCCATTGCCCTGCGTCGACAGCACCGGCGATTCGTCCCTTGGCCATTCGTCGACAAAGGCTGCCATGACATCGTCCAGGGTCGCCGCTTCGCCCATGGTCCGAAAGAATTTCTGCACCTTCGTCCCGAAGAAGGCCGGCCGGCGGCCCGACGGCAGCAGCGTCGTCAAGCCGTTCCAGGCGCGGGGCGGAATCATGGCGATGCCGCCGCCGACCGCGGCGCGCAGCGGCCGCGGCAGCCGCTTGAGGCGGGACCACAGACGCGCGGTCGCCCGATAGCGATTGTAGCCGGCGAACAGCTCGTCGCCGCCGTCGCCGGACAGCGCGACCGTTACCAGGCCACGTGCGAGCACGCTGACGAGGTGGGTGGGAATCTGCGAGGAATCGGCGAACGGCTCGTCATACATGGCCGGCAGCGATGGAATCACCTCCTGCGCCTCGCCGGAGGTCAGGTAGCGTTCGTGATGCTCGGTGCCGAAGTGGCGTGCGACCTGTCTGGCATAGACGGCTTCGTCGAAGCCGGCTTCGGCAAAGCCGATCGAAAAGGTCTTCACCCGCCCGGGCGAATGGGCCTGGTACAGCGCCACGACCGTCGAGGAATCGATTCCTCCCGAAAGGAACGCCCCGACGGGCACGTCGGCGACCGCCTGCCCGGCGATGGCGTCGGCAAGCGCCGACTCGAGCCGCTCGAGCGCCTCGTCCCCGTCCAGGATCGGATCGGCCAAGCCATGGATGACGGCGTCGCGATAGGACCAGTAGCGCCGCAGCGTGAGCGGCCCGGCGGCCCCTTCGGCGGGAGGCACGTCGGTGGCATGCCGGTTCGCCCGGGCGTCGATGGCGAGGATGCATCCCGGCTCGAGCTTGAAGATGCGCTCGTAGATCGACAGCGGCGCCGGGACATAGGCGCGCGCGGCGAGCAGGCGCAGCGCCCGGCGGTCGACCGTGTTGGCGAACCTCGGGTGCCGTCGTACCGCCTTGAGTTCGGACGCGAAGACGAAGTCTCCGCCGACCCAGCCATAATAGAGCGGCTTCTCGCCGAAGCGGTCGCGGGCAAGCTGCAGCGTGCGGGTGCGATGATCCCAGAGCGCGATCGCGAACATGCCGACGGCGCGTTCGAGCGTCGCCTGCAATCCCCAGGCGGATATCGCCTCGACCAACGTCTCGGTGTCGCTATGGCCGCGCCATGCGATCGATCGCTCCGCTTCAAGTGCGCTGCGGATCGCCAGATGGTTGTAGATCTCGCCATTGTAGGCGAGCATGTAACGGCCGTCGTTCGACGCCATCGGCTGGCGGCCTGTCGGCGACAGGTCGACCACGGCGAGGCGCCGATGGGCGAAGCCGACGCCGCATTCCTCATCCCACCAGATGCCTTCGTCGTCGGGACCGCGATGGGCGATCGAAGCCGCCATCTGCCTGAGCAGGGCGGGCATCTCGGGTCCGTCGCCAATGATCCCGGCCAATCCGCACATCGCGCTTCCTTACCGCAAAGTCGCCGCCTCCGCGCAACGTGAAATTCGGCCTCCTCCGGATGGGCTGAGCGGGAGGCGGTCCGAGCGATCAGCATGGGTCGCTCGCCACTCTATTACTCTTTGGATGCGGCGATCCCATGCTATGCGCGCCGGGATGCACGCGCCCGCTTCCTCGCCGGCTTCGATCGCCCCTTTTGTCGTGCTGGCGCTGGGCGTCGCCGTCTTCTCCGCGATGGACGCGATGATGAAGGGCCTGACGCTCGCGCTGGGCGCGTTCAACGCGGTGTTCTGGCGGCAGCTCATCGCCGTCCCGCTCAGCGGCGCGATCTACTTTTCGACTCGTTCGGGCTGGCCGACGCGCGCCATGTTGCGGCGGTACATGATCCGCGGTGCGGTCAATGCGGCGAGCGCGGTCACCTTCTTCTTCGGTCTGGCGCGGATGCCGATCGCCGAAGCGATCACCTTGTCCTTCGTCGCGCCGATCATGGCGCTCTATCTTGCCGCGTTGCTGCTCCGGGAAAAGATCGGCGCGCGTGCGGTGATGGCTTCGCTGCTGAGCTTTTGCGGCGTGCTCCTCATCCTATGGGTGCGGCTCGGCCAGCCGGCCGGCGCGCGAAGCGGCTGGGGCGCGGCTGCGGTTCTCGTCGGAGCCTTGCTCTACGCCTACAATCTGATCTTGCTGCGGCAACAGGCATTGGCCGCGGGGCCGCGCGAGGTCGCTTTTTTCCAGAATCTCACCGTCGTCATCTGGCTCGCGCTGTTCGCGCCCTTCCTCGCTGTGCTTCCGCCCGCGCGCGCGGTGCCGGCGCTGGGCGGCTCGGCCGTCCTCACGATCGTCGCCATGCTCCTGTTCGCCTGGGGTTATCGCCGCGCCGAGGCCCAGCATCTCGCGACGCTCGAATATAGTGCGCTGCTGTGGGGCGCGTTGTTCGGATATCTGGTCTTCGGCGAGCATATCGCCGTCACCACGATCCTCGGCGCCATCCTGATCGTCGGCGGCTGCCTGCTCGCGGCCCGTGCCGGCCGTCAACCCATGTCGCCCGCGGAAGGCCCGGCGTGACCCCGGCCCTTGCGTGGCTGGCGCTGGCGATCGGCGGCTGTTTCGAGGTCGGCTTCACCACCTGCCTGCGCTTCGTCGACGGCTTCAGGAACCTGCCCTGGACGATCGGCTTCCTCGTCTCGGTCGCGATCAGCATGGCTTTGCTCGAAGTCGCGTCGCGGACGATCCCGATGGGCACGGCCTATGCGGTCTGGGGCGGCATCGGCGCGCTCGGCACGGTGCTGGTCGGGATCATCTGGTTCGGCGAGCCGGCGGCAACGATGCGCATCCTGCTCATACTGGGACTCGTCGGCTGCATCGCCGGATTGCGGCTGACCGCGGCCTGAGCCTGGGGTGACAGTGCACAGGCCGAACCAAACGCATTGCCGAGATCATCTCGGCGCAAGCAGGGCATCGAGCGTGCCGTTGCCTTTGCCGGTCTTTTCGAGGCGCGGATAGCGAAGCCCGCCGTGCCATTGGAGGTCGAGCGTGCGATAGGCGTCGCCGCTCTTGACCAGCAATTTGATCGGCTCGCGCCTGACCTGCGCATCCTTGATCGCGGATTTCATGCGTTCCGCATCGTAGCTGCGGCCGTCGACCGCGAGCAATTGCGAGCCGACCGCCATGCCGGCGTCGAATGCGGCGCTGTCCCATAGCACCGCGCTGATCTTGCCGTCCTTGTCGACGACGAACCCGCCCGAAAAGCTGAAGTTGCCGATTTTGTTCATCTTCTCGACGGCCTTGAACCAGCCGGTCGGCTTGTCGTCATAGACCAGGCGATAGCCGCCCTGGGTCAGTCCCTCGAGCGGCGCCTGCTCGGCGATCTGATTCACATGCCGCTTCAAATATCCGGCCCAATCGTAAGGCTGCACCTTGTTCAGCGTCGCGACCACCTCGTCGAAATCATAGGTGAGCTCGCCATAGTCGCGGTCGTTCATGCCGAAGAAGGCGCGTGCGAAATCGTCGAGCGATCGCCGTCCGCCCGATTGCTGGCGGATGATGCGATCCGCGTCGGCCCAGATCAGCAAGCCTTCGTTGTAATAATCCTCGCTGCGCTGCCAGCTTCGCCACGGCTGCGGCGCGCGCTGGGCGACGATCGGATCGTTGGTGGTGTCGATCAGCGGCCGCCAAGTTCTTCCGGGCGTCTGGTCGTTGGTCGCGGCGATCAGCGCGAGCGCGCCGAGCGCCTCGTCCTTGCTCAGCAGTCCCGAGCGCGCGGCCAGTACATAGCCCCAGAATTGGGTTTGGCCTTCGTACACCCACAGCAGGCTGTCCTCCATCGGGGTGCGGTAGTCCGGCGTCCACAAATCCCGGCCGCGCCGATATTTGCCGTTCCAGCTGTGGACATATTCGTGCGGCAGCAGATAGCGGTCGGGGAGGGCATCGTCCCAATCGGTGAAATAGCCCGGCTCGACGCCGTCCTCGGAGCTCCGGTGATGCTCGAGCCCGATGTCGCCGAGATTGGCCGATATGGTCATCAGGAATTCGTAACGATCGTAATGCTGCGCCCCGAACAGCTTGAGCGCCTGGGCGACGAGATTGCGGTGCAGCGCGATCTGTGCGTCGGTCGCCGCCAGCTCAGCCTCCGTATCGGCGGCGACCGCGATCGCGACGTCCCGGGTCAGCGGAATGCGGCGGAAATGGGCGCCGGCGATCGCCGGGGAATCGGCCAGCACGTCGTAGCTCACCGTCTCGTAGCCGATCGTGTGCGTGTCGGCGCCCGATAGGGGCCGAAGCGCGGTCGCGACTTTCCAGCCCTGCGGCACGGTCAGGCTCGGCTGCACCTTGATGTTCCGGACATAATAGCCGGCGGGATAGAGCGAGGTGGCGATCCACTGGATGCTCGCCATGTCGGGCGTGATCACGATCCTGCCCTGGTTCTCCGCCGTCGGCGAGACATATTGGAATTCGACGTCGATCGCCTTCGCGCCTTCGGGCACGCCGACATGGAAGGCGTAGACGTCGATCGTGTCGCGTACCCAAGCGAGAGGGCGGCCGTTGGCGCTGATCTCGAGGCCTGCGACCTTGTTGATCCTGCCGCTGGGCGCGTGCGTGCCCGGCAGCCATTTGGGATAGAGCAGGACCAGATCGCCCGGCTGTGCGACCGGAATATGCTCCTTGATCCGGAAAATGCCCTGGCCGATGTCGCTGGCATCGACCGACAGGATCAGCGTTCCCGGATAGGCGATATCGCGCGGGGCGGGGATGGTATCGGCCTTCGCAGTCGCCTGGGGCGGAGCGTCATTCGCCAGGGCATGGGTCGATGCGAAGAGGAAGACGGCAAACGCTGCGGACCGCATCACAACATCTCCCCGAGAGCGCACCGATTCCGCTTGGCGGGGTGCGCGCCGCTTGTCCAGATTTGGGGGGCATGGGACTGCGCGCCGATCGAGCCCGTTGCGGGCCGGGGGCCCCGGCCCTAAGTGCCGCGGATGAGCAATCGGCCGCAGCGGGTCCGGGGGACCCAGGACATCCAGGGCGAGGAGGCGCTTCGCTTCCAGCATGTCGCCGCCACATTCGATCGCGTGCGCCGGCTGTTCGGCTTCGAGCGCATCGAGATTCCGGTGTTCGAGGCGACGGCGGTCTTCTCGCGCTCGCTCGGCGAGACCACCGACGTGGTAGCCAAGGAAATGTACACGTTCGAGGATCGGGGCGGCGATTCGATCACGCTGCGGCCGGAATTCACCGCCGGCATCTGCCGCGCCTATCTGTCCGAAGGGTGGCAGCAGCTTGCGCCGATGAAGATCGTCACGCACGGCCCGGCGTTCCGCTACGAGCGGCCGCAGAAGGGCCGCTTCCGGCAATTCCACCAGCTCGATGCCGAGATCGTGGGATCCGATGCGCCCGCCGCGGACGTCGAGCTGCTCGCCTTCGCCGACCAGCTGCTGCACGCGCTGGGGGTTGCCGACGGCGTGACGCTGCAGATCAACACGCTTGGCGATGCCGCGACCCGCGAGGCGTGGCGCGGCGCGCTGATCGACCATTTCCAGGCGCACCGTTCGTCGCTTTCGGAGGATAGCCTCGCGCGGCTCGAGAAGAATCCGCTGCGCATCCTCGACAGCAAGGATCCGCGCGATCGTCCCTGCGCCGACGCGGCGCCGCCGATCGATGCCTTCCTGACTCCGGCCGCGTCCGATTTCTTCGCCAGGATCACGGCTGGGCTCGATGCCGCGGGCGTCGCCTGGGTACGCAATGCCCGGCTGGTGCGCGGGCTCGACTATTACCGCCACACCGCATTCGAGTTCGTCACCGATCGGCTGGGCGCGCAGGGCACGGTGCTCGCCGGCGGACGCTATGACGGGCTGATCGAGGCGCTTGGCGGACCGGAAACCCCCGCGGTCGGCTGGGCGGCGGGCATCGAGCGGCTGGCGATGCTGATCGACGCGCCTGCTCCGCCCACCCTCGACGTCGCGGTCGTTCCATTGGGCGATGCGGCGGAAGCCGCCGGGCTGGGCCTGCTCGCCGGATTGCGCCGTGCCGGCCTCGCTGCCGACATGGCGTTCAAGGGGAATATGAAGAAGCGCCTGGCGAAGGCCGATGCCGGCGGCGCGCGCTTTGCGGTGATCCTCGGCGAGGACGAGCTCGCCCGGGGAGTCGCCGCGGTCAAGGATCTGCGCAGCGGCGAGCAGATCGAAGTCGCGACGGATCGCCTCGTCGAAACGTTGCGCGCGCGATGACCTCCATTTCCGCGGAACGCATCGCCGCGATCGAGGCGCGAAGGGACGAATTGCAGAATGCGATGGCGGCGCCGAACCTCGCCGCGGAGGAATTCGTCCGTCTCTCGAAGGACTATGCCGAGATCGAGCCGGTCGCGCAGGCCGCGCGCGAAGTGCGCCGTCTGCGCTCCGAGCTGGAGGTGCTGACGGGTCTGATCGGCGATGCGGAGGCCGAGGCCGAGATCCGCGAGATGGCCGCCGAGGAGATCGAGACTATCCGCCGGACGCTGCCGGCCGCGGAACGGGCGCTCGCCGTCCAGCTGCTGCCCCGCGATGCGGCCGACCAACGCTCGGCCATGCTGGAGATCCGCGCCGGAACCGGCGGCGACGAGGCGGCGCTGTTCGCCGGCGATCTGTTCCGCATGTACCAGCGCTACGCCGAGGCGCAGAACTGGCGGGTCGAGGTCATTTCGGCGAGCGCGTCCGACCTCGGCGGCTATAAGGAGATCATCGCTTCGGTCAGCGGCCAGGGCGTGTTCGCCAAGCTCAAGTTCGAGAGCGGCGTCCACCGCGTGCAGCGCGTGCCGGCGACCGAGAGCGGCGGGCGCATCCACACGTCGGCGGCGACCGTGGCGGTGCTTCCCGAGGCCGAGGACGTCGACGTCCAGATCGACGACAAGGATCTGCGCATCGACGTCTACCGTTCGTCGGGACCGGGCGGACAATCGGTCAACACCACCGACAGCGCGGTGCGCATCACCCACCTGCCGAGCGGGCTGGTCGTCATCCAGCAGGACGAGAAATCGCAGCACAAGAACAAGGCCAAGGCGCTGAAGGTGCTGCGCACCCGACTCTATGAAATGGAGCGCGAGCGGCTGGCGAGCGAACGCGCCGGCGCGCGCAAGTCGATGGTCGGATCGGGCGACCGTTCGGAGCGGATCCGCACCTATAATTTCCCGCAGGGGCGGGTCACCGATCATCGCATAAACCTCACCTTGCATCGCCTCGACGCCATCCTCGCCGGCCCCGGCCTGGAGGAACTGATCGCGGCGCTGGTCGCGGAGGACGAGGCCGACCGGCTCGCCAGCCTCGATGAATAGGAGCGCCTCCGTTAGGGGGGCGACGCCGGAGCGGTGCTTGGGCGTCCGCGAAGCGATTGCGTCCGCGGTGCAGCGGCTCGCCGCGGTCAGCGACACACCCCGCCTCGATGCCGAACTGCTGATGGCCGAGGCGCTGGGAATGGAGCGCGAAGCCTTGCTGCTGTCGGCGCAGGCGCGGCCCGCGCCGTCCTCCTTCGCGGCGCTGGTCGCGCGCCGGGCCGCCGCGGAGCCGGTCGCCTATATCCTAGGACGGCGCGCTTTCTGGACGATCGAGGTCGCGGTGGGGCCGGGGGTGCTGATCCCGCGTCCGGACAGCGAGACGTTGATCGAGGCGGCGGTCGACCATTTCGGCGCGGCGGGGCCCGCGACGATCCTCGATCTCGGCACCGGCTCGGGCGCGCTGCTGTTTGCCGCGCTCGATCAATGGCCGGGCGCGCGGGGCCTAGGGGTCGATCGTTCCGAGGCGGCGCTGGCGGCGGCGCGCGCGAACGCCGTTCGTCTCGGGCTGAGCGAGCGCGCCTCGTTCCGGCGCGGCGACTGGGCGCGGGGCATCGACGGCGGCTACGATCTCATTCTGTGCAATCCGCCCTATGTCGAGCAGGGGGCGGCGCTGCCCCGCGACGTGGCTTCATGGGAGCCGCATGACGCCCTTTTCGCGGGCGCCGACGGTCTCGCCGCTTACCGCCGGATCGCCCCGGCGCTGCCCGGGCTGCTGGCGCCGTGCGGCATCGCCTGCGTCGAGGTCGGCGCAGGCCAGGCGGACGCCGTATCGGCGCTGTTCGCAGCCGAGGGATTCGCGGTGAGTCGGCGAAACGACCTTGCCGGCCATGTCAGGTGCTTGATCTTGAACGCTTGATCCGGATCATCATCTTTCCGCTTGGATTCCTGGCGGTTCATGGCTACATAGGGGCCGGGACGGGGCCTCGCACAGCATTGAAGCGCGTAAGGCAAACCGTCGTGACCCCCGATTGCTCTGGCGTCTTTTGACGGTCCTGGCGTGAGGAGGCGGGAGCCGCTGTGCGGCTGCCTGCGTCGGGAGTTGCGTATTTTTGCGGCCGGGGCGGGCCTGGCCGATGGAGTGGCTAAGAACGACCACCAGACTAAGGACTCAACGTTTGATCAACAATCGTCAGAACGGCCGCAGGCGTGGCCGTGGCGGCGGACCACGCTCGCCGAATGTTCCGAATGCGGGCAACCGCCAGGACAACCGCCAGCGCGGCAATGCCGCGCAGCTTCACGAGAAGTACAAGGCGCTGGCGCGCGATGCGCAGCTGTCCGGAGACCGGGTGCAGACCGAATATTATCTGCAGTTCGCGGACCATTATTTTCGCGTCCTCAACGAGGGCCGCGCGCGCTTTGAGGAGCAGCGCCGCCAACGCGACGACTATGGTCAGGACGGCAACGACGATCAGGACGAGGCGGCGATGGCCGCCGACGGCGACGATCAGGGCGATCAGGGCGACGACGGCGACCGCGATTATCGCAATGGTTCCGATCGTCACCGTCCCCGTTTCGCGGCGCGCGAGATCGAGCAGCGGGCCGAAGATCCGCCCGAACCCGCCAATGAGGAGCGCATCTCGCTGGACGTGCTTCCGCCGGCGATTGCTAGCGACGGCGCCGGCGAACAGGAGCGGGCTCCGCGCCGCCGGCAGCGCCGGCCGCGGCCCGAAAGCGACACGGACATAGCGCCGGCGGCCTGAACGAGAGAGCGACAAGTCATCTGGAGGGCAGCGAGCGATCGCTGCCCTTTTTTCATCCCGGTCCATCGGCCCTGGCTGCGGCCAGTGACCTGGCCGGCCTTGGTTGCGCTTGAACCGCGGACCCGTGATCTATTCCGTCGGCACCGGCCGCGGGCGGTGAGTCTCGTCGATCGCGACGAAGGTGAACAGCCCTTCGGTCACCTTGACCTCGGTGACGCCTCCCTCCCGGGTGGCGATCACCTCGATATGGATCGCCATCGACGTCCGGCCGACGCGCTCCAGCGTCGCATAGATGGAGATGAGGTCCATCGGCAGGACGGGCGCGATGAACTTCATCGCTTCGATCGCGATGGTCGCGACCGATCCCTTGGCGCGGCGCCGTGCGACGATGCCCGCGGCGATATCCATCTGGCTCAGTACCCAGCCGCCGAAGATGTGGCCGTTGGCGTTGATGTCGCTCGGCATCGGCACGACGCGGAGGATCGGATCGCGCTGGGCCTCACGCATCATCGTCGCCGCCGCGGTCGGCCATCTCGTCATGGCCGGAATTGTTGCTGAGGAAGACCAGGCCCATCAGGGCGGTGCCGAGCAGGACCGAAACGCCGACCCCGCCGACGGTGGCGATCACCATCGGCAGCGGCGTCGGTCCCCCGGTGCTTTTCAGATAGATGAGCGCGAGCAGCACGGCGACGATGGCCGCGATGACCATCCACGACATGAGCTGCCGGTAGCGGCGCCATGCGCGCGCCCTTTGCGCGGAGCCAGGCGGAGTCGGATCGGGACGGGGCATGCTTTCCTTTGACCTTTGCTCGTGGAATCATCAAGGCCGAGTCGGAGGGCCGGGCGTTTGGGAGAGGAAGCGGAATGACGATTGGCGCAATTCTCGCGAACAAGGGCCGCGACGTGGTCATCCTTGGAGCCGATTCGTTGGTTCGGGACGCTGTCCAGCTGCTGGCCGACAAAAGGATCGGCGCATGCCCGGTCGTCGAGGGGACCGATGTGCTCGGTGTCCTGTCCGAACGCGACGTCATCTATTGCCTGCGCAGCGACGGGCCGGCCATTCTCGACTGGCCGGTGTCGCGCATCATGACCGCTCCGGCCGTCACGGTCACCCGCGAGGTGTCGGTCCTGACCGCGCTTTCGCAAATGACGCGCCGCCGCATCCGGCACCTGCCCGTGGTCGAGGATCGCGCCCTCATCGGGATCGTGTCGATCGGCGATCTGGTCAAGTTCCGGATGGATCGGATCCAGGAGGAAGCCGAGGCGATGCGTGCCTATATCACCGGGGCCTAGGTGCTTGATCCCGGGATGTGATGGCGCATTGTTCAGCCAGGAATGGCAAATGATGATCCCCTGCGCCGCCTTTTGTAATCGGGGCGTAAGGTTGCCGTAAGGCCGGCGACGCAAGGTTCCTGGAGCGCCGCTGCCTACCGCTCCTCGCGCCCGTGGCGGAAGCCCACGCTTGGTTCGGTCGGGCCCGACCAACAGGGACACGATCATGCGTCTGCTCATCGTCGAAGACAGCGTTGCGCTTGCAAACGAGCTCCGCGCCGCATTCGCACGGAGGAACATGCACTGCGATGTCGCTCACAACGCGGGCGATGCCGAACAGCTTGTTCACACAATCAATTATGCTGCGATCGTGCTCGATCTCGGGCTGCCCGACGAGGATGGCTTGACGCTGCTCAAACGCCTTCGTTCGACCGGTCGCGTCGAACCCTGCATCATTCTGACAGCGCGAAGCGAAGCCGCAATGCGCGTCACCGGTCTTACCTGGGGCGCCGACGATTATGTCGTGAAGCCCTTCCTGTTCGACGAGCTCAAGGCGCGGATTGACGCGATCCTTCGGCGGCAAGGCGGATATATCGATCGTCAGCTCAAGGTTGCGCAGGTCACGTTGGACAGCGAGACGCGCGAGGTTTGCGTCGACGGCGTCTTGCTCGACCTTTCGTCGCGCGAGGCCGAGCTGCTGGAGATTCTGATGCGCCGGGTGGACCATGTCGTTCCCAAACGCGTGCTGGAAGACCAGCTGTTCGGCGCCGGTGACGCGCTCGGATCCAACGCGGTCGAAGTCTATGTCCACCGCATCCGCCGCAAGCTGGAGGAGCGGTCGGCAAGGATCCAGGTTCAGACCGTTCGCGGCGTGGGCTATCTGTTGAGCGCCACGTGATGCGCCTCCTTCCACGATCCTTGTTCGGTCAGGTCTTCGTCGCGCAAAGCCTCATCTTCGCCGCTGTCGCGACCTGCATACCCCTCGCTCTGTCGCATATCCTGGGTCTGGTCGTGGACGACTATGTCTCGGCTCGCCTGCACCGCGACGCGGAGCGGCTCGCGGCATCGGTATTTCACGATCCGGCCGGATGGCATGTCAGGTCCAATCTCCGGATGGGGCCATTTTTCAGTCGAGATTTCGGCAGCCGCGCTTTTGCCGTCGTCGCCGATGGCGGACGCGTGATCGGCGAAAGCACGGGACGCTTTAGGCTGTCGATCCACAACTTGCCGCTCGCCAACAACGAGTCCTTCCTGCACTCCGGGTCGAGCGACATATTGATTCACCCGCTGGTCGCGGGCCGGGCCAGAGTCTGGGTGGTCATCGGCCAGAATCGCCACCATCCCGAAGTGATCGTCGATGATGTCGTGGCGGAGTTTCTGTCGCGTCTCGTATGGATCGTCCCGGCGGCGATGCTGGCATCGCTTCTGCTGGGGGCGTTCTTCATGCGCCGGGCCACGCGAGGCATCGAGGTCGTATCGAGGGAGGCAAACGCGATCACGCCCGGCCGGCTCGATGCGCGGCTGTCGGCCGAGCGTCTTCCGCTGGAGGCCCAGCCGTTGGCGCGAGCGGCCAATCATGCGCTCGACCGCGTGGAAGCGGCCTATCGCCAGCAAGGCGAGTTCGTCGCCAATGTCGCGCATGAGATGCGCACGCCGCTGGCGTTGATCGCGTTGAAGGCGGAGACGGTCGAGACGCCGACACTCAGGGCGCAGTTGCTCGAAGCCGTGGATCGTGCATCGCATGTCGTTTCGCAATTGATGGAGCTCGCGTTCGTCGAAAATCTCGACCCCGGAGTCGAGGCGGTGAACCTGTCGGCGATTGCGATGGACGCAGTGGAAACCCAGGCGCCGCTCGTCTTTCGAAGCGGGCGTTCGATCGAGCTGCAGGATGAATCGTCGCCCGTCGCATGCGTGGCCGGTTCGCCGGGGTTGGTCCGGATCGCCCTCACCAACCTCATCGACAATGCCGTACGGCATACGCCTGCCGATACCCGCATCGTGGTGACAGTCCTCGCCGACGGCGCGATCGAGGTTGCCGACAACGGTCCGGGCATTTCGGTCGAGGACCGCACGCTCGCGCGCGCCAGATATTGGCGATCCGATACCCGGCGTTCGGACAGCGCCGGTCTCGGATTGGCGATCGTCGAGCGCATCATGACGGCTCTGGGCGGCACGATGACCTTGGCTCAGGCCGAAGGCGGCGGGACGCGCGCCACCCTGCTCTTCAAAAAAGGCGACGTTGTAAGGCTGGCGTAAGCCCGCGCTCCGATTGCTGGCGTGAGCCGCCATTCCGGCAGCTCCATTCGCAATCAGTAACCGGAGCGTATCATGGCAAAGCTGACAATCGCCGCTCTCGCCGTCTCAGCCGTCGCATCGCCTGCGATGGCGCAAAGCTTCACGGGTCCACATGTGGAAGCGCAGGTGGGTTGGGATCACGCCGACGTGCCGGATCAGACCGGTAGCACGACCGACCGACATGCGAGCGACCAGCGCCTGATCTACGGTATCGGAGCGGGCTATGATGTGGGCCTGGGTGGCGGCCTGATCGCCGGTGTCGACGGAAGTTTCGACTGGAGCAACCGCAGCGGCTGCGCGATGGGTGTCGCGGCCGCCGGCGACAGACTGTGCAGCAAGCTGGTGCGCGACGTCGATATCGGAGCGCGGCTCGGCGTCAAGGCCGGTTCCAATCTCGTCTACGCGCGGGTTGGATACGACAATAGCCTGGTCCGATCGACCTATTCGTTGCCGGCAAACGTGTCGACCGAGGCATCGCGGCATGATGGCGGCCTGCGTCTCGGTGCCGGGGTCGAGCACGCTCTGGGCAGGCGCGCCTATCTGAAAGCCGAATATCGCTACACGACCGATAGCGCGCTCGATGACCACCATCAGCTCCTTGGCGGCATTGGGCTCCGTTTCTAACGTGCGGCATCGCTGCCGACGCCGTCGGGCGGGCAAGCGCGACCTCGTCAGCGGGAGCTGGTTGAGGCGTGACCAGCCGCCTGTATATACACAACGATCTCGAGGTTTCACCGAAATGGCCATCGCCCACGCATTGCTCGAATTGACGCCTGCCGAGGACATTGAAAGCTGGGACCGTTTTCGCGCGTTGCTCGATGAGGTCAGCGAGTCCTGCAGCCGCGCTGCCGGCAGGGTTCAGGGGCGGGATCGCGCCGGCCTCCTGATGGCGGCGGCCCTGCTCCGGCTGGACATTGCAGAGCTCGATCGGGGTTCGTGCCGCAGTCCCGGGTGACGAACGAAGCCCAGGGTCTGCGGTCCAGGAGATCGGCCGAGCCGCGATCCGTCAGATTTCGGGCCCGTCTCGACGACCTCTCGCTTGTCTTTGCCCCTTCCGGGCGACGAGCGGCGAGCGATTCGTGTCAATCGCATCCTGCTCTCGCAGGCTGCTGAAAAACTCCCGCCTCAACGTCATTCCCGCGAAATTGATCGGGTATGAACTGCCCGGGGCAGTTCATAGTCGTATCCGGGGGATACGACGGCCTGACTCAATGGAATCCAGCTCTCCTTCAACTCATGGATACGTCGTAAGAAAAGCTGGGCCCCCGCGTTCGCGGGGGTGACGAATGTGTGTTTTCTAGCCGGGCGGCAAGTCCGTCGTGCGCCACCCGCCACCGAGCGCGACGAGCAGATCGACCGTTGTCGTCAGGCGCGCTGCCTCCAGGGAAACTTCGGCCTCATGAGCGCTGAGCGCAGAGGCCTGGGCGACCATCACATTGGTATAGTCGATCGTTCCGGCCTGATATTCGTTGGCGAAGATCTTCACCGCTTCCTCTGCGGCAAAAAATGCAGCCTGGCGATCGCCCTGCTCGGCGGCAAGCACGCGTTGCGATGCCAGATTGTCCTCAACTTGGCCGAAGGCCGTAAGGACGGTCTGGCGATAGTTGGCGACCGCCTCGTCATAGCCCGCGCGCGCAGCCGAGACCTGCGCGCGACGTGCGCCGCCATCGAACAGGGTTTGGACCAGGCCCGCGCCGAGCGACCAGAGCAGGCTGGGTGCGCTGAACAGTTCACCCACGACGTTGGCGGCGGTGCCGCCGCCGGCGGTCAGGCTAAGGCTCGGGAAATAAGCGGCGACCTGAACACCGATGTTGGCGCTTGATGCGGCGGCCCGGCGCTCGGCGGCGGCAACGTCGGGCCGCCGCTCGAGCAGGGTCGAGGGAAGGCCGGCCGGCACGGCCACAGGTTTCAGCGTCCAAGGCGCGGAACCGATCGTCAGTTCAGCGGGAGGCTTGCCTATGAGGATGGCGATGGCGTGCTCGTCGATGGCGCGCTGACGGGCGACATCCGTGAAGGTGGCTCTGGCATTGTACAGCTGGGTTTCGGCCTGGCGAACGTCGGACAGCGCGACCACGCCGGCGCGATGCTTATTCTGCGTGATGGTGAGGCTCTTCCGATAGGCTTCCGCCGTCGCGGCATAAAGACGGCCAAGCTCGTCGAGCTCGCGCAGCTGAATATAATCGGCGGCGAGTTCCGACTGGGCGGAAAGGCGCGCATTGGCCAGATCGGCGGCGCTGGCCTGAGCGCTTGCCTTGGCATCCTCGACGCTGCGGCGGACGCGGCCCCACAGATCCGGCTCCCAGGTGGCGCCGAGCTGCAGCCGGTAGGAGGTGATGGTGCCGCTGGCGCCGCTTCCCGTCCCGCCGCCGAGGACGGCAGTGCTCGCGGTGCTGCCGCCACCGGTGACGTCGGCCGAGCCGTTCAGGCTCACTGCCGGAAAATATTGGGCGCGCTGTTCAGCGACGATGGCATGCGCCTCGCGGTAGGCGGCCTCGGCGGCGGCCAGCGTCTGGTTGGAAACGGCAACCTGCGCTTCCAGCTGGCTTAGCTCTTGATCGCCGAACAGAGTCCACCAGTCCTGCTTGTCGGCGGCGTCAGAAGGCGTCGCCGGCACCCAATTGCCCGCTTCCTTGTAGACGGGCGGCACGACGGTCGCGGGCCGGCTGTAATTTGGACCGACGGCGCAGCCTTGGGCGGCGAGGATCAGGGCAAGCGCAATGCCGGCACGGCTTCGAACGAGTCTCATGCGCGACTCTCCTTGCTGATCAGCGGGCGGAAACGAAGGCCAGGCGCATTGCGCAAATGTCCTTGTCGCAGGCGGTCGATGTACATGTAGACGACGGGGGTGGTGACCAGAGTCACGGCCTGACTGACCAGGAGGCCGCCAATGATGGTGACGCCCAGCGGTTGTCGGAGCTCGGCACCGGTTCCCCAGGCGATCCCCAGCGGAAGGGCGCCAAAGACGGCCGCGAAAGTGGTCATCATGATCGGGCGGAATCGGATCAGCGCCGCCTGCCGGATGGCTGTGCGGGCATCCACGCCCTGGCTGCGCTGGGCGACCAACGCGAAATCGATCATCATGATCGCATTCTTCGCGACGATGCCGATCAACAGGATCACCCCGATCAGCGCAATCAATGTAAATTGGATGTGACAAAGGATGAGGGCTATTGCCGCACCAAGACTTGCTGCGGGCAGGGTGGAGAGCACGGTCAGCGGATGGGCATAGCTTTCATAAAGCATTCCTAGCACCAGATACAGGACCAGGATGGCCGCCAGGACCAGCCACGGCTCCGAGCCGAGCGATTGCTGGAATTGGCGTGCCGTGCCCTGGAATGAGCCGCGCACCGCAGCGGGCAGCCCGATCGATGCCTGCGCGGCCGTCACGACAGCGACGGCATCGGAGAGCGACTTGCCGGGCGCGAGACTGAACGAAATGGTCGCGGACGGTTCGATGTCCTGATGGTTGACGGTCGTGGCGGTTGCTGCGTCGGCCCAGGTGGCGATCGTGCTGAGTGGAACCCTGTTTTCCATCACCCGCGAAAGGGCGACTCCGGTTGAAGCAGCGCGCGCCGGCGGAGGCGCTGGACCGGTTATTGCTGCGTTGCTGCCGGGCTCGTTCACAGCGCTGCTCCGGATCAATCCGGCCGCGGAGCTGGGAACGGCTTGCGACAGGCTCGGGGTCGAACCGCCTTCCGGCGCCAGACCGCCTAACGTTGCGGCATCGATCGTCGCAGCCGTTGCATCGGCCGGCGGCGTGGCAATTCCGATCGGCGTCGGCGCGGCCGATGCGCCGGGCGCAGTCGGTGCCGCTGTCTGGGTCGAGACATAGACTCGCGATAGGACGGTCGGATCCTGCGCATAGACCGGCGCTACCTCCATCACGACATGATATTGGTTGACGTCGCGGTAGATGGTGGAGGCGAAGCGTTGGCCGAAGGCGTCGTACAGCGTGTTGTCGATTGCAGTGTTGGTGACGCCAAGGCGCGCGGCAGCATCGCGATCGATCGTCACAAAACTCTGCAACGCGTTGGCGGAGCGGTCGTTGTTGACATCCACGAGCGCCGGCTCGCGTTGCAGCGCGTGCGTGAGCCTTTCGGTCCAGATGTTCAGCTCAGACAGGTTATCGGTCTGGAGCGTGTATTGGTACGTCGCGTTGGACTGGCGGCCGCCGACACGCAGATCCTGCACCGGCGTCAGATACAGGCTGGCGCCCCTGATGCGGGCCAGCCGCGGCCTGAGCTCGTTGATGACCTCGTCGACGCTGGCCTTGCGCTGTCCCTTCGGCTTGAGGGAAATGACGGTCATGGCGCTTGCAACGCCACGTCCACCCAGGAAGGAAGCGACGGCAGCAACGTTCGGGTCGTGGGCGATGATGCCGACGAACTGCTTGATCCGCTTCTCGCTGATCTGAAATGAACTGGATTGGTCGGACCGCAACGAACCGATCAAGAGGCCGGTGTCCTCCTCCGGGAAGAAGCCCTTCGGCACGTTGGCAATGAGATAGAAGTTGAGCGCGATCGTCGCGACAAGAACGGCAAGCACGACCGCACCCGAATCCAGCGCCCAGTCGAGCACGCGGGCATAGCCGCGCTGCATCGTCGAGAAGATGCGTTCGGCAATGCGCGCCGGCCGGCCGCGCCCGGTTGCCGGGCGGCCGACCAGATAAGCGGCCATCATCGGCGTGGTGGTCAGCGACAGCAGCAAGGAGACGACGATCGCGACGGAAAGGGTCATCGCGAATTCGTGGAACAGCCGCCCGACCAGTCCGCCCATCAGGAGGATCGGCAGGAACACTGCAATCAAGGAGATCGTGATCGCCAGCACGGTGAAGCCGACCTCGCTCGCGCCGAGCAGCGCGGCCTCGAAGCGGTTCATCCCCTGCTCGGCGTGACGGGCGATGTTCTCGAGCACGACGATGGCATCGTCGACGACGAATCCGGTCGAGATGGTCAGCGCCATCAAGGAGAGATTGTCGAGCGAATAGCCGAGCAGCAGCATCGCGCCCAGAGCGCCGAGTAAGGACACCATCACGGCAACGCTCGGTATCACCACCGCGCGACCGTTCATGAGGAAGAAGGCCACGACGCCGACGACAAGGACCATCGAGATCAAGACCGTTCGCTCTACGTCCGCGACGGAGGCGCGAATGGTCTCGGTCCGGTCGACCACCACATCCAGGCGAACATCGCTGGAAAGGGCTGCCATGACGGCCGGAATTCGTGCCTTCACCGCGTCGACGGTCGCGATGATATTCGCCCCGGGCTGCCGGGTGACCGTGATGATGACCGCGGGCACCGCACGGGCCGACCATGGGGGCTTGAACAGGCCGAGGTTATGCACGTCCTCTACACCGTTGCTCACGCGCGCAACGTCCGAAAGGCGCACCGCCGAGCCGTTGCGGTAAGCGAGAAGCAGCGGCGCGTAGTCGGAGGCGTTGGTGCCGGTATCGTTGGTATAGATTTGTTCACGCTGGCCGGCCTGTTCGATCACGCCCTTGGGCCGGTTGGCGTTCGCCGAAGCCAACGCTGCGCGGACGTCCTCCAGGCCGATCCCATAGTTGGACAGCGCGAGCGGATTGAGCTCGGCGCGGACCGCAGGCAGCGAGGCGCCGCCCACTTCGACGTCGCCGACGCCTTCCACCTGCGACAGCTGCTGCTGCACGACATTGGATGCGACTTCATAGATTTCTCCCGGCGTGCGCGATTTCGAAGTGAGCGCCAGCACCAGCACCGGCGCATCGGCGGGATTGGCTTTGCGATAGGTAGGGTTCGAGCGAAGCGTCGCCGGCAGGTCGACGCGCGCCGCATTGATCGCCGCCTGGACGTCGCGTGCCGCACCATTGATATCGCGGTCGAGGCCGAACTGCAGGGTGATGTTGGTGGTCCCCGTCCGGCTCGACGAGGTCATTTCCGTCACGTCGGCGATGACGCCCAAATGCTTTTCGAGCGGCGTGGCGACGCTGCTGGCCATCGTTTCGGGATTGGCCCCCGGAAGTTGGGCCTGCACCTGTATGATCGGAAAATCCACCGGCGGCAGGGGCGAAACGGGCAGCTGGAAGAAGGCCGCAATGCCCGCCAGCGCGAGGCCGACCGTGAGGAGCGCGGTTCCGATCGGCCGGCGGATGAAGGGCGCGGATAGGTTCATTCGGCCGGACTCGGAGCGAGGCCGTCGTCGGGCGGCGCGATCGCGGCGGTCCGTTCGCCGGACTTGCTGCGCAACCTGTGCGCGAGCGTATCGAACTGAAGATAGATCACTGGAGTGCTGAACAGCGTCAGAGCCTGGCTGACGATGAGGCCGCCAAAGATGGCGAGGCCCAGCGGGCGCCGCAATTCGGCGCCCATGCCTCCACCAATGATGAGGGGGACGGCTGCGAACAGAGCCGCGAAGGTGGTCATCATGATCGGCCGGAAGCGCAACAGCGCGGCTTGGTGGATCGCTTCGCGCGGGCTCTTGCCTTCCTGCCGCTCCGCGTCGAGCGCGAAGTCGATCATCATGATGGCATTCTTCTTGACGATGCCGATCAGCAGAATGATGCCGATGATGCCGATCACGCCGAGATCCTCGCCGCTGACGATCAGCATCAACAGGGCACCGAGGCCAGCCGACGGGAGGGTCGAGAGGATCGTGACCGGATGGATGTAGCTTTCATAGAGCACGCCAAGCACGATATAGACGCAGACCAGCGCGGCCAGGATCAGCCAGAGCTCGTTGCTGAGGGAGGCTTGGTACGCCTCGAGCGCGCCGACAAAGTTGGTGGTGATCGAGGGCGGAACGCCGATCTCCTTCTCGGCTTCCCGGATCGCGGCCACGGCTGCGCCGATCGAAACCCCGGGTGCGGTATCGAAGGAGATGGTGGCGGCGGGAAACTGGGCGACATGATCGATTTGAAGCGGGGCCAGTTGCGAATGCACAGAAGCGATCGATCCGAGCGGTGTCGGCGTTCCGGCGCCCGAACGCAGGTACAGATCAGATAATCCTTCCGGATCCTGCATCGCGTTCGGGTCGGCCTGAATGATCACCCGATGCTGGTTCGATTGGGTGAAGATCGTCGAGATGATCCTCTGGCCGAATGCGTCGTACAGGATGTCATCGACCGTGGACGGTGTGATCGCCAGCCGTCCCGCGGTATCGCGATCGACCTGGATAAATGCCGACAGGCCCTTGTTCTGAACGTCGCTGACGACGTTGCGAAGCTGCTTCAGATTCGCCAGCTTACGGGTGACGAGGCCGGCCCAGCGTGCGACGGTGGCGCTATCCGATCCCTGGATCGAAAGCTGATATTGGCTGGCGCTGACGTCGGCATCGATCGTGAGGTCCTGTACCGGCTGCAAGTAGAGGGTGATGCCGGGGACGGCGCGTGCGCGTGCGCGCAACCGGTCCAGAATCCTGCCCTGCGACGAGGTGCGTCGGTTCAACGGCTTCAGATTGATGAGCAGGCGCCCATTGTTCAGCGTGGGGTTTGTGCCATCCAGGCCCACGCTGGCAGTGAGACTCGCGACATCGGGATCCTTCAGCAATTGGGCGGCAACCCGTTGCTGGAGCTGTCCCATTCGCGCGTAGGATATGCTCTGGTCGGCGATCGCGGTGCCTTGCACGACGCCCGTGTCCTGGGTCGGGAAGAGGCCTTTGGGGATAAGAAGGTACAACAGCACGGCGATGGCCAGCGTCAGCAGGGCGGCACCCACCATCGCCCGCTGGCGATCGAGCACCCATTGCAGCCATCGATCGTAGTGCGCGACGAAGGAGGCGGTGATTCCCTTCAGCCGGTGGGCAAGCCGGCTCTCGCGTGCCTCGTTTGCCGGTTTCAGCCAAATGGCGGCGAGCGTCGGTGTCAGCGTCAGCGAAACCACCGCCGAAATCACGATGGTGATGGCGAGCGTGACGGCGAATTCCCGAAACAGGCGTCCCACAACATCGCCCATGAACAGCAATGGAATCAGCACCGCGATCAGCGATACGGTCAGCGATATGATCGTAAACCCGATCTGTTCGGCGCCCATGAGTGCGGCACGCATCGGAGTCGCACCCGCCTCGAGATAGCGCGAGACGTTCTCGATCATGACGATCGCGTCATCGATCACGAAACCTGTGGCGATGGTGAGGCCCATCAAGGTGAGATTGTTCAGCGAATAGCCGAGCAGATACATCGCCGCGAACGTACCGAAGACCGACAAAGGCACGGCCAGCCCGGCGATGATCGTTGCAGGCAGGTTCCTCAGGAACAGAAAGATGACGGCGACGACCAGGACCACGGCCAGCGCCAGCTCGCGCTCGACGTCCACAACCGAGGCACGAATGCCGCTCGTGCGGTCGGTCACGAGCTGGACGTCGACTCCTGCCGGAAGTCCGATGGTCAGCTGCGGCAGCTCGGATTTGATGCGGTCGACGGTCGTAATCACGTTGGCGCCCGGCTGACGCTGGACATTGAGCACGATGGCCGGCGAAAGCGTCGAAGTCCCGGTTTTGCCATCGGCGCCCTTGACCGGGCCGACGTCATAATAGGCGCCGAGCCAGCTGTTCTCGGGCGCGTCGACGATGGTTGCTACGTCTCGGAGGCGGATCGCCGCTCCATCGCGATAGGCGATCACTTGGTTGGCATAGTCATCAGCGCTCGCCAGCTGGTCGTTCGCATTGATCGTATAGGCGCGTGTCGGACCGTCGAACGATCCCTTGGCGGCATTGGCATTGGCTGCGCTGACGACGCTGCGCAGATCTTCCATGGTTAGACCGTAGGAGGCGAGCTGGCGCACGTTGACCCGAATGCGCACCGCCGGGCGTTGTCCGCCGATGATGGTCACGAGGCCGACGCCCGGCAGCTGGGAAATCTTTTGCGCCAGCTGCTGCTCCGCCAAGCTTTGGACCTGAAGCAGGGGAACGGTGCGTGACGTCAGCGCGAGGGTCAGGACTGGCGCATCGGCGGGATTGACTTTCGCGTAGATGGGCGGGGCAGGCAAATCGCTGGGTAACAGGGATGCCGCGGCATTGATCGCGGCCTGCACCTCCTGCTCCGCGACATCGAGCGAAAGTCTGAGATCGAACTGCAATGTTATGATCGATTCGCCTCCGGAACTGATCGATGACATCCGCTTGAGGCTCGCCATTTCCCCGAACTGACGCTCCAACGGCGCGGTGACGGTATTGGCCATCACCTCCGGACTGGCACCGGGATAGGAAGTCTCGACCCTTATCGTCGGATAATCGACCTCGGGGAGGGCAGAGAGCGGAAGGAAACGGAAGGCGGTCAGACCGGCGAGGAGGATCGCTACCATCAGCAGGCTGGTGGCGACCGGCCGCTGGATGAAGGGGCGCGAGGGACTCATTGCGACGATCAGGCGCGGGCGGGGAGCGCCGGGCAAGCATTCGGTTGCCTCGTCCCGTTCTCGTGTCCTCTTACATGACGGCCTGCGCCGCCTGGACTCGCCCGACCAGGCAGCGCGACGCGGGCACAGTCGCTCAGCTGGTCACCCCCCTCCGTAATCACCGTCTCGCCCGCACGAAGCCCAGAAAGGATCGGCACGGTCTCGCTGGCGCCAGGGCCCAGGGTGACATTGCGCATCCGCACATATTGACCGGGCTGCAACACCCAGACGAAGTCGCCCGACGGCCCATGGCGGACGGCGCTGGTCGGAACGATGACCTGGTTGTGGAGCGTGTCGACGAGCAAGCCGACATTGACGAACTGGTTAGGGAAGAGGGCAGCCGTCGGATTGGCGAAACGCGCCTTCGCCTTGACGGTGCCGGTGGTGGTATCGACGAGATTGTCGATGGTGGACAGGCTGCCGTGCGCAAGGTCCCGGCCACCGGCCCGGTCATAGACCGTCACCGGCAGATTGACCCCGAAATCCGGATGCCTCGTCACGTCTGCGATCGTCGCTTCCGGCATCGCAAACACGACGTCGATCGGGTCGATGCGCGTGATCACGGCAATCGGCGTTGACGAGGTCGAGCTGACTTGGTTGCCGGCGTCGATTTGGCGCAGGCCGACCCGGCCGCTGATCGGAGCAACGATTCGTGTGTAGAACAGGTTCAGACGCGCCGCAGCGACATTGCCGCGATCGGCAGCCACGGTTCCGGCAGCCTGACGCACGGATGCAGCCTGATCGTCCACGGTCTGTTTGGCGATCGAGTCCTCCGCGAGCAACTTCTGATAGCGGGCGAGATCGATCCGTGCGCCCGCCAGTGTCGCCTCGTCGCGCGCAGCCTGGCCTTCCGCCTGCTCGAGCGCCGCGCGATAAGGGGCGGGATCGATCACTCCGAGCACTTGTCCGGTTCTGACGATCTGCCCTTCGCGAAACGCCACGGACTGGAGCGTTCCACTCACTTTAGGGACGATCTGAACCGTCGCTTCGGGGGTCACCGTTCCAAGCGCGCTCACCGTGATCGGGACGTCTCCCAGGTTCGCGCGCGCCAGCCCGACCGTCGTCTCCGGCTTCCGGCCTGCCGCGTTTGGCTTTGCCCGTCCGGCCGCATTGGTCAACACGATGCCAAGAAGCGCCGTTAGCAGGAAGACGATGCCGATGAGGACGAAGGATCGAACGCGTTTGGCTCCCGATGGGGGGGCGCCGACGCCCTGGGCGGGAGAGGGGATCGGATCCACTGGCAATTCCTTCGAAAGCGAACAATCGGATTGCGCCGAGTGATGGAGGCCCCCTCCGCCTCTATCGCGAAGATCAGATGTACCGGCGCATGTGAATTGCCGAAGCGGACTCGGCCTGGAGCCCTTCCTGCGCCCAAGGCGGGCGCCGCCTCCACGTTGCGCGACCGCAGGCTCGAGCGAGCGCGTCCTGCCAGCATTTCCGGACCCAATTCGTCGACATCTCACATCTCCCGCCGAGGGATTGCGGCTGCCTCGCACTAGTCACGGGAACATTGTCGCCCGATGGTGAAAGCATGAAGAATTGGTAAGGGATGGCCGACGATCGTCCGTCGCCAGCGACGGAACCCAGGTAAAAGAGCCTCGGCGTCAGGCTCGATCCAATCCATCAAATGCCGGGACTAAACACCTAGGCGGCGGCGGGCTGACGGCGCAGGAACGCTGCGACCTCCTGGACCAGCGGCCGCGCGAACAGCAGCAGCAGACCGGCATAGAGGCAGACGCCGCTCGAAACGAGCAGGGCCAGCCGCGGGTGGGGCGCCATCGGCGGCAGCAAGGCACGGTCGATGAGGGTTACGCCGATCGCCATCGCGACCGCCGCCAGCACCCCGGGCTGCAGCGCGCGCGCCAGGCCGGCGAAACTGAAGCCTATCACCGGCCGGCATGAAATCACGGTTATCGCGGTATAAGCGGGGAAGGCGACGAGCCATGCAATCGCCATCCCGATGCTGCCATGCCGTATGCCGATCAGGAAGGCGGCCGGCATGATCAGCGCGCCGGCCAGCGCGTTGCCCAACGTGACGCCCGAGCGGCCGAGCGCATTGTTGGCGGGCGCGAACAATATCTGGAACGCCAGAAACGGCATCGCCAGCGCCAGCAGCCGCACCAGCGGGATCGTCCCGCTCCATTTGGCGCCGAGCACGGTCAGCACCAGCGGCTCGGCCGTGGCGGCGAGCCCGAGATAGAAAGGCAGAGCGATCAGCATGATCAGCCGCAGCGCCTTGAGGAAGGCCGAGGCGAGCGCGTCGCGACGGTCCTGGATCCGCGAGTAAGCGGCGAAGGCGACGTCGTTGAGCGTCGGGATGAACTTGCTCGATACGATCTGGGTCAGGAACAGGCTGGTCGTGTAGACGCCGAGCTGGTGCGGACTGAGCACGCGTCCCGCGACGAACACGTCGGACTGGCTCTGGACGAACCAGCACAGCTGGACCAGCACCATCGCGCCGCCGTAGCGGAACATCGCCCCTGCGCCCTTGAAGCGGAAGCTCGGCCACATCAGCGACCGCGCGATCAACGTCATGCCGATCGCCTGGGTCCAGAACATCGCGATCGGCGCGGCGACCAGGGTCCAGACGCCCCAGCCGGACAAGGCGCAGGAAAGCGCGGTGGCCGCACCGGCCACGGCGCTCAGCAGATGCACCTGCGCCTGGCGCCGGAAGTCGATTTGACGGCTCAGCAGCGCGCCGGGCAGTGCCACGAACGGCGTCGCCAGATAGATGACCGACTGGACGCGCAGCAGATCGGCGACCAGCGGCTGGCGGAAATAGGCCGCGGCAAGCGGCGCGAGCGCGATCTGGGCGAGCGCCAGGCCGACGTTGAGCAGGATCAGCATTCCGAATGCCTGCGCGATCTGGCGCTTGTCGATCGATGCGCTGCGCACCAGCGCATTGGCGAATCCATAGCCGTTCATCAGGTTGAGGAAGGTCAGCACGACCTGCGTCATCGCGAACAGGCCATAGTCCCTGGGATCGAGCATGCGGATGACCAGGAAGGTCGAAGCCCACATCACGAGCTGCGCGACAAGCTGGCTGCCCGAGCGCCACATGACCGCGCCGCGCACCCGCTCGGTCAGGCCAAGCTCTTCATCAGAAACGGTCTTTTCCACTGCGTTCACTTGAAGTCCCGGGGATCGAGGCCATATTCAGTCCATGCGCATCCCATAGCGGAGCCGGGTTAAGAGGCTCCTTAGGCGAAGCGAAAAATGCCGATCGGGTCCTCAATCGATTTGGTCCCGAAAAGAAACCTTGACGGCCCCGAACACGGCCGCCATAGGACGCCACCCGGCGGGGCCCACGACATCAGGTCAGCGATCGCCGGGACGAAAGCTTGAAAAAGTTTTCGGAATTTGCTGTTGACGGTGCTATAACTGGCCCATATATGGCTGTTCACCGGCGAGGCCGGGCCTTTTGCCCTGTCTCGTTCGCGTTTCACCAATCGGTATTTCCGGTGCCCCCGGATTAAAACGGGGGTGGCGAAACGTCGGCTCTTTGACATTGTCGGTTTAGATGAAGGGACATGTGGGCGGCGGCTCCGGTCACCGAGGAGTTCAAGGCCTCGGCGGATCGGTAGCTACAAGCCGTTTCATATGTCTCGTTACATATCCACAGTATATGTGATGTGCAGAAACGGCTCCTTGAAGCCGGCCTTGGATGTTCGGGTTTTCCCCCGGGCGCCGATGGTCGGACATCAACTTGAGAGTTTGATTCTGGCTCAGAACGAACGCTGGCGGCATGCCTAACACATGCAAGTCGAACGAGACCTTCGGGTCTAGTGGCGCACGGGTGCGTAACGCGTGGGAATCTGCCCTTAGGTTCGGAATAACTCAGGGAAACTTGAGCTAATACCGGATGATGACTTCGGTCCAAAGATTTATCGCCTAAGGATGAGCCCGCGTAGGATTAGCTAGTTGGTGAGGTAAAGGCTCACCAAGGCTACGATCCTTAGCTGGTCTGAGAGGATGATCAGCCACACTGGGACTGAGACACGGCCCAGACTCCTACGGGAGGCAGCAGTGGGGAATATTGGACAATGGGCGAAAGCCTGATCCAGCAATGCCGCGTGAGTGATGAAGGCCTTAGGGTTGTAAAGCTCTTTTACC
>DATFHP010000145.1:0-21576 GCA_035248285.1 Allosphingosinicella sp. | reverse complement strand
TTGAAGGTCGGTGCGGCGAAGGCCATGTCCTCCTTGCCCATCAGGGCGAAGCCGCCGCCATGGAACATGACGAGCGCCGGCGCGCCGGGGGAAAGGCCGTTGCGATACAGATCCAGCGAGCCGCGCTCATGGTCTGCATAGCTGAAGGTTGCAGGCGGCCCGGCTTTGAGCGCCGCCGCATTGGGCTCGGTATAGATGTCGAGAAGCTCCATCCAATCGGGGATGGTCGTGGTCGGATCCATGGCGCTTTCGACGTCGGCGGCCATATAGCCCATATATTGTTTTCCCGAGGAGGAGCCGGTTTCCTGGGTGTCGTTCAGTTCTTGATCCGAGCGCATTTCAGTTCCTTTCCACTCCTCGCCGTGACCTGCAGTCCGAAAGAACGGTAAGCCAGTGCTCGTGGCGTCACGGCTGCCCGCCTCGCGTGCGCTTCGAGCGTGTCAATCGAGGAAGCGGCTGACGATATCGAGACTGTCCGGCTGTTCTTCGAAGACCAGGTGACCGGCGTTGGGGACGAGCTTCAGTTCGGCGTTGGGCAGCGCCGCCTGCCAAGCCGCCGCTTTGGCGGTGGGCTGCAGGCGATCGTGTTCCCCCCACAACAACAGCGTCGGTACCTTGATCCGGTGCAGCCAGCGGCCGAGCTTCCGGTTCCCCGAGGGATGATCCCACACGACCCGCGCAGTGGCGGTGGTTTCGCGGTAGCTCAGCGTCAGGAAATCGACGTCAGGGGCCGCGGGCAGATAGGGAGCGAGCCGCGACGGATCCATCATCAGATAGCCCGGCATGTCGTTTTCGTGAATCATGAAATAATCGGGCGATTCCACCTCCGGCACGACCAGACCGGCCGGCGAGACGAGCACCAGCCGGTTCAGCCGTTCGGGGTGGCGTATCGCGAATTCGGCTGCCAGCCATCCGCCGAGCGAATGCCCGACGAGGTCGAACGTTTCGAGCCCCAGCGCGTCAAACAGATCAAGATAGTGCAGCACATAATCGCTGACCTCTTGAATGCTGTTGTCGTCGCCGGATTCCCCGAAATTCGGATGGTACGGAAAGATCACGCGCCGTTTCTCGGCCCAGGGCCGCACGAATTCGCGGCCAAGCGACGTGCCTGCGCCATGCATGAAAACCAAAGGTGCGCCCTCGCCGATCGTGTACACGATCGTATTCACGCCGGCCACGTCGATTTCCTGCCGCTCGAAGGTCGTCGACATTCTGCTCTCCGCCAACATCGTCATCATTTCACCTGGGTTGAGGGACGGGGATCATTCAGCCGCTGCGCGCGTCGCCGCCGCTTCGAACTGACGCTCGCGCAACACGGGCAGCACCTCGTCGGCCAGCTTGGTCATGTTGCGGACCACCTTCCAGTGCGGCATGTTCCCGCAATGCGGGTGGAAGACCACCAGATTGGAGCCGAGTTCCTGAGCCCATTCCTCCACCTTGCGGATGACCGTGGCCGGCGTGCCGGCAACGACGCGGAATTGGGTTGCCAGCTCTTCCCAATTGAACCCGCCCAGCGTCCTCGGCACCGCATTGCCGGCGCGCTTGCGAAATGAGTCGATCGACATGTAGCCGGGCGCGTTGGCATAGCGGCCGACCCTGCCCGCCACCGCGAAATGATAGCGTATATGGGGCTCGTAATCGGCGATCGCCTCCTCCTCGTCATCGGTGATGTTCACCATGATGAGCAGAGGAAACTGGTCCGGCCGCATCGTGTTGCCGTAGACGGGCGCGCGCTCGCGCAATTGCTTTACGCAGGCATTTTGAATCGCGATCGAATTGAAGGCGGAGGCGTAGCCGAAGCCGCGCTGCGCGGCGATCTCGATCGTCTCGGGGCTGCCTGTGCCGACCATGTAGATCTTGGGATGCGGCTGCTGATACGGCTTGGGCCAGACGTTCACATTCTTGTAATTGTAATATTTGCCCTCGTAGCGGAACGGCTCGTCTTCGGTCCAGCCGCGCAATATGATGTCGAGCGCCTCCTGCAGCCGCTCGCGGCCCGTCACCGGATTGATCGGATTGGCATAATAATCCATCGGCGTGCCGAGCGGAATCGCCACCTCGAGCCGGCCGTGCGACAGCACGTCCAGCGTCGCATAGGTTTCGGCGAGACGGTGCGGAAGGTCGAACACCGGCGGCGTTCCCCACACGCAGATCTTCACCCGCTCGGTCCTGGCGATCAATGACGCCGCCATGATGGTGGGATCCGAGTTGATCGTGAACGCGCTGGCGTGATGCTCGTTGACCACCAGCCCGTCGAACCCAAGCTGTTCGGCCAGGACCATTTCGGCGATATAGCGCTGGGACAATTTGTACCATGTCTCGCGATCATAGAGGCGGGCGGGAAGCTCTACCCAGGCCGGCCCTTCATAATCCTCCGGGATGTTGGGATTGGTCATGTGATGGAAAATGTAGAACTTGGTCTCGGGCAATATCGTCACGATAGCCTCCGCTCGCAATTATTTGATTCTGTCTCGTTCGCAGACCTTCAGACAATCAAAAACTAGTCGAGAAAATGCGTCAAATCGCCCAGTGATCAGTCGCATCGCCAAGAGCTACTCGCCCGAACACGTCCTGGATCTGGCCCAAGTCGAACGACTCGTGCATCACCATGCCCTGCGCATCCCTCAACAATCGCCCGATCCGATTGTTTTCCTGGAGCGCGGAAGCCCCCGTTTCCTGGAACAACATCGCGACGGTGTTTTTGCATTCGTGCATGAGATGGACGGTCAACAGCCGCATTCGGCTTCGTATCTTGTTGTCGGGAATGAAGCTCGGGTCGCCGGCGATCTCCCAGAGTGTGTCGGCGACCTGGTCGGCAAGTCCCCGGGCCGCCGCGATGCGCGCCGTTGCCTCCGCGATGGCGCGCCGCGTGCTTGGCAGGTTCTTTTTCTTGACGGCGGCGTTGGAGTAGCTGAGCGCCCGCTTGGACCGTTCCACGACAAAGTCCTGATAATATTCCAGCGCCGTCTCGGCAGTGCCGATGCCGACACCGGCTCCCAGCATCAAAGATGCCGCCGGCGCGAAGGGCAGCCTCATCCGGCGCGGACGGCTGTCGCCATGTTTGTGCGCCAGAGCCAGGCCGGCATCGATCACGCGGTGGGATGGCACGAACAGCTCGTCCTGCATCGGCCGGACGCTGTTGCTTCCGGTGCCCCTCAGGCCCGACACGTACCAATCGTCGACGATCTCGAGCTCGTCCATCGGCACGGCCAGAAATGCCATATCGAGAGGCTTCGGGCGTCCCTCCACGCTGGCGCCCAATATCGCCCATCCCGAATGGTGGCACCCGGACGCGAACGGCCACAATCCGCGTCGCAGCATGACGCCGCCCTCGACTTCGCGCGCCGTGGACCTTTCGGTCAGGACGCCGCAGACGCCGACGTCGGGATCGGCTCCGAAGATCTCCGCCTGCCCCTTCTCCGGAAACAGGCTCGCCACCTGATTGTGCACGCTAAAGACGTTGTACACCCAGGCGGTCGCCGGACACCCTTTCGCCAATGCGGCGCTCACCCGCCAATAATAAGAAGGGGGGAGCTCGACGCCGCCGAAGGCTTCGGGCACGGAAGCCCGCATCAGGCCCGCCTCGCGGATATCGCGCATCGTATCGGCCGACAGCCGGCGCTCGATTTGCGTCGCCGGCACCCGTTGCCGCAACATCGGTTCCAGCGCGGCGGCGCGCGTGACCATAGTCGCCGCGATGTCCGGACATTCGTTCAAGATTGCTTCATTTTTCATATCGGGATCCGCTGCGGAAGTTGATCGGCAATCAAAGAAATTTCCTGTGCGCGCCATCGCACAAGGGGGCCGCCGCCGTGACTTTGCAGCCGCAGAGCCAAACGACCTGAGTCTCCTTCACGTCCATGAGCAGCGGCTTGAACGTGGTTCCCTGATTGTGCGCGCCGTCGCAAAAGGGCTGCTTTTCGGAGCGGCCGCATGTGCACCAGAGATATTTTCCCGGCTGCAGCTCCAGTCCGAACGGGCCGGCCTGCGCGCACACCGGCTCGCTGGCCAGCGTGTCTGACGTTACCTGCGATTGCTCCGACATCTGAGTCCTTACGTTGATGGATGGTCGAAGCGATCTCTAGTCCTGGCTTTCGAGCCCCATCTATCCACTTCTGGACATCGGCCCGCGCTTGTCCGCAACCCGCCACAATTTTAGGCGGCCCGTCCAATCAGCCCAATTTTGTGGCGCGATTCGGCCAACGCAGGCCGCTTGGCCAGAGGTGGATAGAGTTCCGCCCGAACCGCCTTATAGATTCCTGGCGTATAATAATCGATTTCGGCGACGTCGGCGGTCGAGTCGGGACGTTGGGGGAAAATGCAGCCTCTTGGGTCAACATGGCATCACGTCACCTCGTGCCGGCATCACGTCGGTTTCGCGGTTTTCGATAAGCTGCGCGAGATCGCGCAGGTGCGCTCTTCGATGCGCTACGCGGACGATTATGGCGCACGCGCGATTGTTGGAGGCGCGGCAAATTTATCTCTTCGATCGGATGCGGACGCTCGATGTTTCCGACTTTCGTGCGGGGCGATTGATGGACCGTGCGCGTCCGCAGGGAGACCGAAGACCGATCTGAAATATCATTGAGGACCGCTGGGTCGATTGCAAAGTGGGGAGGTTAACAATGACTGGCTTTTGTTCGAAATACGCTGCCACCAACGTGCTGGCACGCTCTGCCATCCTATGTTCCATCGGTGCGCTGATGTCCGGCACGAGCGCGTACGCGCAGCAAGCCCAAGCTTCCTCGTCGTCGGACGAGATCGTCGTCACCGCCCAGAAGCGCGTCGAGCGATTGACCGACGTTCCGATGTCGATCACCGCGGCCAGCGGCGACCAGCTCACCAAGCAGGGCATCACCGATACGGCGCAGCTGACGAAGCTGGTTCCCGGCTTCACATTCCAGCAAGCTTCTTACGGATCGCCTGTCTTCGCCATCCGCGGCATCGGCTTTTACGACAATTCGCTTTTGGCCGGTCCTGCGGTCACCGCTTATATCGATCAGGTCGCCTTGCCGCTGTCTTCGATGACAAAGGGCGCGACGCTGGACATCGAGCGCGTCGAAGTGCTGAAGGGGCCGCAAGGCACTCTCTTCGGGATGAATTCGACGGGCGGCGCGATCAACTACATCGCGGCCAAGCCTACCGATACGTTCAAGGCGGGCTTCGATCTCGGCTACGGCCGCTTCAACGAGGTGATCGCCGGTGGGTTCGTCAGCGGGCCGCTTTCGGATACGCTGCGCGCGCGTATTGCCGTGCGCGGTGAGCATATGGACGGATGGCAGATCAGCGCGACCCGTCCGGGAGACAAGAACGGCAACAAGCGCTTCTACAACGGACGCCTGCTGGTCGATTGGACGCCGAGCGACCGGGTGAAGTTTGAGGCCAATATCTCCGGCTGGCAGGACAAGGGCGAAACGCCCGCCGTGCAGAACGACTTTGTCACCTCGCCGCACTCGGCCTTCCACCCGGTGACGGAATATGTCTGGGATGCGATAAACGCCGCGCCCAGCCATCCAAGCAATCCCCGGGTAGCGGATTGGGATCCGGGCTTCGACTTGTCCCGAAACGACAAATTCTATCTTCTATCGCTACGTGGCGACTGGCAGGTCACCGACGCGGTCAACCTCACCTCGATCACGGGCTATTCCCGGCTGACGACATCGCGCCCGGTCGACCTCGACGGCATGGCCTTTTCCCACTTCCGCTTTGAAGTTTCGAAAGGGCGGGTCAACACCTTCTCCCAGGAGCTCCGGCTGAGCGGCGATCAGGGCAAGCTCAAGTGGATGGTCGGCGGAAACTACCAGCGCGTCGACGGGCACGAATATCAGCGGCTCTTCTTCCAGGCGTCGGTCGGCTATCTCGACCTGGGACCGCTCGGCACCTATTATCAGGTCGGTTCGGCCTATTTCAACAATCAGCGGCCGGTCACCAAGTCCGGGTTCGGAAGCCTCGACTACGAAATCACCGACCAGCTGACCGCCCAGGCGTCCGTCCGCTACACGACCGAAACGCGCAAGTTCAGCGGCTGCCTGGCCGACGCCGGGCTGCCGCCGATCGGCGCCAGCTCGCCCATTCGCACCGTTTTCGCCGGACTGCCGACAGTCGTGGCGATATTGAATGGATCGACGAACCCCCCCGCTCCGGCCGAGGTCGCGCCCTTCGGTTGCCTGACCATCGACGCTGTAACCTTCAAGCCCGGGCTGGTCAGAAACACGCTCAAGGAGGACAATGTAGCGTGGCGCGCCAGCCTGAACTGGAAGCCCGGCAACGACACCCTGCTCTACGCCAACGTCAGCAAGGGCTATAAGGCAGGCAGCTTTTCCATTCTGCCGGCCATTACCTCGACGCAATTCACGCCTGTGAAGCAAGAATCCGTCCTGGCTTACGAGGGCGGCTTCAAGGTGGCTCTGGCGGACCGGAAGGTCCAGTTGAATGGCGCCATCTTCTACTACGATTACACGGACAAGCAGCTGGTCGGCTATTATGATTCGCACTTCTTCGGATCGCTCATCACGCTGATCACCATTCCCAAATCCCGTGTCTATGGCGCCGAGCTTGAAGCGACCATAAGGCCGGTCGAGGGGCTGCGCTTCTCCGGCGGCGTCACCTATGTCAATTCAAAGGCGCAGTCGGATCCCGCCCCGCCCAACCAGGCGATCGATCCGGTCGACACGAGCGTCGTCACCACCTTTGTTGGAGAGCAGTTCCCCAACACGCCCAAATGGCAGGCGGTCGGCGACGCGGAATATGAGTTTCCGGTGAACGACAGCCTCAAGGCGTTTTTCGGGGGCTCCGCGACCTATCGAAGCCATGCTTTTTCCACGTTCGGCGAAAATCCGTTTTTCAACATACGCGGCTATGCGCTCCTCGATCTCCGCGCCGGCTTGGAAAGCGGCAGGTGGCGATTCCAATTGTGGGGCCGCAACATCACCAACAAGCTCTATGTCGTGAACTACCAGCATCCGGTCGATACCGTCTTCCGCCAGGTCGGGATGCCGGCGACCTACGGTGCGACTCTGTCCTTTCGTTACTGAGCATAGCTTGGGATGGCGCCGCGCGCGCCATCCCCCTTTAGTCGACTCTCAGCGCGAGACCCTTGGCCGGCACGCATCGGGAATTCGCGTCCGCAACATGCCGGACGGCCGATATCATCGACAGGATCATCTATGGATCGTGGGCCCAATCTGAAGCCGTTGCCTCAGCGCGTGGCTTTCTTCGGCGGCAATCACAATATCGGGATCGCCGCCGCGCAATATGTCCAGGAGGAAAGCCCCCGAACCCGGGTGCGGCTGATCATCCGCCAGGAAAAGCATCGGCCGGCGCTCGAGGCCAGGTTTCCGGATGTGGAAGTCGTGTTCGGCGACTATTACGATCTGCCTTCGCTCGAAGAGGCGTTGCAAGAGGTTCAGGGGGTCTTCGTTCTGACACCCGACTTCATCGACGAGCAGCGGGCAATGACCAATCTGATCTATGCCGTGCGCGCCAATCCGGGCGTTCAGCACGTCGTGCGCATGTTGGCCGATATGCCGGGCATGACCGAGAAGAGGGTCCCTTATTATGTGAAGCGCTATGGCGGCGGCCCCGCCATCCAGCATCTATGGGCCAAGAAGATGCTGGACGATAGCGGCTTGCCTGTCACGTTCCTGAATGCCGCTGCCTACTTCATGCAGGACTTTACCTCACCCTTGTTCAATGCGGCGATCAGCAGGCACCGTCTGCTCGCGATGCCGCGCAACCGCCGCGTCGGGTTTATCGACAGTGCCGATATCGGCCGCTGTGCCGCCGCCCTGCTTCTGTCGCCCAATCATCGGCACATCGGGCAGATTTATCATCTCGACAACAATGGCGACGTCATGTGGCTTGATGAGCTTGCAGCCCTGATGACCGAGGTACTGGGCGAAGAGATCCGCTATGACGGGAGCGACGAGACGTTCCTGCGCCTCAACGGAGAAGGTATGAAAGCCTATTCCAAACGGCAGGATGCGGATCAGTTCGGCCTCGACCTTTTCCAGTTTGAAAAGGACAACGATACCCTCTGGCGGAAATCCGATATCGTCGAATATTTGAGCGGAAGAAAGCCCGTCACCCTGCGTGACTGGCTGGCGGCAAATCGCGCCGCGCTCCTCAACGGTCCGAACGTCTAGATTCTTGACCTCCGGTTCAGCTTTGCGCCGGTGCGGCAGCCTATTGAAGCAGGCTTAAGACCGAAGCCAGTATCCAATCGACGTCGAGCGGGCTTTTCGGTCGATGGCGGCCGCTGCTCCCATCGCAATTGTGACGTCACCGGGACCGTCGGCCTTTTGATCTTTGGGACCGACGCCGTGGCCGAAGAACTCCGCCACAGCCAAAATGACGGGACATTCCCTCCCGTCGATGGATAAGCTATGAAAGTCCGTTCCAAACGCCAGGATGCGCGCTGGTTTGGCCCGGACCTGTTCCAGGAGGTTTCGGGAGGAGGACAGATTGATGAACTATTTCTCCCAGCTATCCGTGCTGCGTCAAAGCCGGGTCTTCACGTCTGTCGATCCTGACGAAACCCAGGAGCATATTGGTCGAATTCTACAGCCGAACAAGCTGACGCCCGTGGCGGACGGGGAGCAGCACCGGGCCCATATGGATTCCATTCGTCTGCCGGGCCTTTCTCTTAGCGCGATCTTTTGCGGCAATGCGCGCGGCGAAGTTCCCGATCTGACGTGCTACGACATCATCTGCTGCATCAAAGGAAGCGGGGAAATCGTCCATAGCGGAAGGGCGCATGCGATATCCTCCATGCAGGCCGTCGTCTGCCCGCCCGGCAGCACATTGCAAGAAACGTTGCCGCGATGCGAGCAATTGGTCGTGCGGCTCGAAAGGCCGACGATCGAGCCTTATCTGGATGGGGATGTCTTGCGCGCCATGCAGCCGACGCTTGATCTGTCGCGCCCCGCGCTCGGACCTTGGTTGTCGACTGTGCGGAGCTTGGTCGCCGACCAGAATTTGCACAGCTTGCTAGCCAAATCCTCTCTGCTTGCCATCGAATATGAGGGAATGTTTCTCCGGCTGTTGTTGGCCGGCATGGTGCACGACTTCGATCTTCCGCAGCCGCATGGCGCCAGCCCCGCTGCCGTTCGCCGGGCCGAAGAATTCATAGCGGCCAATATCATGGAGCCGTTGACGCTTCCGCTCATTGCCCGAGCGAGCGGCACTTCGGTCCGCACGCTCCATCGGACATTTCAGCAGTTCCGCGGTTGCAGTCCAATGGAACGCGTAAGAGAAATGCGATTGGAACAGGCGTATCTGCTTTTGAGATCGCCGGACACCGACGAGAATGTTGCCCAAGTTGCGCTCGCCTGCGGCTTTGGCCATCTTGGCAGGTTCAGCGGGGCCTATCTCGCGCGCTTTCACGAGCATCCCCATGAAACGCTGAAGCGCACGCGCTCGATGCGCAGGGATGCGATGAGATTGAAGCGCGTCTCGCTTTAGGGTCCAGGCGGCGGCCCACCGCGCCGCTGCGATTCAGTTCAGCACCCAGTCGTTGGACTTGATGTGATAGCCGGCGAGCTGCGTCTTGCCGCCGGCGGTCCGGTAGACGAAGGTCTCCTCGCCGCGTCCGTGGCTGAGCTGGGTGTCGTAGATCAAGGTCACGAAATTGCCGCCGGTTCCGTAGTTGACGTTCCAGCTCCTGATCGTGCTCTGCCGGACCGTCCCCAGCCTGGTGTGTACCGCGTCGAGGAATGCGGTGAAACGGACCTGGTCCATGTCCTTGCGTATCTCGGAGCCGGCGGCGGCGTAGATTTCGGCGAAGCGGCCGCCGTCGAGCTGCTGATGGAAATGGGCGACCTCCGCCTGGGCCGCTTCCATATCCCTGCCTGCCGAACAGCCCGGCACCAGCAATGATAGCGCGATCGCCAGGCCGAACCGTCGCATCGAGCCCTCCCATCCTGCCTCGACATATCATAGCGCCGGATCAGGCCGTTTTTCAATTCGCAGGCGGAACGAGCTTGCGCATTGAACATCGCGGGCCGAACTTCGTTCGAAGCATCGAACGCAGACGGAAGGACCAGAAAGCATGAAGGGATTTGTCGAGAATATCGAGCGGCTGACCGAGGAGAATGAGGATTTCCGGCGGGTTCTCTACACCGGCCACAATCTGCAGCTGGTGCTGATGTCGCTGAACCCAGGCGAGGAGATCGGCGAGGAGGTGCACGAGGACCGCGACCAATTCTTCCGGATCGAGGCCGGCGAGGGGGAGGTCTGGATCGACGGCAAGTGCAACAATGTAATCGCCGACGACGGCATCATCGTCCCCCAGGGCGCGCGTCACAATGTCGTCAACCGCGGCAGCGAGCCGCTCCGGCTCTACACCATCTACGGGCCTCCCGAGCATGTCGACCGCACCGTCCACAAGACCAAGCAGGAGGCGGATAAGGCGCACGAGCATTTCGACGGCAAGACCACCGAATGAGCCGATCCGCGCCGCAGCTGGTCGATCGCCGCGTCCCCGATGTGCGGTGTCAGAAGAACAATTTGCGCAGACTGATCACCACCGACCGGCCGAGCGGATCGAGATAGTCGGGCTGGTAGCTGAGCGGCGTGGCGCCGTTGCCGTCGCGGACCCGGGTGTGGCCGTCGAACAGATTGTTGACCTTGAGCGACACGCGCATCCCGCGCAGCCAGCGCTGCTCGCGCGCGAACGGCTGTTGCCCGAGATCGGCGAACAGCCGAAAATCGACTGTGGCAAGATCCGAAAAATGAAGGTCGCTGCGGGCAGCCAGCGGATCGCCCCTCACCGTCGTCCCGCTCTGCCAATTGGCGCTGAGCCGGACGCCGAGGCCGTCTTTCGAAATGCCCGCCTGGGCCTCGATCTGATGGCGCGGTCGACCGCCGCCGTTGCCGGCGGCGGAGCCGTTGAGGAAGTCGAGCCGGGGCACGCCGTCGCGGATCAGCACCTCGTCCTTGAGATACCAGGTGTGGAACAGCGCGAATTGCAGCCGTCCGCCCTTGCCGCGCCCGCCGCGCCCGAAGCCGCCGCCGCGCCAGCCCCGATCGCCGTCAGGACGGTTGCGGGCATCCTGCGGTGCCGGCGCGTCGGCCGGGGCGCCCGTTTGCGCGGCCGCCGGCGGCACGGCGCCGGCGTCGGGACGGCCTTCGGACTGATCCGGCGCTGCATCCCTGCGCTCGCCGCGCCGGTTGCGCCAGTCGCCGCCCCCGCTTCCCCGTCCTCGGAACGGGCTCCGCGACGCGATCGGCTTGGAGAAGTTGAAGCCCCAGCGGATTTGCGCAGTTTCGGCGCGCTGGAAATTCACCGGCCGCGCGTCGAGGCTGAGCAGGCGCCCGTCGGAATCGCGCTCGAAGCGATCGGGGAAAGCGGCTTCGATCTCAGGCGTCGCGGTCGGGAAGGAGGCGATCATATTTCGCGTGCGCGCACTGGTGTAATCGGCGCGGATGGTGAGATCGGTGTCGCCGCCGAGCGGCTTCAGCGTCACGCCGAGCTTGAACACGCTGCGGTGGTCGGCTGTCAGCGCCGGATTGCCGCCGTCGATACGTGTGATGTCGACGGTCTCGCCGCGGAGGAAGTCGAATAGCCGGACGTTCGGTACCGGCGAGACCGGGTCGCCGAGCTGCTGCATCGTCGGCGCGCCTTCTTCACGGGTGAACGAAGCGATGATGCGGATCGGCTTGGCGGGCGACCAGTTGAGGCCGCCGCCATAGCTGGTCAGCGTTCCGAAGTCAGACAGGCGATCGGCCGCGGCATTGGCGTTGAGCGAAAGATCGCCGATCGCGGCCAACACCTGGTTGCGCCGGCTGGCGATCGGCAGGTCGATGCTGGCCTGGGCGCTGAGATCGTTCCGCGAAAGCGTACGCTGCTGCGCTGCACCGCCGTGGATCGTGGCGCTGTCGAAGCCGAGCGCTTCGGCGCCAAGCTTGAAGGTCGAGGTCGCGTCGCCTGCGGGCAAGGCCAGGAGCGGGCCGCTGGCGACGAGCGCCGCATCGCCCGACTGGCTGATCGAACGGGTGCGATCGCGCGCCGCAAAGGCCAGCCCGGGCAGCATGCCGAACGGATTGAGCGCGGTGTCGCCCGCGGCGATGCGCTGTTCGACGCCGGTGAGGTCGAGCATCGTGTCGGTCCGAGTCAGGCTGCGGACGCGGTCGTAGTTGGCGGTGAACGACCAGCGCCATTTGGCTATGTCGCCGTTTAGCGAAAGTCCCCCCTGGGCGGTGCCGCTGTCGCTGTCGCGGGTGAGGGGTCGGGGTGTCTCGAACAGTCTGAACAAGGTCACGTCGTTCGCGAAAGGCGAGAAGGGATTGGCCGCGGGAATGTCGAGCGCGGCCGATGCCAGGCCGAAGCGGCTGGTGCTGGCGGCCCGCGCATAGCTGGCGTTCAGCGTCGCGCCGACGTTTCCGAATATGGTGCGGTTGTAGGTGCCGCCCAGCCTATATTGCTCGGTCCGCGGCAGCAGCGTGCGGAACGGCCGCTGGTCGGTCACATTGGCGATGGTGCTGAAATCGCCCAGCGTCGGCGTGCCGCCGGCGGCCGAAGCGGACACGCCCGCGACGGTGATCGGGGCGCCGAACAGCGCGCTGAGCGCCGGGTCGATCTCGGCGCCGAACTCGGCCGCGCCGATATTGCCGGTCAGGTCGAACGGCAGACCGGGCGCCGCAGCGATGATGTTTCGCTCGCTTTCGAGCAGCGGCGAGGCGCGGTCATATTCGGCGTCGATCGTCCAGCGGCCGGTGCGGTCGATCCGCACGACATGGGCTTCGGCCTGGTCCGTGGTGCGGCCGCCGGCGGTCGCCATGCCGCCTTCGAGTTCGCCGGTGATCGCGCGAAAGCGCCCGCGAAGCACGAAATTCACGACGCGCTGGTCGGCGCGATAGCCGAATTTGAGCGCCGCCTCCTCGGGAAGTATGTCGATGCGCTCGATGGCTTCGGGCGGCAGATCGCGGATTTCGGCGAAGCCCGATATGCGCCGTCCGTTGAGCAGCACGACCGGCGCGTCGTCGCCGCGGCCACGGCCGCTGCCGGTCTGCGGCGCGAGCGCATCGAGCAATTCGGTCAGGTTCGACGCGCCATAGGCGCGGATGTCGCGGCTATCGAGCTGGATTTCGGCCGGCATGTCGCCCGGCACGGCGCCGCGTTGCGGCTGGCCGGTAACGACGATGTCTTCTTCCTCGTCGCCGGGTTCCGGCTCCCCGTTTTCGCCCGATGTCGCATCGGCCGGCCTGCTTGGCGCCTGCGCGAACGTCGGGAGAGGCGCGGTGCCTGCGAGAAGGATTGGGATGAGATATAGGCTCTTGTACACGCTCGCTCGCCATCTTCGCTCGGTGCCGGGACGGCCGCCCTTACGGCCCGGCGCTGAACCACCGCTGTATGAAAGGTGGCGGCGCTTCGGCTTCGCAAGCGACTCGTGAATTTACGGTAGGAGTCAGTGAAGCCATTTTAGCCGCTCGCGGGCATGTTGCGCATCGGTGAGGATGATATTGTGACGATTGCTGCACGATTGGGCCCGGCGCTCGAGGGCGCCGGCATCGACAAGCGCCGCGCGCCGCGGACCTGCGTTTCGCTGCCGGTGCTGATCGAGGTCGAGGGCGACCAGCATAGCGCGCTGCTGCACGACCTTTCGCGCGTCGGCGCAATGATCGAGGCCGGCGTGTCGCTGCGTCCGGGCAGCGGCATCACGCTCAGCTGCGGGACGATCGAGACCCGCGCCATTGTCGTGTGGAAAGACCAATCCCGCATCGGCGTCAAATTCCTGGGCCCGGTCGACGAGATCGACATCGGCCATCAGGTCAGCCGCTCGGCCGCGGCCGCTGCACGCCGCGAACGGCGCCAGCTGGAGAAGGGTCAGACCGACGTCGTGCTGGTGCTGCCTGAAGCCGGACAGGATGCGCGAAGCGAAGGCTGAAGCCGCGCTTGCTCAACCCGCCTGCAACGCGTCGCTTTCTGCGCCCGTCAGCATGTCGCTTTCGCCTGCGAGCGCGGTCGTGAGTTGGGTGCGGTCGAGCGCGCTTTCCCAGCGCGCGACGACCAGGGTGGCGACGGCGTTGCCGATGAAATTCGTCAGCGATCGGCATTCGCTCATGAAGCGGTCGACACCAAGGATCAGCGCCATCCCGGCGACCGGAATCGACGGCACGACCGACAGCGTGGCGGCAAGCACGATGAAGCCCGCGCCGGTGACTCCCGAGGCGCCCTTGGAGCTGACCACCGCGACCGCCATCAGCAGCAGCTGGTCGCCAAGCGATAGGTGGATGTTGGTCGCCTGGGCGATGAACAAGGCGGCAAGCGACATGTAGATGTTGGTGCCGTCGAGGTTGAACGAATAGCCGGCGGGGACCACCAGCCCGACGATCGACTTCGGACAGCCGGCACGCTCGAGCTTTTCCATCAGCAGCGGCAGTGCGCTCTCCGAGCTTGACGTTCCCAGTACCAGCAGCAACTCGTCCTTGATGTAGCGGATGAGCGCGAAGATCGAGAATCCGGCGAGCCGCGCGATAAGGCCGAGCACGACGATGACGAACAGCAATGCGGTCGCGTAGAAGGTGGCGACCAGCCCCGCCAGATGGCTGAGCGCCGCGACGCCATATTGGCCGATCGTGAAGGCCATCGCTCCGAACGCGCCGATCGGTGCCGCATACATCAGGATGTGGACGATCCGGAAAACCACCGCCGTCAACGTACGCAGCGTGCCGAGCAGACGTTCGCCTTTCTCGCCGGTCAGCGCCAGCGCGATGCCGAACAGGATGGCGATCAGCAGCACCTGCAATATCTCGCCCGAGGTGAAGGCGCTGAACGCCGTGTCGGGAATGATGTGGAGCAGGAAATCGGTGGCGCTCGTTTCGTGCGCCTTGCTGACGTAGGAAGCGACCGCGCTGCGGTCGAGCGACGCAGGATCGACGTTGAGGCCGGTGCCGGGCCGGACGAGATTGCCGACCATCAGGCCCAGCGCGAGCGCGAAGGTGGAGACGGTGAGGAAATAGATCATCGCCTTGGCGCCGACGCGACCGAACGTCTTTAGATCGGCCATGCCGGCGATGCCGGTGACGACAGTCAGGAAGATCACCGGCGTGATGATCATCTTCACCAGCCGGATGAACGCGTCGCCGAGCGGTTTGAGCGCGCGTCCGAACTCGGGGAACAGCCAGCCGACCAGCACGCCGAGCGCGATGCCGACGAGCACCTGGAAGTAGAGCGACCGTAAAAATGGCTTGCCGGCCGCCGGCGATGTGCCGGGCAATGTCGTCATTTTATCCCCTCCGTGGCGCGGTGGTAGGTTATCCGACGACGGCTGCCAATCGAGCTTGAACCGGCGAGACCGCCGGGCGATGGATGGGCGATGGGAGCCCGGGCGACCTATTGCGTCTTTTGCGGGTCGAGCATCGGCCGCGATGCCCGCTATCGCGAAGCCGCGGTGGCGGCCGGGCAGGCGCTTGTCCGCGCCGGCATCGACCTTGTTTATGGCGGCGGCCGGATCGGGCTGATGGGAATCATCGCCGATGCCGTGCTTGCGCATGGCGGACGGGTGACCGGAGTGATTCCCCGGGACCTGCTCGATCGCGAGCTGGGCCATGACGGGCTGACGATGCTGCACGTCGTCCCGTCGATGCACGAACGCAAAGCGAAGATGGCCGAACTGTCCGACGGCTTCATCGCTTTGCCGGGCGGCGCCGGAACGCTGGAGGAAATGTTCGAGCAATGGACCTGGGCGCAGCTCGGCATTCATGCCAAGCCGTGCGGCTTCCTCAACATCGACGGCTATTTCGATCCCGCGCGCGCGATGATCGCGCGCATGGTGGCGGAGGGCTTCCTGTCGCCCGAACATGCCGATATCCTGGAATTCGCATCGGACATCGACACGCTGCTGGAGCGCTTTCGGGACCGTCTCGCGCCGGCGCCCGGATGGCGGCCCGAGACGGCGGTGCCGCGACCATAATCGCGCCCGAACGTTGTCGCATCGCCGCGCGCTTCCCAAATGGCGGCGAAGAGGAACGGCTATGATGAAGAATCGCTTGCCGCAGACCGCACGCTCGCTCGGCTGGATCGGCGGCATTGCCGCCGCCATCTGGCTCGCTCCTTCGTTCTTGGCCGGCGGAGCGCCCGCTCATGCCTCGCAGATCGTTCCGGCACCGCGGATCGATGTACCGAAAGCCGCGAAGCTCCAGACCGCGGTTCTCGCCGGCGGTTGCTTCTGGGGGCTCGAGGGCGTCTTCGAGCATGTGAAAGGGGTCCGCGACGTCGTTTCCGGCTATGCCGGCGGGACGCCCGCGGATGCGACGTACGAGCGCGTCAGCAGCGAAGCCACCGGTCATGCCGAAGCGGTACGCATCCGCTACGATCCCGCGAAGATCAGCTACGGCACCTTGCTGCGCATCTATTTTTCGGTGACGACCGATCCGACCCTGCTCAACCGGCAAGGGCCCGATATCGGGCCCAGCTATCGGTCGGCGATCTTTCCGCAAGATGCCGCGCAGGCGGACGTCGCCCGCGCCTATATCGCCCAGCTCACCCAGGCGAAGGCGTATCCGCGCCCGATCGTGACGAAGATCGAGCAGGGGCGCTTCTTCCCCGCCGAGGACTATCACCAGGACTTCATGCGCAGGAACCCGCAATATCCCTATATCGTGACCAACGACCGGCCGAAGGTCGAGGCGCTGAAGCGCCTGTTCCCGGATCTCTACCGCGGCTGATCGCCATGCGTGGATTCGCCCATGCCGCGGTGATCGCAATCGCCGCTTTGGCCGTTCCGGCGGCCGCGGATTCGCAGCCGCCCCCGACCGAGGCGGCCGGCGTCGCCCCGCCATCGGCCCAGGCCGGGGCGGTCGCCTGGATGGTGGGGGCATGGGAGGTCGAAGCCAAAGCGGCGAACGACTCACGCGCGCGGGGCACGAGCGTGGCGCGCTCGCTGTACGACGGAATGTGGATCGAGGTTCGCGACACCTATCCCGACGGCAGCCAGCGTGTCGGCTATCTCGGCTATGATGATGCCAGCGAGAAATGGCAGAGCATCTCGGTCGACGCCCGCGGCACGGCGATCGTGACCTTGGCCGACCGGTGGGACGGCGATCATATCGTCTTCGAAGGCGATGCGGGCGCGAGCGGATTGCCCGTCCGGCGGCGCCAGATCGTCACCCGCGTCAGCGCGCGCGAATATCGCGTTTCGAACCAGCAATGGGTCGACGGCGCCTGGCGGCCGGTCGACGACTATCGTTATGTGAGGCCTGCGCGATGATCGGCTCGCCGGGCCCGGACCGGCAGCGAGGCTGATGGCGATCGTCAAGGCTGCCGCCGCGCAGCGTCTGCTATGCCGCGGCTGCGCGACGTTCGAGCTGATCAGCGACATCGAGCTGTCGAACGCCAACAGTCTTCCGCACGGCCATGATTGTCGTCGCGCGGGGTATCGCTTGGTGGGCGGGAGGTACGCAATCGGGTGGATGCTTTTGATGCGGCGCAGACTATAGCGCGTGGCGATATGGCCGATCGCGACATGTTGAGCCAGCTCTTGGAGGCCCTGCCCGAGCCCGCGCTGATCGTGGCCGGCGGCAAGGTGACGATGAGCAATGCCGCTGCGCGCAGCCTGCTCGGGCGGCACATCGACGGCGGCGACGTGCGCCTGGCGCTGCGCCATCCCGCCGCGGTCGAGCGGCTGCTCAGCAATGAGAGCGGTGACGAGTCGGTCGAGCTGGTCGGCGTCGGCGGGCTCGAGCGTCGCTGGCTGATGAGCGTCGCGACCCTCGATGACGGTTCGCGCTTCGTCCGGCTCGCCAACCGCAGCGAAGCCTATGCGGCCGAGCAGATGCGGGTCGATTTCGTCGCCAACGCCAGCCACGAGCTGCGCACGCCGCTGGCCACGATCCTCGGCTATATCGAGACGTTGCGCGAGCAGGACGAGGAGATCGATCCTGCGACCCGCGAGCGCTTCACGATCATCATCCATGATGAAGCCCGGCGGATGCAGCGGCTGGTCGAGGATCTGATCTCGCTGTCGCGGATCGAAGCCGAACGATTCAGCGTGCCGACCGGCGCGATCGCCCTGCGTCCGCTGATCGAGGAGGCGGCGCGCAATTGCCGCAACCCCGCCGACGAGCGCGGCTGCCCGGTCGATATCGACGTGCAGGCGGATCTTCCGCCGGTCGCGGGCGACCGCGGCCAGCTGCTGCAGCTGATCGAGAATCTGATCAGCAACGCGATTCGTTACGGCCGCGCGGGACGCACGATTTTCGTCAAGGCGGGGCTCGACCGCAATTGGGTCCATCTCAGCGTGCGCGATGAAGGGGAGGGGATCGCTCCGGAGCATATCCCGCGCGTCACCGAGCGCTTCTACCGTGTCGATCCCAGCCGGAGCCGCGCGCAGGGCGGGACCGGGCTCGGCCTGTCGATCGTGAAGCATATCGTCGAGCGGCACCGCGGACGGCTCCGGATCGCCAGTTGCGTCGGCGAGGGAACCACCGTCCACGTGCTTCTGCCGGGCGCCGAGCCGCTGTCATAAAAGTGTAACATCAGAGTCGCACGCGTTTCTCACAACGTCCCTAGTTGCAGCATTGGCGGCCGAATCGGTCCAGCCCCACGGAGGTGAATTTGAAGCGGATTTCCATCGCGATTTCACTCGCTGCGCTTGCTCTCGCGGCATGTCAGCAGGGCGGCGGGGCCGGCGGCAGCGGCGGCCAGACGGGAGGCAGGACCCAGATCCGGATCGTCGGCTCTTCGACCGTCTATCCGTTCGCGACCGCGGTGGCCGAGCAGTTCGGACGCAACAATCCGGGTTTCAAGGCCCCGATCATCGAATCGACCGGCACCGGCGGCGGCATGAAATTGTTCTGCGCGGGCGTCGGCACCCAGCATCCCGACATCGAAAACGCGTCGCGCCGGATCAAGAAGTCCGAGTTCGACGATTGCACCAAGAACGGCGTCAAGCAGGTCATCGAGCTTCCGATCGGCATCGACGGGATCGCCCTGATCGAGGGCAACGCCTCGCAGCCGCTCGCGCTCACCCAGGCCGATATCTACAAGGCGCTCGCGGCCAACCCGTTCGGCAAGGCCAATGGCGCGACCACCTGGAAGGACGTCAACCCGTCGCTGCCTGCGGTCAAGATCCAGGTCTATGGCCCGCCCCCCACATCGGGCACGCGCGACGCCTTCGCCGAACTGATTCTCGAAAAGGGTTGCGAGACCGACCCGGCGATGAAGGCGCTGAAGGAAAAGGACAAGGACAAGGCGAAGGAGATTTGCACCAAGATCCGCGAGGACGGCGTCTATGTCGAGGGCGGCGAGAACGACAATCTGCTCGTCCAGAAGGTCGAGGCCAACCCCGGCACCATCGGCATCATGGGCTATTCGTACCTCGAGGAGAATAGCGACAAGGTGCGCGCGATTCCGATCGCCGGCATTGCGCCGACCGCCGACAGCATCGCCTCCTTCAAATATCCCGGCGCGCGTCCGTTGTTCGTCTACGTCAAGGGCGATCATTTGTCGGCGGTGCCCGGAATTCGCGAATATGTCGCGGAGTTCGCCAAGGCGTGGGTCCCCGGTGGCTATCTGGCGAGGAAGGGACTTATTCCGCTGCCGGCGGATAAGCTCGCCGCGGCCGCGCAGCAGGCCAAGGAACTGAAGCCGATGACGCCCGACGGCCTCGAATAAGATTGACGAGGGGGGCTATTCCGCAATGACGCCGCTGCTGCTTTTCTTTCTCATCCTCGGCCTTGGCCTGGTCGGCTGGGTGAGCGCACGGGCGCGGGCGGTGGCCTTCGCGTCGGGTGCGGCGGGCAGCGCCCGCGCGCATTCGGTGCCTTCCTACCATGGCTGGTATGTGGCGCTGTGGGCGGTCCTCCCGGCACTGCTGTTCTTCATGCTCTGGCAGTTCATCACCCCGAGCCTGGTGGTCGATGCGGTGATGCACAGCCAGGCGGCCGCGTCGCTTCCGGCCCAGGCCATGGACCGCGCCGCCGTCCTCGACGAGGCGCGGGCGCTTGCCGCCGGCGAGGTCGCGGCGGCCTTCAATCCGATCTCGAACGATATCGCACCCGCTTTCGCGCAGGCCGCAAGTCGTTACGCCGTGCTTGGCTCCAGCCTGACCATGCTCATCTGCCTAGCCGGCGGCCTGTTCGCATTCACGCGGCTGAGGCCCGACCTGCGCGCGCGAACACGCGTCGAGCGGTTGGTCATGCTCGTGCTGCTGATCGCCTCGTTGATCGCGATCTTCACGACCATCGGCATCATTCTCTCGCTGCTTCTCGAATCGCTGCGCTTCTTTTCGCGCTATCCGGTCTTCTCCTTCCTGTTCGGCCTCGAATGGAGCCCGCAGACCGCGATGCGCGCCGACCAGGTCGGATCCTCGGGCGCATTCGGCGCGATACCCTTGTTCTGGGGGACGATGTTCATTGGCGCGATCATCGCGATGATCGTCGCGGTGCCGCTCGGCTTGATGAGCGCCATCTACCTCACCCAATATGCGCACCCTCGCGCGCGCCGTTGGCTGAAGCCGATCCTCGAGATTCTCGCCGGCGTGCCGACGGTCGTCTACGGCTATTTCGCGGCGCTCACCGTCGCGCCGGCGGTGCGGACCTTCGGCACGTCGCTCGGCATCCCTTCCTCGTCGGAATCGGCGCTCGCCGCCGGGCTGGTGATGGGGATCATGATCATTCCCTTCGTTTCGTCGATGGCCGACGATTCGCTGGCGGCGGTGCCGCAGGCGATGCGCGACGGGTCGCTCGCGATCGGCGCGACCACCTCCGAAACCATCCGCAAGGTGCTGGTGCCGGCGGCGCTGCCGGGCATCGTCGGCGGCGTGCTGCTCGCCGTCAGCCGCGCGATCGGCGAGACCATGATCGTCGTGATGGCGGCGGGCCTCGCGGCCAATCTCACGCTCAATCCGTTCGACAGCGTGACGACCGTGACGGCGCAGATCGTCCAGCTGCTGACCGGCGATCAGGAGTTCGACAGCGCCAAGACCTTGTCGGCTTTCGCGCTGGGCCTGGTGTTGTTCATCATCACGTTCCTGCTCAACATCATCGCGCTCAACGTGGTGCGCAGATACCGGGAAGCTTATGAGTAGAGCCCCTACCGAATGGACCAGCGACGCGATGCACCGAAGGGTGCGCGCCCGCTATCGCAGCGAGCGGCGCTTCCGCTTGATCGGTCTCGGCGCGGTGCTGCTCAGCGTGGGCTTCCTTGCCTTCCTGCTGCTCAACATGGCCGCCAACGGACTCGGTGGCTTCATGGAGACACGGGTCAAGGTCGCGATCGATTTCCCGCATTCGAATCTCCTGCTCGATCCGGCTGCGCTCAAGGGCCTCGACGCCCAGCAGGCATTGGCGGGCGCCGATATCGAGGGCACCGTCGCGGCGGCCGCGCAAGCCAGCTTCGGGCCCGACGGCGCCGATCTGATCTCGGAGGCCGCATGGCTTCGGGTGCGGGACGCGATCGCCGAGCAGCCGGAAATCCTGCAGACCAGAAAGGAATTCTGGCTGCCGGCCTCGTCCGCGCTGGATGGCGCCGCCGCGGGCGAGGGCAAGCCTGAACTCATCCAGAGCTATCGGAAGCTCAAGTCCGCACATGCGATCGACCGCGGGTTCAACGGCCGGTTCCTGACCGGCTCGGAC
>DATFHP010000144.1:0-4715 GCA_035248285.1 Allosphingosinicella sp. | reverse complement strand
CGACCGCGTCCCAATCGGCCATCGTCACGACCGGCTTCTCGACTCCGGCGGCGCGGTTGACGCGATCGAGTTCGGCCTTGAGCAGATGCGGAATCGAGCCCGGCGGATAGTCCGGCCTGGCGCCGCTGCTGGTATAGGCGTCGGGCCGGTCGAAGCAGATGAATTCGTCGACGAACTGGTTGAGCCGATGGCAGGAGCCGTACAGCGCCTCGGGAGTCTCGACCGCACCGCGCACCACCGCGCACAGGCGCCGGCCGATCCCCTCGCTGGCGCAGACGGCGTCCACGGCGGTGTGAAGATGCCGCAGCGAGGCCTCCTCGGCGGCCTTGTCGAGCATGAAGGTGATCGCGCCGTTGCGGTGGACGCTGGCCCGGAAGCTGTGGTTGCGGCCGTCGAGCCGCAGCGCGCGCAGCGCGGCTTCGAGATCGTCGAACGGAATCGGCCCGAAGGCGATCGCCGCGACCGCGACGAGCAGCTCGTCGACCGTCTTCTCGCCCAGCCGGCCGTGAAAGGGCGCCACGCCTTCGAGCGAAAGGCTGCGCGCCAGCCTGCCCTCATGCCAGATCGCGATCGCCGCCGGCGCGCCTTCGCCGTCGCGGATCACGCCCGCCGCTCCGGCCGAGCCGCGCGAAGCCTTGCGCAGCACGGCGGCGCTCGCGGTGGCGCTATACCAGGCGCAGGCGGCCGCGTCGCGCAGCGCGCCGAGCCGCCGGCATTGCCGGTCGTCGCGGTTGAGCAACGCGATCCGCGCCGGCCCCAGCATCAGCGCCTTGACGTCGGCCATCTGGGCCCTGGTTTCGATCGCGGCGATGCCGAGATGCACGTCCTCGACGTTGATCAGCATGCCGACGCCGATCGGCCAGTGCGGCATGCCCATCGCGATCAGCCCGCCGCGGCCATATTCGAGCACCGCCGCGTCGATATCGCGCTGCCGCAGCACCAGCCGGGCCGACGTCCCGCCGATCTGGTCGCCGACCGCGAGCAGGCGCTCGCCTGCCCAGGCGCCGTCCGAGGCGGTGACGCCGACGCGCAGCCCCTTCCCTGCCAGCAGCTGCGCGATCATCCGCACACTGGTGGTTTTCCCGACGCTTCCCGTCACCGCATAGAGTGGCACCATGAGATCGTCCGCGGCGAGCCGGTCGGCGAGCGCTTCGGGGTCGCCGTCGCTTTCGACCGGCCGCTGCCTGCTGCCGGTTCCAACCAAGGTGCGGCTGCCGCTTTGCCACGTCCAGAACAGGTGCCGCGCGGTCAGCGCGGCGTGCAGCGCGCGGGTCGGCGCGTCGGGCAACGGCCTGGCCAGCCGCGCCGCCCGCCGCTGCCATCGCGCCCTGTCGACCTGGACCCTGCCCTGCAGCGTCCGATGGGCGAGCCGCAGCAATTGCAGCGCCGTCCGCGCCCAGCCCTCGACGGCGAACGGATAGGCGGTGGGGATTCGCAGCCGGATCCGCTCCCCTGTTTCCTCGACATGGATGGCAAGCGTATCGAGCCCGCGCGCCCGCGCGAAGGCCTCGATCCAGCGGATCCAGGGGTGGGCCGGGCCCGGTTCGACCAAATCGGCGGCGCGCGCCAGCACCTGCCCTTCGGCCAGAGCGGCAGCCAGCTGCCGCGCCACGCCGAGGCTGGCCGTCCGCAGCGCCTCGAAACTGTCGGGCGCGAACGGCCAATCCGCCTCCAGCGCGAGATGCGCGACCGGAAAGGCGGGCGTCTCGCCGATCTTGTAACGGGCCTGAAAATCGGGCGGATCGGACGGTCGCGGCGGTCTCATCGACGGCAGCCGCCGATGGACCATCGGACCTTGCCTATTGCGACGACTCTACCCATCTCGTCGCGACTGCCTTGCTTGCGCGTGGCGCTTGGCTTCACTAGAACAGACATGGAACATAAGGGTCCATCGGAAGGTCCGGAATGCTGCCTCATACCATCGTCCATCGGTGTTCCGAATGCTGACCCACATCAGGAAGCATAGGTGTTCCGTATGCTGACCCACATCACGAAGCATCGGTGTTCCGTATGCTGACCCATATAAGCATCCGCGGCGCGCGCGAGCATAACCTCAAGGGGATCGACGTCGATATCCCGCGCGACACGCTGACGGTCATCACCGGCCTCTCCGGTTCGGGCAAGAGCTCGCTCGCGTTCGACACCATCTATGCCGAGGGGCAGCGCCGCTACGTCGAGTCGCTCAGCGCCTATGCGCGCCAGTTCCTGGAGATGATGCAGAAGCCCGACGTCGACCATATCGACGGCCTGTCGCCCGCCATCTCGATCGAGCAGAAGACCACCAGCCGCAACCCGCGCTCGACGGTCGCGACGGTCACCGAAATCTACGACTACATGCGCCTGCTCTGGGCGCGCGTCGGCATTCCCTACAGCCCCGCGACCGGCGAGCCGATCAGCGCGCAGACGGTCAGCCAGATGGTCGACCGGGTGATGGCGCTGCCCGAAGGCACACGCCTCTATCTGCTCGCCCCGGTCGTGCGCGCCCGCAAGGGCGAATATCGCAAGGAGCTCGCCGAATGGACCAAGGCGGGCTTCACCCGCGTCCGCATCGACGGTGCCTTCTACCCGATCGAGGAAGCCCCCGCGCTCGACAAGAAATACAAGCACGACATCGAAGTGGTGGTCGACCGAATCGTCGTGCGCGAAGGCATGGAGACCCGGCTCGCCGACAGCTTCGAGACGGCGCTGAAGCTGGCCGAGGGGATCGTCTATGTCGATCCCGCCGATGCGCCGAAGAAGGAGGAAAGGGCCTTCGACGAGCTCAGGCCGAACGGTGGAGGTGATGAGAGCAGCGCCTTAAACTCCGTTCGCCCTGAGCCTGTCGAAGGGCAATCTTCTTCCCTCCGCGAGATGCCCGCCAAGTTCATGGTCCCTTCGGAGCTGGCCGAAGGCCCGAACACAGCAGCGGCAGAGGGCCCCGAACTTTCCTCCCCCGGATTTCCGGGGGAGGGGGACCGCGTAGCGGTGGAGGGGGCCCCTTCCAGAACGATCCTCTCCGACAACGCCCCGCCCGGCCGCATCGTCTTTTCCGAGAAATTCGCCTGCCCGGTCTCGGGCTTCACCATTCCCGAGATCGAGCCGCGGCTGTTCTCGTTCAACGCGCCGCAGGGGGCGTGCCCGGCCTGCGACGGGCTGGGCGAGAAGCTCTATTTCGATCCCGACCTGGTCGTCCCCAACCAGAACCTCTCGATCAAGAAGGGCGCGGTGGTGCCCTGGGCGCGGTCCAACCCGCCCTCGCCTTATTATATGCAGGTGCTCGGCTCGCTCGCGCGCCAGTTCGGCTTCAGCCTCGATACGCCGTGGAACCAGCTGCCCGAGGAGGTGCATTACCTCATCCTCCACGGCAGCAAGGGCAAGCCGGTCACCTTGACCTTCGTCGACGGCCGCAAGAGCTATGACGTGAAGAAGCCGTTCGAGGGCGTGATCGGCAATCTCAACCGCCGCATGCTGCAGACCGAAAGCGCCTGGATGCGCGAGGAGCTCGCCAAATATCAGTCGTCGGCGCCGTGCGAGACCTGCCAGGGCGCGCGGCTGCGCACCGAGCCGCTCGCGGTCAAGATCGCCGGCGAGGATATCAGCATGGCGACGCGCCGCTCGGTCCGCCACGCTTTGGAATGGTTCTCGACGCTCGAGGCGAAACTGACGCCGACGCAGCAGGAGATCGCGCGCGTGATCCTCAAGGAGATCAACGAGCGGCTCGGTTTCCTCAACAATGTCGGGCTCGACTATATCAGCCTCGACCGCACCTCGGGCACGCTGTCGGGCGGCGAGAGCCAGCGCATCCGCCTCGCCAGCCAGATCGGATCGGGCCTGTCGGGCGTGCTTTACGTGCTCGACGAGCCCTCGATCGGCCTCCACCAGCGCGACAACGACCGGCTGCTGGTCACGTTGAAGCGGCTGCGCGACCTCGGCAACACCGTGCTCGTCGTCGAGCATGACGAGGATGCGATCCGCAGCGCCGACCATGTCATCGACATGGGCCCGGGCGCGGGCGCGCACGGCGGCGAAATCGTCGCCCAGGGCAAATTGGACGACGTGCTCGCCAGCACCCGAAGCCTCACCGCCGATTATCTCACCGGCCGGCGCATGGTCGAGATTCCCGCCAGGCGCCGCAAGGGCACCGGCAAGAAGCTCGTCGTCCACGGCGCGCGCGCCAACAACCTCAAGGACGTTACCGCGGCGATTCCGCTCGGCACCTTCACCTGCATCACCGGCGTGTCGGGATCGGGCAAGTCGAGCTTCACGATCGACACGCTCTACGCCGCCGCGGCGCGCAGCCTGAACGGCGCGCGCGTCCAGGCCGGCCGCCACGAGAAGCTGGCGGGGCTCGAATATCTCGACAAGGTGATCGACATCGATCAGTCGCCGATCGGCCGCACGCCGCGCTCCAACCCGGCCACCTACACCGGCGCCTTCACCCAGATCCGCGACTGGTTCGCCGGCCTGCCCGAGAGCGGCGCGCGCGGCTACAAGCCCGGCCGGTTCAGCTTCAACGTCAAGGGCGGCCGCTGCGAGGCGTGCAAGGGCGACGGCCTGCTCAAGATCGAGATGCACTTCCTGCCCGACGTCTACGTCACCTGCGACGTGTGCCACGGCCAGCGCTACAACCGCGAGACGCTGGAGGTGAAGTTCAAGGGCAAGAGCATCGCCGACGTGCTCGACATGACCGTCGAGGATGCGGTCGAATTCTTCAAGGCCGTCCCCCCGATCCGCGA
>DATFHP010000143.1:0-29650 GCA_035248285.1 Allosphingosinicella sp. | reverse complement strand
GACGCGGTCGAGGCGCATCTGCGCGCGCGGCTCGCCGGGGCGACCGAGAAGATGCTCGTGCTCATCAACCAGCCGTCGTCCAGCCAGGCCGCGCTCAACCGGCGGATCCTCGATTTCGTCAACCGGCCGCTGGAGGGGAATTGAGTTCCCTCCCGTTTGCGGGAGGGGAGGCCAGAGATGCCTATTCCAAGCTGCTGCCCGGCGCCGGGGCCGCGGCGCGCCAGGCGCCGGCGCTGGCATAGGCCGCGCGCACGCGCGACTCCGGCAAGCCGCGCTCCGTCATCCTGACCTTGGGAAGCGTGTCCGCGGGCGCGGAGACGACGCTCGCCGGATCGGCCCGGGTGCCGCTCGCGGGCAGGACGAGCGACGCAAGCTGGGCGCCGAGATAGAGCGCGCCCGCACGGGGCGCCGCGCGCGCGAACAGGATCCGCGTCGCCACCGGCATCGGCTCGCGGCCGGCATAGGATTGGCGGAATGCGGCCGCGTCGCCACCCGCGCCCGGGATGCGGTAGAAGATGTGGTTGCCGATCACCGCCGATTTGATCAGGCTGGGCGCCCAGCGGGGAAAGACGTTGACGGTGTGATAGTTGGTGGCATGGCCGACCGGCGCGAAGACGCTGCCGGCCAGCGCCTCGGCGGCGATCCGGCGCGCCCGCTCCCAGGCCGGGCCGGCGGGGCGGATGCCGAGCGAGCCGTCGCAGGTGAAGGTGAACTGGCAGCCGCCGCCCTTCTTGAGCGGTCCCTGGTAGACGACTCCGCACACGCTGGCCGGATAAGCCGGATGATGGACGCGATTGAGCACGACCTGCGCGACGGCGCGCTGGCCGGCGTCGCTTTCGGAGCGCGCTTCGTAATAGACGGTCTGGGCGAGACAATCGAGCGAGCGAAGCTGGTCCAGCGGGCTATCGCCCAGCGTGATCAGCGGCGCCGCGCCGCCGTCGGGACGCGCCGAGAGCGGAAGCGAGGCGTTGGCGGCGGCGGCCTGTTCGGCCGACAAGGGCTCGAGGTCGGTGGGATCGACCGGGAGCGTCGCGAGCGTGAGCAGGGCATCGGCGACGCCGAGCGGGGCGACCGGCCGCGCCGCCACATGCTGGCCGTCGTGTACGCACGAGGCGGCGAGCAGGACCAGCGCGAGGCCGGCCAGACCGCGCCGGGCCAGCCTGCGCCGGCGCATCCGCTTTCGCTTCGGTTCGGAATGTAGGATGAATCGACCCGCCAAGTCACGCTGCCCCGTTCGGAGGCCCGGACCTTGCACAGGCTTATGTCCTTGTCTGCCCGCGATTTTCCTATGTCCCGCGATGGCACGAAGCCGGCCCGTTAATTACGGGGACACAATACCAATTTGATTGGACGCGCCAGTCCGCCAGCGAGCCCCGGTCCCAAGCGCGGCAGTCACATTTAGGTACTGTGTCCCCGCATTTGTTGGCTTCCTGCCTTGCGTCGCGGCTGGTAGAGCCGGCGGATGGCAGCCGTTCCGCTTCCGGCCGTTTTTCCGGCGCTGGAGTTCCTCGACTATGTCGGGATCGGCGTGTTCGCGATCTCGGGCGCGCTTCTTGCGGCGCAAAAGCGGCAGACATTCGTGACCTTCGTGTTTTTCGCCGTCGCGACGGGGGTTGGCGGCGGCACGGTCCGCGACATGCTGATCGGGGCGCCGGTTTTCTGGATCCATGAGAATTGGCTGGTGGCGATCTGCCTCACGGCGGCGTTGCTCGTGTGGCTGACGCCGCTGCGCCTATGGGGCGGACGGGGCTTGGTCTGGTTCGACGCGGTCGGACTTGCGGTCTACGCGACGTACGGCGCCGCCAAGGGCCTCGACTATGGCGCGGCGCCGCTGCCCGCGTTCGGGATGGGCGTGCTCACCGCCTGTGCCGGCGGCATCATCCGCGATGTTCTCGCCGGCGAGCCGTCGATCCTGCTGCGTCCCGAGCTCTACGTCACCGCCGCCGCGCTGGCGGCGGCCTTGATGGTGACGCTCAGCATAAGCGGCACGCCGGAACTGTTGGCCGGCGCCGTCGCCGCGGCGGCGGGATTCGCGCTTCGCGCCGCGGCGATCGTCAAAGGCTGGTCGCTCCCTGCCTATCGCCGCTAGTTGATCCGGGGACACAATAGCTATTCGAAGGAGTGTGTCGGCGCCGGCGGCGAGCGAAGCCCAAGCGCAGCAACGGCAATTAGGTATTGTGTCCCTGTATTTCCGGGGGCCTGTTGAGAACCGCAGGTCGCTCCGAAATGGAGATAAAACACTTGCGCTCTTGAAAAACAGGCCTTTTCGAGCATTTTTCGCGCGTCGCTGTTGCTACGATGCGACACTGCCGAGGCAGTTGAATCTCCATCCGAAATTAGCCGTTGCCCGCGGACTCGAACTTTGATTCATTCCTGAACGGGAGGCGGGGCTGTGGTTAAGCGCTTGGTAAGTTGTTGGGGCGCATGATCTCCCGCAGGGGCAAAAGGAGTGAGGTCATGGGTACGCAGACCAGGCCCGCGGACGGGGCGCTTACGCTGGTCGAGATCAAGGAATTCGCGGGCTTCGCCGCCGCGACGCAGCGGTACATCCGCCGCTCGCTCGACGTCGGGCTCGGCCGTCACGACGCCATCAAGCGCTGGTCGCGCGACGTCGGCGAGGCGGCGAGCATCCGCGCTCAGGAACGGGTCTACAGCCGGCTCGATCATATTCGCGACTATGTGCCGGACGACAGCGGCCTCGACGCGATGGAGCCGATGATGGGTCCGCTCGTCACGATGACGGCGTTCGACCTGGGCCAGGACCGGCTGCCCGATTTCGCCGCCTACCGTTTTCTTTACGAGCGGCTGATCGGCGCCGCGGTACGGCCCTGGCTGCCGGGCGCCTTCTGCGCGGCGGCGGCGCTGCCGCACCTCCACCCGGAAAAGAGGCGCACCCTGCTCCAGTCGATCAGCGAGGCGGCGGCGACCGCGCCGGGCTGGTCGAACCGCGAGCCGGCGTTCTTCCCGGAATGGGTCGACAAGGTCGACCTGACCGTCGCAGGCTGACTCCCTAGTCAAGCCTAACCCTGGAGCGCGTTGCCCCAAGCAGCGCGCTCTTTTTATATTCCTCCCCGGAACGGGGAGGGGGACCGCGAAGCGGTGGAGGGGGTTCTTAAGAGAGGATCGCGTTCGGCGCGAGGCCCGACCAGCCCCTCCACCACCCTGCGGGTGGTCCCCCTCCCCTCGAACCCGAGGGGAGGAAATCACAACCCCTCGAGCACCTCGCCGGCGAAGGTCGACAGCGTGTCGTCGCGGGCGCCCATGACGACGATTCGGTCGCCGGGGCGGGCGAGCGCGCGCAGGCGTTCGCCGGCGGCGGCGCGATCGGGGATATGCTCGGCGGTGCGGCCGCCGGCGCGCACGCCCGCGACGATGTCGCCGCTGCCGATCGTGCGCTCGACCGTGCCGCCGAAATAAGCGGGATCGGGAAGGATCAGCACGTCCTCCTCGGCGAGATTGGCGACGAAGGTGTCGATCAGCGCATTGCCCATCTTGGCGAGCGGACCGTAGCCGTGCGGCTGGAACAGGATCAAAAGGCGGCCTGGAAACGCGTGCAGCGTGCTCAAGGTCGCGGCGATCTTGTCGGGATTGTGCCCGAAATCGTCGATCACGCTGATGCCGCCCTTCGTCCCGACCAGCTCGAAGCGCCGGCGCAGGCCGGTGAATCCGGCGAGCGACGCCGCGGCGTCGGCAAGCGCGATCCCGCAGGCATCCGCGGCAGCCAAAGCGGCGAGCGCGTTGGCGGCATTGTGGCGGCCGGGCACCTGCAGCCGGACGCGCACGCTCTCGCCGCGGCACGCGACATCGAAGGCGATCGCGAACGGCGCCTCGGCGAAGTTCGACGCGACGAAATCGGCATCGGCGCCGGCGAGGCTGAACGTCGTCAGGCGACATTCGTCGACCATGCCCGCGAGGCGCCGCGCTTCGGCATCGTCGACATTGACGATCGCGCGTCCGGCCTTGCGCACGAAATCGAGGAACAGGCCGCGCAGTTCGTCGAGCGACTTGTGGTCGAGCGTGATGTTGTTGAGCACGGCGATCCCGGGCGCATAGAGCGCGATCGATCCGTCGCTCTCGTCGACCTCGCTGACGAATATGTCGCCCTTGCCGGCGAGCGCGCTCGCGAACGGCGCGTCGGGCGTCGCGAAATTCTTCATCACGGCGCCGTTCATCACCACCGGATCGCGGCCGGCGGCGTGCAGGATCCACGCGATCATCCCGGTCGTCGTCGATTTACCGCTGGTGCCGGCCACGGCGACGGCGGTCGGAGCGGCGTTGAAGAGCCGCGCCAGCAATTGCGGGCGGGTCACCTGCTCGGCGCCAAGCCGGCGCGCGGCCTGGACGTCGGGGATCGTCTCCTCCACCGCGGCCGAGGTGACGAGGATCTGGTCGGCGCTGGTGAGGCCGCTGCCGTCCTGCGGGAACAAGGTGATGCCCTGCGCCGCGAGGAAGGCGAATTTGTCGGCGATGCGATGCTGGTCGAGCGCGCGGTCCGAGCCCGCCACCTGGTCGCCGTGCGCGCGGACGATGCAGGCCAGCGGCAACATGCCGCTGCCGCCGATGCCGCAGAAGAAATAGGATTTGGCGCGAGTCATGGTGCCGCCCTATTGTCATAGCCGCGCCATTGCCAGAGGGGGGCCTGAATGCGGATCGGAGTCGTCGCACCCAGCTCGGCGATCCACCCGGAAGTCGCCGAGCGGGTGACGGCGCTCGCGGCGGCCGGCTATCCCGATGTCGAGATCGTGTTTCATCCGCAATGCTTCCTCGCCCACAATCATTTCGCCGGCACCGACGCGCAGCGCGCCGACGCCTTCGTCGCGGTCGCCAACGATCCCGGCTTCGACGCCTTGTGGTTCGCGCGCGGCGGCTATGGATCGTGCCGCGTCGCCGATGCGGTGCTGCCGCGGCTCGACGCCGCCGCGCGCGCCAAGACCTATCTCGGCTATTCGGACGCGGGCTTCCTGCTCGCCGGCCTGCATGCGATGGGTTTTCCAAGTCTCGCCCACGGCCCGATGCCGGCCGACATCCGGCGCGCGGATGGCGAGAGCGCGGTGCGCAGGGCGATCGCCTGGCTGGTCGAACGCGCGCCGGATTCGCTCGAAGGCGGGCTCGCGCCCGATGCGAAAGCGGCGGCCTTCAACATGATGGTGTTCAGCCAGCTGCTCGCCACCCCGCTGCAGCCCGACCTCGACGGCCATGTGCTGCTGCTCGAGGAGGTGTCCGAATATATGTACCGGATCGACCGTTCGATGTTCCACATCACCAGCAATCCGGGGGTGCGGCGGGTGGCGGGAATCCGGCTCGGCCGCTGCAATCCGGTGCCGCCCAACGATCCGCCGTTCGGCGATGACGAGGAGACGGTGACCAGGCTGTGGTGCGCGCGCGCCGGCATCGCCTATCTCGGCCGCGCCGACATCGGCCACGACGTGGACAATAAGGTCGTTCCGTTCGGCTAGGCGCAGCGGCCGGAACGCTTCGGCGACGAGTTGAGCGAAATCAGCGTGCTCAACCATTGCAAAGCGCGGCCGTTTGCGCTCTACCAAGACCGAAACCAAAAGGAGGGCGCACATGTTGGGATCAAGTGGCAAAGGTGGCGGTCGCAAGTCCGATGGGCTCTCACGTCCGTTGACGCCGTCGGCGGAGCTTGCCGCAGTCTGCGGATCGGGCCAGATCGCGCGCAGCGACGTGGTCAGCAAGATGTGGGATTACATCAAGAAAAATAAGCTTCAAAACCCTGAAAACAAAAGGGAAATCTTGGCCGACGACAAGCTCGAGCGGATCTTCGGCAAGAAGAAGGTGACGATGTTCGAGATGAACAAGCACCTTTCGCGGCATCTCAAATAGGCTTCGGCCAAAGCGAGGGCAGGGCCGGCGCGACGCCGGCCAGCCGGGAGAAGGCCCGGCGACTCGGAAGCGAGTCGCCGGGTCTTCTCGTTTCGGAGAGGTGCGATCGATCGGATGCCGGGCGTCGGCCGGTTCGGCGTTGCCGCCCGGCTTTCCCTGGCGCGGCCCCGTTCGATAAGGACAGCGACGACAGGAGACGAGGATGAATGCGGTCCGCCTGACGACGCGCCGTGTCGAGAAGCCTTGGGGAAGGCGCGATCTGCTTCCGGCGTTCGGCGACGTGCCGCCCGGGGGCGCGCCGGTCGGTGAAATCTGGTTCGAGGATCCGCGCGGCGGCGGCACGCCGGCGCTGCTGATCAAATTCCTGTTCACGTCGCAGAAGCTCTCGGTCCAGGTCCATCCCGACGACGCCATGGCGCGCGCCGCGGGCCATGCCTCGGGCAAGGAAGAGGCGTGGCTGGTGCTGGAGGCGGAGCCGGACGCGTCGATCGGCATCGGTCTTCGCGCGCCGGTCGATCGCGCGCGCCTGCGCGCCGCCGCGCGCGACGGATCGATCGACGCGATGCTCGACTGGCGGCCGGCGAGGGCGGGCGACTATTATTATTCCCCGGCCGGCACCATCCATTCGCTGGGGCCGGGCCTCAAGCTGGTCGAGGTGCAGCAATATGCCGACCTCACCTACCGGCTGTACGATTTCGGACGGCCGCGCGCGCTGCATCTCGACGAAGCCGTCGCCGCGGCCGATCCCGTGCCCTATCTGCCTCCCTTCGAACCCCGTCGGACGAGCGACGGCCGGCTGATCCTCGCGCAGGGGCGCAAGTTCGTGCTCGAACGCTGGAGCGGGCCGCGCCAAGCCATGCTGCGGGCGACGGCGGAACGGCCTTGCTGGCTGATTCCGGTGGCGGGAACCATCGGTCTGGACGAACAGCCGCTCGCGCCCGGCACCGTATGGCTCGCCGAAGGCGAAGGCGCGGTCGCGCTCGCCGACGATGCGGACCTGCTGGTCGCCTATTCCGGCGCGATCCCGCTCTGATCGAACCGGGGTGGAGCCTCAGCCGGTGTTGACCGTGTCGAACGGCTGCGCAGTGACGGGATAGCCGATCGAATCCGGGATGCAGAGCCATTTGCGGCCGTCGCGCTCCTCGATCCAGGGCACCACGGTCCGGATCGGATAAGCGGCGGCATCGGCGAAGGCGTCGTCGATCGAAGCGAATTGGGCGATCCGCTCGAGGTTGCGGCGAGTGGGAAAGATGATCTGCGCGCGGCCGGCTTCGGCGTCGGCGAGCAGCCGCGGAGCGCTGGCCCAAAGGCCGCGCACCGCTTCCTCCTCGTCGATCATCGGTGCGGGCGCATCCCCCGCCACCTGGGCGAGGAAGAAATGCGTATCGAAACGGCGCGTGCGGTGAAGCGCCGGACACCAGCGCGCGAAAGGGACCAATGCGCCAAGATCGAGCGCCAGGCCGGATTCCGCGAGGAGGGCCGAGAACGGCGCGCCGGCGCGCAGCCGGGCGCGCCATTCGCCGACCAGCCGCGCGTTCGGCGGCGCGGCAAAGCCGGCGGCGATGCCGACCTCCTCGATCGTCTCGCGGATCGCGGCGATGCGGGCGGCCGCCAGCGCATCGGGCGCGCCGATCGTTTCGGCCAGCCGATGATCGTCGGGATCGACGCGGCCGCCGGGAAACACCAACGCGCCGGCCGCGAAGGCCATGCCCGCGGCGCGTTCCATCATCAGCAGCTCGGGACCTTCTGTCCCCGGACGCATCAGCACGAGCGTCGCGGCGGGAATGGCTTCGCTGTCATCGGGATCCATGGCGTCTCGATTCCGGATGCGGCATTTGGCCTTGGCGCGCGACCGCAGCCAGATCCTCTCTGGAAAGGCCGCCTGCGGGGGCTGGTGGAGCCGAGGGGAATCGAACCCCTGACCTCTGCAGTGCGATTGCAGCGCTCTCCCATCTGAGCTACGGCCCCGCGCCCGCGCGAAGGCGCTCCAATAGCCGCGCCGGCCCATGCTTGCAATGCGGCAAATGGTGGCCGTTCCAGGGCTTTTCCCAACCCTCATCGTCCCGGCTCCGGCCGGCAACGCCCTGGCCCGGCGCTCGGAACGACGGCTCTCCGGCGGCCGTTTTTGCCCTGGATCATGGGTCGGGCACGCGCCCTTCCCGTGACGGAACGATCAGCCCGTAGGAGGATGAAATGGGTTACCAAGGCAGCGACAATCGGTTCCGCAACGAAGGCCGTTGGCAGGACCGGGGACCTCGCGGCGACGCCGGCGGACCGCGCGGCTACCGCGACTATGATGACGATCGCGGCTTCATCGATCGTGCCGGCGACGAAGTCCGCTCGTGGTTCGGCGACGAGGAGGCCGAACGGCGCCGCGAGGCCGACCAGCGCCGCTACGAACGCGAGCGCGGATCGCGCGACCATCGCGATTCGGCCCGTCGCGACCGCGGTTTCGACCGCTACGAAGGTGGCTATGGCGAGGGCGCCTACGGACGAATCGGGCCGGCGGAGACATGGGGCGGATCGGGGTTCGGCGGCGACTTCGACCGCGGCCGCCGCTTCGACCGCATCGATCCGGGCAGCGTCGGCACGCACGGCGCGCACCCGATGTCGTCCCCGGTCGGCGGCGCCTACGGCGGCAGCTATGGCGCGGACGCGGGCTACGTCAGCTCGGCGCGCTCTTACGAAGCGGTGCGCGCGGCGCGCGGGCGCTTCGATCCGCATTATTCGGAATGGCGCAGCCGGCAGATCGAATTGCTCGACCGCGACTATGACGATTATCGCCGCGAGCATCAGGCGAAGTTCGACCAGGAATTCGGCGGCTGGCGCGAGAAAAGACAGGGCCAGCGTCAATTGCTGGGCCGGGTCACCGAACATCTGGAAGTGGTCGGTTCGGACGGCGCGCATGTCGGCACCGTCGACAAGGTGCGCGGCGACCGCATCCTGCTGACCAGGAGCGATCCGTCGGCCGGCGGCCACCACCATTCGATCCCGAGCGCCTGGATCGAGCAGGTCGACGACAAGGTGGTGATCAGCAAGAGCGCCGAGGAGGCGCAGCGCGTGTGGCGTGACGAGGAGGATAACCGCGCGCTGTTCGAACGCGACGATCAAAGCGAAGGACCGCATATCCTCGGCCGCAGCTTCTCCGGAACCTACTGATCCGCCGGCTTTGGCGGAAATTGCCCGGCCGCTTCGGCGGCCGGGCTTTTCGTGCGCGGCATCACCCGATCGCGGCGAGCCGTGTCTTCACGCGCGCCAGATCGTCGACGAAGCGGGCATATTCGTCGGCTTTGCGCTGCGGCTCGGGGATGCGCAGCAGGAAGCTGGGATGGACCGTCACCCAGCATTCGCCGCCGTCTTCCAGCCTGTGCGCGCGGCCGCGCGTGGCGGAAATGGTGACGACCTTGCCGAACAGCGCGCGCGCCGCGGTCGCGCCGAGCGCGACGGTGATCGGGGCGCGGATCAGCATCCGCTCCTGCTCGATCCACCAGCGGCACGCCTCGATCTCCGGCCCTTCGGGCTTCTGGTGGATGCGGCGCTTGCCGCGGCGCTCGAACTTGAAATGCTTGACCGCATTGGTGACGTAGGTGCCCGAACGGTCGATACCGGCCTCGGCCAACGCCTGGTCGAACAATTGTCCTGCCGGCCCGACGAAGGGACGCCCGGCCAGATCCTCCTGGTCGCCGGGCTGCTCGCCGACGAAAAGGATGCGCGCGTCGACCGGACCTTCGCCGAACACCGTCTGGGTGGCGCCTTTGTAGAGATGGCAGCGCGTGCACGCCCCGGCCTCGGCGCGCATCGCCTCCCAGGCGGCATGCGCATTGTCGCCGATTCCCGCCCTGGAAGTCCTGGCCATGTCCGCCTCCTGCGCCGGCGTTGGTTCGATCGATTCCTCACCCAACGCGGTCTCCGGCATGTTTCTCCAGGCTGCCTGCGTCATCCCGCCGGCCGCTTCGCCGCCCGGCGAGAATGCGAGCGCCTTGCCGTCCCAATGCGCGCACAGCCGGGGCGTCATGATCGACCAGGCGACGTCGGCGAAGCGGCGCGCGAAATGGCCGGCGGCGCTGCGGACGATGTGATGCTCCGGCTCGAACCAGGCGACGAGGCGCAGGCGCCCCTCGACCATCGTCTCGCGAAAACGCAACGTGGACTGCATCCTGTGCAGGTCGCGCCTGGCTTCGCGCGCCATGCGCTCGAGCCGCTGGATCAATGCATCGCCGCTCTCCCCCAGCGCCTTCGGCCTGGTGCGCAGGCGCAGCAGCAGCTGATAGAGAAAGGCGAAGCGTTCGGGATCCTTGTGACAGATCACCGATTGCGCAAGCGCGAGGAACGGACGCGGCACCGAAAACGCGCCTTCGCCGGCCGCGACCGTGTCGCCGTCCGCGGCGAACAAATCCTGCGGTCCGTCGCCGACCTGCCAGGAAATCTCGGCGGCCGGCACCTGCGCCATCGCGAGCACCCGCGCCGCAGCGCGCCAGCCGTCGAAATCCTCCTCATGGGCCAGTCTGATCAGGCGCATCTTTAGTCTTTACCGCCGAGTGCCGGCTGCCGAAAAGCCGCTTCTGCGGCGGCTGTCAAAAGCCAATGCGCGCGTTGCCGCTGGTCTTGGCCGCAGCTTCTGCTGCGAGCATCCGGACAATATGGTTCGGGTCGTCCGTCGCGCGGAAGCGGAGCTGCCGTGCGACGATAGCGAAATCGCCCGGCGTCAGACGTTCGATGCGCGCGAGCGATGGCGGCGCCGGAAGATCGAAAAAGGACGCGAAGGCCTTTGCCGCCTTGGTATGTGTAAGTTCCTGAAGGACAATCTTGAAAACGAAGCGGCGGATCGTCGCGGGATCGAGCCGGGCCGCATGGTTGGTGGCGGCGATGAAGGAGGTGTCGCCGTCCATCCAGTTCAGCAGCTCGTTGACCTGGCTCACCTCCCACTGCGCGCGGGCGGCGGCGCGATCTTGCAGCAAGCTGTCGACCTCGTCGAAAAAGAGAATGGCGTCCTCGCTCCTCGCTTGCTCGAAGGCCGCGGCGATGTTGGCCTCGGTGCCGCCCACCCATTTCGAAAGAATGTCGGAACCGCGCTGCACGATCAGGCGTCGGCCGAGCGTGTCGGCGACGTGCCCTGCCAGGGCGGTCTTCCCAGTGCCGGGAGGCCCGGACATCAGCAGCGAAAATGCGCCCGCGTTCGCGCCGTTGGCGAGATCGGCCACGAACTGAGCGACGGGCGGGTCGGTTTCGAACAGGTCAAGATCGAGCCGGCCGACCGTGGTTGCCGGCCGCGGCATTCTGCCACCGGAAAGACCTGCCAGAAGCGAGCGCGCTGCGAGCATAGCGTCTTGACGATCGCCGCCGGCCGCCACGGCCGCGCGAAGCGCAACACGGGCGATGCTCGACGTCGCCGGATGGTCCTCGGCCAGGCACGCGAGTGCCGCTCCGCCATCCGGCAGGCCCTCGTCGCGTGCCATGCGGGCAATGACGCCTTCTTGCCAGCGAATGCCGGGATGATCCATCCTGAGGATGAAGCTCATGCGCCGCAAATGCGCCGGGTCGACGCTGTGAATGTCGTTGCTGGTCCAGATCGTCGGCACCGGATTCGTCTCGAGCAGGCGATTGATGAAGACCTTCGAAATCTGCTCCCGATTGCGCGTCGTGGTTTCGGCAAGCAAATCTTCCATCTCATCGAAGAGCAGGGTCGAGTCATGCCGCCGTAACAGGCGCTGACCCCGCCGGAGGGCGCACAGCCGTTCCCACCGAGTCGGCTCGTTGCCATCGTCGTCCGTTTCGCCGGTGGCGAACAGGGCGACGTCCGCAGCGGCGGCCAGCGCTCTCGCGAATTCCGTCTTTCCCGTCCCCGGAGGACCATGCAGCAGGATGTTGATCCCTGCCAGACCGCTGGTGAGCGCTCCGGCCAACAGACGGGTGAGGAAGGCAAAGGCGTCGGCGTGATGGGCGAAGTCCTCCGCGTCGAGGGTTGCTCTCTGACGCGGGCCGACGAGCGCCTCGGTCAAGGCTTCCGGCGTGTCGATACCACGGCTCAACAACCGGGAGAATCTCCAGTCCAATCCGATCGATCGGCCCTCGATTTCCAGCAGGCCGAGCGTCAGTGCCGGGCTGCAGCGGACGCGCTGCGCGGCGCTTCCGGCATCGGCTCCGGCCAGCAGGCCGAGAAGAAGCACGAGATCCTGTCCCGAATGGATCAGGCGCGACCGCAGCTCGGCGATGCGTGGCTCATGCTGCATCGCTGCCGCACAGCGCAGCAGCTCTGCATCGAAGTGGTCGAACGCGAGAATTACGGCGACGGCTTCGGCGGCTGGGACCGCCGACGCCGTCGCATCTTCCTCGCCGACTGCGCGCGCGAGTCTTGGCAGGGCATTCCAGTCGATCCGCTGTGGACGGCCGCTCTCCTTGCCGCGCGGCCAAAAGACGTCGCGGTTCTGTCTTGCCCATTCGACTATGCTCTTCGCCGTGGGGCTGGACCCGCCGACGACATGGTGCAGCGCCGGCAACAGCCGCGCCACGATGCGCTTCTCGCCCATTTCCCGTTCACCTGCAGGCACGTCGGCGCGCGTGGATGCGGCCGGTGTGCCGGTTCGTTTTGGTTCAGTTTGGAAATCCCGCCGGGTCCGGACCCGGCGAAGCGTGTCAGCGCTTGGGCAGAGTCCGGACGGAGGCGGGATAAGGTCCCGTTCTATGCTCGCAATTTTGCATCAAGCAGCTCCGACCGTCGCGGCTCTGTGCCGCGCGAAAGGGCGGCGAGTTAGTTGCGCGATCCATCGGAGTCAAGCCCCCGCTCAGCCCCCGCTCATGCCGGAAGCGGCGCAGCTTTGCCGTCCTCCAGCTGGTGGCTGAGGAACACCTTGAACAGGTAGAAGACGAATCCGGAGCCGACGGCGCTGGCGACGTGGATCAGCCAGAAGGTCGTCGTCGGCAGGCTCGAATAGAGACCGCCGATCCAGCCGACCGTGTAATTGCCGAGGAAGAAGGCGAGATAATAGAGGCCGATCACGGTCGCGTTGATCGCCTTGGGGGCGACCTTCGCGAACAGCGCCAGCGACACCGGCAGGATGTGCGCGAAGCCGATGCTGTTGAGGACATGGAAGGCCACCGGCCAGAAAAGCCCGATCGTGCCGCCGCTCGGCTGGAAGTAGGCGGCGGCGAAGAGGCAAAGGCCTCCGGCGGCGGTGAAGACCGAACCGATCACGATCTTGCCGAGCTCGTCGGGTTCCCAATGACGCTTGCCCCACCAGCGCCAGAACAGGGCGACGAGGGCGAGAAAGGCGACGCTGACGGCGCTGTCGAGCGTGATCAGCCAGCTGGTGGGAAGCCGGCGGCCGAAGAAGGTCAGGTCGAACTGCCGGTCGCCCCACACCAGATAGGCGTTGAAAATCTCCTGGTTGGTGAGCAGCGCGATCGCGAGCACCGGGATCAGCAGGATCAGCGCGATCACCGCCGTCCAGTCGCGGCGTTCGAGCCGCGGCCGCTCGGCCCGGGGCCCGCGCGCCCGTTCCTCGCGGGCCAGGTGCGGCGTGCCGAGCAGGAACAAAGCGAGGCCGATCAGCATGCCGACGCCGGCCGCCCCGAATCCCCAATGCCAGCCCACGTCCTCGCCGAGCGTGCCGGCGATCAGCGGCGCGGCGATCACGCCGGCGTTGATCGCAAGATAGAAGATCTGGAACGCATCGGCGCGGCGATGGTCGTCGGGCCTGTAGAGCGCGCCGACCTGGCTCGCGATATTGCCCTTGAAGCAGCCGTTGCCGAGGATCAGGCACAGCAAGGCGAGCAGGAAGCTGGCCTCGAACGCCATCAGGAAATGCCCCACCGCCATGGTGATCGCGCCGATCGTGATGGTGAGCCGCCGGCCGAGGAAACGGTCGGCGATCCAGCCGCCGAAGATCGGCGTCAGATAGACGAGCGCGGTATAATCGCCGAAGATTCGCGAGGCGAGCGGCTGGCCGCTGAGATCGCCATAGCGCCAGCGCATCGCGTCCAAGCCGACGATGTCCTCGATATGACCCGGCAGCAGCAGATATTTGACCATGTAGAGCACGAGCAGCGTCTGCATGCTGTAGTAGGAAAAGCGCTCGAAGGCCTCGGTGAAGGCAAGATAGCCGAGCCCCTTGGGATGGCCGAGGAAGGCGCGATCGGCAGGGTCGAGCGCCGGGGTCGCTTCGGGAGCGGTCATTGGCTTTACGCTAGCCTCGCCCGCCGCGCTTAGTCACGCAGCGTGAAGCCGACGCGCAACGTCACCTGATAATGGGCGACCTTGCCGTTCTCGACATGGCCGCGCGTGTTCACCACCTCGAACCAGCGCACCGCGTCGAGCGTGCTGGAGGCACGGGCGATGGCGGTCTCGATCGCATCCTCCACACTGGTTTCCGAGCTGCCGACGATCTCGATGATCTTGTAGACATTGTCGGTCATGGCACCTTCCCCTGCTTGGCGGCTGCGGCACGGCGCTCTTCGCGCGCCTGCTTGATCAGTTGCGCCAGGCAGCCGCTGGCGCCGCCCGGCCCGACCGGCGAGCAGCTCTGGATGCCGGTGCGGCCGACCGTCTCGAGCGCCTCGGCCTTCTCCGCCCAGCTTTCATTCTCGACCGTCGGCTTGGGCTCGCGCATGCTTTCCGGAATGCGATAGCGCTCGGCCTCCGGCCGCCGCGCGCAGACCACCACTTCGTCGCCGCTGCTGCGCGGGCAAGGGTCGGTGCCGTAGACGATGATCTGCCTGATCTTCTCGCGCTCGCCGGCGCTCGGCTGTGCGTGCGCCAGGGTGCCGAGGAGGCTTGTCGCGATCAGGGCGGCGCATAGCCGTGCGTTCATCTCGATTCTCCCGGACGGAGGTTCTGGGTGAAGAAGGGCCGATCGCGGCGCTTTGTTCCCGTTCCTTGCGGGGCTATTCGCCCCGTGCCTTGGCGGCTTCCTCGTCCGCGGCGGCGGCGGCATCGATCTTGCCGAGCCGCTGCTGGCGGGCTTCCTCGACCAGCCGGATCCAGTTGACGTCGTTGTGCAGGCGCTCGGCCTGGGCCTGGCGGACGAGCTGTTGGTAGCAGCCGATGCCGCCGCCGGGCCCGACCACCGAGCAGCTGCCGATGCCGGTGCGGCCGACATATTCGAGCTGCTCGGCACGGTTGATCCAGGCTTCGTTATAGGGTGCGTCGGGATTGTCGCGGAGCGGCTCGGGGATGCGGAAGCGGTCGTCTTCGGGCTTGCGCGCACACACGTTGATCTGATCGTCGGTGCTCGCCGGGCAGGGATCGGTTCCGTAGACGATCAGCTGGTTGACCTTGACGTCGTCGACCTTGGGAGGATCGGCGGCGAGCGCCGGAGAAGCAAGAGCGGCAAGGCCGGCGGCGAGCAGGGCAAGGCGCATGTTCATATCCTTTTCGAAAGCGCGATCGCGGCGCGGCAGCCGGCGCGGATAAGGGCGGAGAGGAGGGGATAGCCGACGGCGCGCTCGGCCCCGGCCGCGATCGCGCTGTCGCGATGCTCGATCTCTTCGGCACGGAAGGTGCCGATCGCCTCGGCAAGCGCTTCATCGTCGCCGCCGAGCGCTTCGAGCTGGGCGGTATAATGTCGGTCGATCTCGGTCTCGATCGCTGCCGTGCAGGCCATCGCCGCCTCGGGGCTCATCAGCGCGGTGGCGGCGCCGAGCGCATGGCCGGCGACGCTCCACACCGGCTGGAGCAGCGTCGGCCGGACCGAGCGTTCGGCCATCATCGCATCGAAGCGCGAGAGGTGGCGCGCCTCCTGCGCGGCCATGCGCGCGATGATCCGCGCCGCCGGCCGACGGCCGTCGAGCACGGCCAGCTGGCCGGCGTAGATATGCGTCGCGCCATATTCGCCCGCCTGGTCGACGCGCACCATCGCCGCGGGGTCCGGCCGCCGGTCGCCCGGCCGCCAACCCGCCGCCGTGGCGGTCACAGCGGGAGCCTGGGTTTCCTGATCAACAGCCATGCTATCACCAATGCCGATCCGATCGAGACGATGGCGTTCCATCCGGCCATCGAAATGCCGAGCCACGACCATTGCACCGCGTCGCAGCGAATCAGCGGCGTCGCCATGATGTCGGCGAGAATCTCCGCCGTCGATCCACCGGTGGCATGCGCGGTGCATCGCGTAAAGCCTTCGAACACGCCCGCCTCGACGCCGGCATGATAGACGCCGATCGCGCCGCTGGCCGCGATGCCCGCCGTCGCCAGCCAGACGAACAGGCGGCTGAGCCCGGGTTGGCCGCGCAGGACGAAGGAGATCAGCGCGAAAACCACCGCCGCATAATGGCCCCAGCGCTGCCAGTGGCACATTTCGCACGGATAGAGCCCGCCCCAGACCTGCGAGCCGATCGCGCCGGCGAGCAGGGCTGCCGGCACGAGCAGGGCAAGGAAACGGGCTCGGCCGAGGTCGGTCATGCGGTCACGCGCGCCGCTCGCGCCGCGCCGGAGCCGAGCCGCCGGCCGAAAATCAGCGGGCCCCCGTCTTGCGCGCGGGCGCCGCGGTCGCGGTCTGCACCTTGCCGAGGCGGGCGAGGGTGTTGATCGCATAGCGCAGCTGGAAGTCGTCGACGCCCTGCTTCTTGAGCTCCTCGGCGGTCGCGGTGAAGCGCGGATCGGGCTTGCCGTCGTCCTGCACCACCGAATCGTCGACCTTCAGCTCGTTGATCAGATGGCGGCGCAGATCGGCCTCTCGCAGCCGCGGCCGCGACTTGTAGTCGCCGTCCGACAGCTGCGGCACGACGATGTCGGGGGTGATCCCACCTTCCTGCACCGACCGCCCCGACGGCGTATAATAGCGCGCGGTCGTGAGGCGCAGTGCCGTCTTCTGGGTGAGCGGCAGCAAGGTCTGGACCGAACCCTTGCCGAAGCTGCGCTCGCCCATCACCAGGGCGCGATGCTGGTCCTGCAGCGCGCCGGCGACGATCTCCGAAGCCGAGGCGCTGCCGGCGTCGATCAGGACGATGACCGGCAGCCCATGCGCGGCGTCGCCCGGGCGGGCGTAATAACGCTCGATATCGGTCTTGCGGCGGCCGCGCTGCGAGACGATCTCGCCCTGCTGCAGGAACGCGTCCGACAGGCCGACGGCCTGGTCGAGCAAGCCGCCGGGGTTCGAGCGCAGGTCGAGCACATAGCCGAGCGGCGGTCCGCCGAGCGACTTCTCGATCGCGACCATCGCCGCCAACGTGGCCTCGGTCGTGGTCTTGTTGAAGCTGTTGACGTTGAGGATGCCGACGCGGTCCTTGACCTCCCATTTGACCGCCGGCAGCGAAATGATCGCGCGGGTGATGGTGACGTCGAACGGCTTGTCGCGGCCGGGGCGAACGATGGTGATCTTGATGCTGGTGCCGGGCGGTCCGCGCATCTGATCGACCGCCTCGTCCAGCGAGCTGCCGAAGATCAGCTGGCCGTTGATGTGGGTGATATAGTCGCCGGCCTTGACGCCGGCGCGCTGCGCGGGCGTGTCCTCGGTCGCGGCGATCACCTTGACCGCGCCGTCCTCCATCGTGACGTTGAGGCCGAGCCCGCCATATTCGCCGTCGGTCTGCGTCATCAGCGCCTCGAACCCCTTTTCGTCGAGATAGGAGCTGTGCGGATCGAGGCTGCTGAGCATGCCGTCGATGGCGCCGCGGATCAGCGTCTTGTCGTCGACCTTCTCGACATATTCGGAGCGGACGCGGTCGAACACGTTCATGAACTGGTCGAGCTCCTTATAGGTGTCGACCTCGACGGCGGCGAAACCGGCCGTCGCAGCGGGAACGAGCGCGACGGCGCTGACCAGGGCAAGCGAACAAAGGAAATTCTTGGGCATGATGATCCTGCTGCAGGAGAATTTTTCGCGTCTTACCCGCTTTTTAGGCCGCAGAAAACTACGGCGGCTGAACGGTCTGCGGCGTTAGGGATGAATCAGGATAACGTGGAAAGGATTCTTGGAAGAAATCGCGGGCTGACAGCATTGACAGGGCGACGGCTCGGGCGAAACCGTCGCGAACAGCGGCCGCTGTTCCGGCTAACCCAATAGAGGCGCGATCGGGAACGGACGGCCGCGGTGCCGCAGCTCGACGGTGATCCAGGCGTCGCCGCCGCCGGCGCGCCCGAGCGGCGCGCCGCCCCGCACATCGTCGCCGGCGCGAACCTGCATCGGACCCAGATTGGTGATCACGCTGGTCCAGCCGCTGCCATGGTCGATGATGACGATATTGCCGTAGCCGCGGAACTGGCCGGCGTAGAGTATATGTCCGGAGGCCGGCGCGATGACGGCGCCGTTCGGCGGGGCGGCGAAGGTGAGGCCGCGGGCATGGACGCCGCCGGCCGAAATCTCCCCCATGCCGGTGATCAGCCGCCCCTCGACCGGAAGGCGGTAATGAGGGCCGGTGCTCGGCGCCGGCGGTGCACCGCGCCGGTCCGGCCGCATCAGCGGACCCGGCAGGCTCGAAAGCGCGCTGCGCAGGCGCGTCTGATATTGGCGCGTGCCCATCTCGGCGATGAGCTCGCGCGCCTCTTCGTCGAGGGCGAGCGCGCGATCGGATTCGAACAGCGCCGATTCGGCGAGGCTTTCGGAGCGGCGGCGTTGCTCCGCTTCGAGCCGCGCGAGAGCGACGCGGCGGCGCTTCAATTCCTCGCGGCTGGTACGCAGCAGGGTGACTGCCCGGTCTGCCTGGGCGCGAAGCGCATTGCCCGCCTCGACCTCCTGGCGGAGCGCGGCGGTGCGCGCGCGGACGATCGGCAGGGTCGAGGCAAGCAGCGCGCGGACGTGCACCAGATCGTGGAGCGAGCCCGGCTGGACCAGCGCGAGCGCCGGCGGACGGCGTCCCATCATCTGCAGCGCCGCGGTCAGGCGGGTCACCGGCTCCTGCCGTTCGGCGAGGCGCGCGCGCTGGAGCGCGCGCAGCCGCTCGACGATGCGCACCCGCGTCTCGGCGGCGGTGATGTCGGCCTCGGCCGCCTCGATGCGGGCCGCGAGCGCCGACGCCTCGGCGCGCGCCCGGGCGGCTTCGTCCGTGGCGTTGCGCGATTCGCGCTCGAGCTGCTGCGAGCGAAGCACCGCTTCCTGGGCCTGGCGCTTGGCAAGATCGAGCGCCCGGATGTCGTCGTGTCCGGTTTGGGCCGCGGCGAAGCCGGCGATCGAGGCCGCGCCCACCAGTGCCGCAAGGATCGGGAAGCGGTTCATCGCCTCATCCTTCGCGATGATAGGGATGATTGGCAATGATGCTGGTCGCGCGCCACAATTGCTCGGCGAGCATGGCGCGCACCAGCAGGTGCGGCCAGGTGGCCTTTCCGAAGGCAAGCAGCAGATCGGCCTGCGCGCGTTCGGTGGCGGCGAAACCGTCGGCGCCGCCGATCAGGAAGCGCGTCTCGCGCATGCCCGCGTCGCGCCATTGCTCGAGCGCGCGGGCGAGCGCGACCGAGCCGAGCTGATCGCCTTTTTCGTCGAGCAGGACGGTCACGGTCCGGTCCTGCCGCGGCGGCGCCTTCGCGGTTTCGGAAAGCTCGGTGACCCGGGTCGGCCAGGCGATCCGCTGGAGATAGCGTTGGACGAGCGCGCTTTCGGCGCCGCGCCCGATCTTGCCGCGCGCGACGATGTGGAGCAGCAAGCTCAGGATCCGCGGGCTGGGGGACCGGCCGTCACTGTCCTGTCGTCGCCGACGCCGCCGCTCCATCGCTCTCGAAACCCCACATCCGCTCGAGATTGTAGAAGCTGCGGACTTCGGGCCGGAAGAGATGGATGATGACATCCTGCGCGTCGATCAGCACCCAGTCGGCGACCGGAAGCCCTTCGACCCGGACCGTGCCGCCGAGCTCCTGCTTGATCTTCTCGGTCAGCTTCTGCGCCATCGAGGCGACCTGGCGGGTCGAGCGGCCGCTCGCGATCACCATATAGTCGGCGATGTTGGATTTGCCCGTGAGCGGAATCGAGACGACGTCCAGGGCCTGATCGTCATCCAGGGATCGAAGCACGAGATCATGTAGCGCTTCGATCCGATCGAAGTCTCCGCGCGCACGCGGAGCCGGTGATGGTGCGGGCAAAATGCCTCCTTACTGCAACGGCCGCCGCGTCACGCCGTCGCGGAGGCCGATCGGGTTGAACGAAGAATGCGGCGCTCGATGCCAGTGCGGATCGGCGGCGCGCAAAGCGGTGGCGGAGGTCGGATCGGGCGGCAGCTTGAGCAGCACGAGCGCCGGCGGTCTCCACTGCGTCCAATGTCGAGCCTGGTCCGCGCGCCGGACGAAGCGCCGCAGCCAGCCCATCGCGCGTGCCGCATGGGCGGAGCCATCATAGCCGGGCCGCGCGATCACCGCAATCGCTGCCAGCCGCGCGATTGTCCGCCAGTCGCGCCAGCGATCGAACTGGGCGAGATTGTCGGCGCCCATCAGCCAGATGAAGCGGTGGCCGGGAAAGCGGCGCCGAAGCCGCTTCAGCGTGTCGATCGTATAGCGCGTCTGCCATTCGCGCTCGATCGCGGTGACCCGGATCGGAAGCCGGCGCGCCATCGCCTTGGCCGAGGCGAAGCGCAGCGGCAGCGGCGCCATCCCGGCCGCGGCCTTCAGGGGATTGCCGGGCGACACCAGCCACCAGATTTCGTCGAGCCCAAGCGCGCGAATCGCATGCACGCTGATCCGCCGGTGACCGCGATGGGCCGGATTGAACGAGCCGCCGAGCAGCCCGATTAATTTCGGGGACACAATACCTAATTCCACCTAGGTTCGCAGCGTCTTCAATTAGGTATTGTGTCCCCGTAATCAGGCTGGCGCGGGTCCGCCGATGCCGCCGCGCGGCTTGCGCGTGCTGGGGATCGACGAGCCTGCGGTCGGGATCAGGGGGCGTTTCGCGTGCGGATCCTCGCGGCCGATATCCTCGCCCTTGATCACCCTCTTGGCCTCCTCGCCGTTGAGCGTCTCATATTCGAGCAGCGCGCCGGCGAGCCGGTGCAGCTCGTCGAGCTGCTCGGTCAGCACCTTGCGCGCGGTCCCTTCGGCTTCCTCGATCAGGCGGCGGACCTCCTGGTCGATCAGCTGCGCGGTTTCCTCGGACACGCTCTGGCTGCGGGCGACGCTGTGGCCGAGGAACACCTCTTCCTGATTGTCGCGGTAGCGCAGCCACCCGAGCCTGTCGCTCATGCCATATTCCATCACCATCGAGCGGGCCATTTCGGTCGCCTGCTGGATGTCGTTGGAGGCGCCGGTGTTGAGCGCGTCCTCGCCGTAGATCAATTGCTCGGCGATGCGGCCGCCGAAGCAGAGCGCGAGCCGCGCCTTCATCTGCTTCATCGACATCGAATAGCGGTCGCGCTCGGGCAGGTTCCAGGTCACCCCCAGCGCGCGCCCGCGCGGAATGATCGTCACCTTGTGCAGCGGATCGCAGCCCGGCACGTGGAGCGAGACCAGGGCGTGGCCGGCCTCGTGATAGGCGGTCGCCTTCTTCTCGTCCTCGGTCATCACCATGGACTTGCGCTCGGCGCCCATCATGACCTTGTCCTTGGCTTCCTCGAACTCGCTCATCGCGACCAGGCGCTTGCCCTTGCGCGCCGCCAGCAGCGCGGCCTCGTTGACGAGATTGGCGAGATCGGCGCCCGAAAAGCCCGGCGTGCCGCGCGCGATCGTGCGCGGATCGACGTCGGGTGCCAGCGGCACCTTCTTCATGTGCACGGCGAGGATCTTCTCGCGGCCCTCGATGTCGGGGCGCGGGACGACGACCTGGCGGTCGAAGCGGCCGGGCCGCAGCAGCGCCGGATCGAGCACGTCGGGACGGTTGGTCGCGGCGATGATGATGATGCCTTCATTGGCCTCGAAGCCGTCCATTTCGACCAGCAGCTGGTTCAGCGTCTGCTCGCGCTCGTCGTTGCCGTTGCCGAGGCCGGCGCCGCGATGGCGGCCGACCGCATCGATCTCGTCGATGAACACGATGCACGGCGCATTCTTCTTGGCCTGGTCGAACATGTCGCGGACGCGGCTGGCGCCGACGCCGACGAACATCTCGACGAAGTCGGAGCCCGAGATGGTGAAGAAGGGCACGTTCGCCTCGCCGGCGATGGCGCGGGCGAGCAGGGTCTTGCCGGTGCCGGGGCTTCCGACCAGCAATGCGCCCTTGGGGATCTTGCCGCCGAGCCGGGCGAATTTGGTCGGGTCCTTGAGGAAATCGACGATTTCCTGCAGCTCCTCGCGCGCCTCGTCGATACCGGCGACGTCGTCGAAGGTGACGCGGCCCTGCTTCTCGGTCAGCAGCTTGGCCTTGGACTTGCCGAAGCCCATCGCGCCCGATCCGGCGTTCTTCTGCATCTGGCGCATCACGAAAAAGGCGATGCCGAGGATCAAAAGGAAGGGCAGCGACTGGAAGAGCAGGGCCATCCAGAGGCTGGTCTGCTGCTCGGGCTCGGCGCTGAAGGCGACATTATGCTCCTTGAGGCGATCGACCAGTCGGACGTCCTGCGGGGCATAGGTGCGGAATTCCTCGCCGTTGGTGAAGCGGCCGCTGACCACGTCCTTGCCGATCGTGACCGACTTGACGCCGCCTTCGTCGACGCGGCTCAGGAACTCCGAATAAGCGATGCCGGTGGCGGAGGAGGTGCGGCTGCCCTCGACCAACTGCACGAAGACGACCAGCGCGAGCAGAATCCCGGCCCATATGAACAGGCTTTTCATCCAGGCATTGCCCTGCGGCTCCTTGTCGTTGCTCATTCCCGATCGAACCTTTCCGTGACCGCGTCCAACATAAGCATTCTACGGTTAATAACAATGTAGTGGCCGGGGGTGAACAGGCGCTTGACGGTCACGCAACGCTCACCCGCTCCGCTTGCGCGGTGGGGCGGTGGAGAAAAGCCAGCTGCTGCCGCCCTTGGCCTGGATGCCGGCCAGCGTCGCGGTGCCGCCATTTTCCAGCACGCCGAGCAGGCGCCCGACCTCTTGTCCGCGCGGCGGCGGCGCGTCGGGGGCCAGCCGCGCCAATATGGCGATGACGATGCGCCGCCTGAGCTCGGCGGGAATGCCGCGGGGCGACCAGCGAATGCCGTTGCGGCCCTGCGTCACGCGTTCGTCCCATAGTTGGGCGGCCGCCCAGTCGAGCGCCTCGTCGGCCTCGCCAAGCGCGCCGGCAGCGCGCGCGAGCGGCGCCGGCTCGATCCAGGACGTTTCCGCGAGGCGTTGCCGCATGCGCGCGCGGTCGTAGCCTGTGTCGCGGTTGCTGGGATCGTCGACCGCCACGATCCCGGCGGCGTCAACGATCGCGCGCAGCTCGTGGCGCCGCCAGCCGAGCAGCGGCCGGATCAGCAGGCGCCTGCTGCCGGGCGCCGGGACGAGCGTGCGTGCGCGCACCCCGGCAAGCCCGCCGACGCCGGCTCCGCGCAACAGCCGCATCATCAAGGTCTCGGCCTGATCGTCGATGTGGTGCGCCGTCGCAAGCATCGCGATCCGGCCGGCCTTCATCCAGCCGTCGAGCGCAAGATAGCGTGCCTCGCGCGCCGATTGCTGGATGCTGGCGCGCGCCGTGTCGACGTCGACGGCGAGCGTCGCATGCGGCACCTCGAGCGCGCGGCACAGGTCCGCGACGAAGCGCGCCTCCGCGGCGCTTTCCGGGCGCAGGCCGTGGTCGACCGTCGCGGCGTGGACCTGCTCGGGATAGGCGGCCGCGGCGAGCAGCAGCAGCGCGACGCTGTCCGGCCCCCCGGAGACCGCGACCGCCAGCCGTCCCGGCGCCGGCCCCAAGGCGGCGACGTCGGCGCGAAAGCGGTCGACCAGCTGCGGCGGCGGACTGAGGGCGGACATCGCCCGGTCTTAGGCCATTTCGCCACCGCGAAAAACAGCGCGGCGGAACCGGGCGCGGCGGTGTTCGGACCGGGCCGCCGAAAGCCCATGTGAAAACCGCCAATCATTGGGGACTGGTGCTTGGATTTGGTGGATTTCGCCGCGCCGTCCCGCAGGCAAAGCACGGATTCCTGCGGATTCGCCGTTTGGCACGACTGATGCAGTTGTTATGGTCGCGGGGCCGGAACCGGCCCCGCCAAAGCAGGATGCAATGAGTTGAATCGCATCCTGCTTTAGAAACATTGTTGTCGCAGGATTGCTTGCGAAAAACCGGTTTCCACTTTTTCGCGTCCTGCTTGAGCAGAGGAGCTTGACGATGAAGAGATCGACCGTATCCGCGTTGACCTTTGCGCTGACCGCCGCGCTCGGGCTGTCGGCGGTGCCGGCGCAGGCCAAAGCCGCGGTTGCCAAGGAGCAAGCCGAGAGCAACACGAGTTCCGGATCGCCCGGCGTCCCGCAATCGCGCGAGGTCAAATATTGCTTCGTCGACACGGTCACCGGCACGCACATCCGCACCAAGATATGCAAGACCAGGAAGGAATGGGCACGCGAGGGCGTCGACGTTTCGAAGCCATGACATCGCCGATGCGGCGCCGGCTCGACGCTGGAGAACGGGCGCCGGCCGGCGATCTTGTCTTCAGCTGCAGCCGGCGTCCTGGCGGGCCTTGGGGAGGCGTTCCTTCACCCAGCCGCGCATGTTCGCGCCATAGACGTCCTGAAGCTCGTCGTAGACGCGGCACGCCTCCGGTTTCTTGTTGAGCTTGATCAGCGCCAGGCCGAGAAAATAGAGGCTGTCGGCGGCGCGCTCGCCCTTCGGATTGTTTTGATAATTGGCGAGAAACACCTTCGCGGCGGCGGCCGGCTTGCCGCCGTCCAGATAGGCGCGTCCCAGCAGGTTCTGCGCATAGCTGGCGCGGGCATGTTTGGGATATTGTTTGACCATCGCCTCGAGCGTCTTTTGCGCTTCGGCATATTGGCCGTCGTTCCACTGCCGGTAGCCGGCCAGATAGGCGGTCTCGCCCGGATCCGACGATCCGGATGCAGCCGGCGGCCCCTGATCGGGGGCGGTATCGGCCGACACCGGCGCCGAAGACGCGGCCGCAGGCGCGGTTGGCGAAGCCGCGGGCTCGGGCACCGCGGCGCGGCTGTCCATGCTTGCCTTGAGCTGGGCGAAGGCCTGTTCGATCTGGGTCAGGCGGTGGGCATTCTCCTCGGCCTGGCCGGTGAGCGTGCGCAGTTGCGCCTCGAGCGCATCGACCCGCCCGGTCAGATCGGCAATTGCATTGGTAGCCGGAGCGCCGATGGGACCGGCGGTCGCCGAAGCGTCGGCCTGGCCGATCTCGGGCTCGAGCGTCATGCCGGCGCCGCCGGGGAAGACCTTGCGCTGCACCGCGCGCAATTCCTTCTCGATCTTTTCCACGCGGCGATCGATGGTCTGGTCGGTCTGCGCCGACACCGGCGCCGCGGCGACAAGCAAAAGAAGCGGAGCAAGACAGTAGCGACGCATCACTGATTTCCCGAACATGACTGGGGGCTTATGGCGGCCAACGGCTGTCGCCAGGATGACGGGATCACCGCTTCGCCGGCACCGGCGCAGTCGGCGACGGCGCGGCTGCGGCCGGCGCTGCTCCCCCGAGCGGCGTTGGCTGCGCGGCGCGCGCGGCGAGATCCGCGGGCAGCAGGCTCAGGTCGGCGATCGTCTTGTCGGCCTGGCCGAGCGGCGGAATTGCGACGCCGCCGATGGTCACGCGGAGCGCATCGGGCCGGCCCGTCAACAGCTGTGGCCTGTTGGCGTTCGCCGGCACTTCATAATGATCGCCGGCCTTGAGCAGATTTTCGTAAAGCTTGTGGCCGCCGGCCTCGTACACCCGAAGCCATACGTCGCTGGTCGCGGTGAGCACGACCGGCCCCCTGGCCATCACGGGCGTCAGCGTCGGCCCGGGCATGGGCGCCGCGACCGGCGCGCCGATGGGAGGCGGGGTCGCCGCCGGCGCGGTTTCGACGGCGGCGACCTGGTTATCGTCGACGTCGTCCACGGCGTTGTTGCGCCAGATGAAATAAGCGGCTGCGAGCAGCACGGCGATGATCGCCGCGGCGATCGCGAGCGAGCGCGGCGGGACACGCGCCGGATCGGCCGGCTCATAATAAGACGGCGCGGCGACGCTCTGCCCGGCGCCCAGATGCGCGCGAAGCGCGGCGCCGATTTCCGCCGCGTTGAGCCCCACCACGCTGGCATAGGCCCGGGCGAAGCCGACGCTGTAGGTGGTGGCGGGAAGCGCGTCCCATTCGCCCTGTTCCATATGCTGGAGGTGGCGGATCGGCACGCGCGTCTTGGCGGCTATGTCGTCGAGGCTCATGCCCTGCGCCTCGCGCGCGGTCTTGAGCCGGCTTCCCACCGGATCGGCGGCGATTTCTTCCTGTTCGGCTTCGATCATCGATGCATCCCCGCCGTTCGCGTGATTTCTGGCCAGACGGAATCCCCCGACGACTCGGAAATCGAGGCCAACAAGGGAAGACTGGACTCCAATCGGCTCGATCGAACCGGAATGGAGTCAAGCCGCTCACAGCCGGCGCTCCGGCGGTTATCATGACGCATGCGCACGCGCCTTTGTCAACTGGACGGCGGCGGGGCCGATCCCGCCTAATCCATCAGCCTATCGAGACCTTGTTCTTCCCGGCCCAATCGGACAATCGGCGACGAAGATCGTTGGTCGGAGCGTCGAGCATCGCGTCGACCACCGGCATCAGTTTCGATCGGTCCAGCGAGCGAATCATCGCCTTGACCTGACCGACCGCGACCGGGGTGATCGACAGCCGCTTGAGGCCGATGCCGATCAGCGCCATCGCCTCGAGCGCGCGACCGCCCATCTCGCCGCAGACGCCGACCGGAACCTTGTGCTGCGCGGCCTCGCGCACCACGCGGCGCAGGAAGCGCAGGATCGCCGCGCTCAGCCAGTCATAGCGCTCGGCGAGCTTGGGATTCGCGCGATCGGCGGCGAACAGGAACTGGGTGAGGTCGTTGGTGCCGATCGAGAGGAAGTCGATCTTCGGCAGCAATATGTCGAGCGTCTCGGCGAGCGCCGGCACCTCGAGCATCGCGCCATAGCGTATCGCGGTCGGCAGCAGCTTCTTGCGATCGGCGAGCCAATTCTTCTGATCCTCGACCAGCTGCTTTGCGGCGTCGAACTCCCACGGCTCCGAGACCATGGGGAACATGATCTGCAGCTCGCGGCCGGCGGCGGCCTCGATCAGCGCGCGCGCCTGCGTCTTCATCAGCGCATCGCGCTCCAGCGCGAGCCGCAGCGCGCGCCAGCCCAACGCGGGATTCTCCTCCTCTTCGTCGCCGGAGTTGAGATAGGGAAGCGACTTGTCGCCGCCGATGTCGAGCGTGCGGAAGATCACCGGCTTGTCGCCGGCCGCCTCGATCACCGAGCGGTAGAGCCGCTGCTGGCTCTCGCGCCGCGGCAGCGTCGCCGAAACGAGGAACTGGAACTCGGTGCGGAACAGCCCGATGCCGTCGGCGCCGGTGACGTCGACCGCGGCGACGTCGTCGCGAAGCCCGGCGTTGACCATCAATTCGATGCGCACCCCGTCCTTGGTCACGGCGGGAAGCTCGCGCATCGCGGCGAATTCGGCGCGGCGCTTCTGGTTGACCAGCAGCTTGGCTTCGAAGCCGCGTTCGAGCGCGGGCGCCGGACGTACGAAGGCCAGCGATTCGCTGGTGTCGAGCAGGATCGGATCGCCCTCGCCGATCAGCTGGCGGACGGCGCGCACACGACCGAGCATCGGCACGCCCATCGCGCGCGCGACGATCGTGACATGCGCGGTCAGCGAACCTTCCTCGAGGATCACGCCCTTGAGGCGGCGGCGGTCATATTCGAGCAGCTCGGCCGGGCCGAGGTTGCGCGCGATCAGGATGGTGTCGTTTTGCAATCCCATCTGCGCGGCGGTGCCGAGCCGCCCCGACACGATGCGCAGCAGGCGGTTGGCGAGATCGTCGAGGTCGTGCATCCGCTCCTTGAGCAGCGGATCGTCGATCTCGCGCATCCGCATGCGCGTGCGCTGCTGCACGCGCTCGATCGCGGCTTCGGCGGTCAGGCCGCTGTCGATGGCCTCGTTGATCCGGCGCGACCAGCCTTCGTCATAGGCGAACATCTTGTAGGTCGCGAGAATCTCCTGATGCTCGCCGACACTGCCGAACTCGGCCTGGTTGGCCATGTTGTCGATCTGCTCGCGCATCTTGCGGAACGCCGAATAGACGCGCTGGCGCTCGACCTCGATATCCTCGGCGACGGTATGCTCGATCAGCACGCGCGGCTGGTGATAGACGGCATTGCCGCGCGCCATGCCGCTGACCAGCTTCAGGCCGGTGATCCGCATCGCGCCCGATTCCCGGGCGGCGGTGTCGGCGCCGCTCGCCGGATCGACCAGGCCGGCGCCGGCGATCAGCTCCGACAGCACCATAGCCACCGTCTGCAGCGCCTCGATCTCGACCTCGTCATAGGCGCGCGGATCGACATGCTGCACGCACAGCACGCCGACCGCGCGCTCGTTGCGCACGATCGGCACGCCCGCGAAGCTGTGGAACAGATCCTCGCCCGTCTCCGGCCGGTAGGCGAATTCGGGATGGCGCGTCGCCTCGGCGAGGTTGAGCACCGCGACCTGCTCGGCGATCGTGCCGACGAGGCCCTCGCCGAGCGCGAGCTTGGTGACGTGCACGGCGCTCTGCTGGAGGCCCAGGGTGGCGAACAGCTCGAGCACGCCGTCGCGCAGCAGATAGATCGAGCAGACCTCGCTGCGCAACGCCTCGGCGATGATCTTGACGACGCGGTTGAGCTTGGCCTGCGCGCCGGTGCGCGAGGCCATGACATCGTGCAGACCGGTCAGGATCTCACGGGCCGAAGCTGCGGATGTGGCGAGCATGGCTAGGCGCTAACAGAAAGGCGGGTCGCTTCCAATGGCGGCGGCAGGGTCGGACCGGCGGCGTTGGTCGAATCATCCGCAAATCAAGGGATTAAGCGATTTGATGAACCGCCGGCGCGCCGCGCGTTTACCCGCGTCCCATGCTGCGTCCCAACGCGGTACAGCGCCCCTCCAGCTGCCCTCGCACCCTTGTGACCGCCTGATTTTACAGTCATTTGGCTGCTCACGGGCAGGTCACGACGCACTGCCGGCAACCCAGGGGGATCTTGATGAAGAACATCTTTGCTTCGATGCTTCCCCACCGCTTCATGCGGCCGAAAAGCATGAGCATGTTGTCGCGACCGATCGAATGGCGCGCCATGACCTATTGGGCGGTAACGTGCGACGTCGACTATCTCCAGCAATATAACGACGGCTACGGTCAGGAAGCCGGCGACGATGTGCTGCAGAAGGTTGCGGAAGCGCTGTCGGAGAGCTGCCGCGGAGACGACCAGGTGTTCATGCGCGGCGGCAAGGAGTTCCTCATGATTGTGCCGGGCGCTTCGCTGGAGCGCGCCAGGGCATGTGCCGAGCGCCACCGCACCGCGGTCGAGCAGCTGCAGATTCCGCATCAAGGCAGTCCGTTCGGGATCGTGACGGTCTCCATGGGTATCGCGACGATCGTGGCGGGGGGACGGACGGCGACCAAGGAAGCACTCGAGCAGGCCGATGCCGCGCTCTTCCGCGCCAAGCATGCCGGCAGGAACCGCGTCGCCGCCGCCGTCGGCATGGCGACGGCCTGAGAAAGAAGAGGAGGCCTGGGGCAGTCCAAATCAACGGAGCTGTTCGGGAACCGAAATGATCAGATCGATTCAAACCGCTGAAAGACGCTATGCGCACGACCCGGCGTTACGCGGCTACCACGCCGTTTACCGTGCGCACGAGACCAACCACTGCCCCGGCTGCGGCCGCAGCCATTGGTGGATCGGCCGCATTTCGGCCGAATGCGTCTTTTGCGGCACCGCCTTGCCCTTCGCCGATGCGCATATCTCGACCGGCAGCGGCCTTCACGTCCGCTGCACGGGCGGGGTCGGGCCGATCGAGAATTAGGCTTGCCAATAGGATCGGCGG
>DATFHP010000142.1:0-27579 GCA_035248285.1 Allosphingosinicella sp. | reverse complement strand
GCAACCCGACGCCGGCGCCGCCGCCGATCAGCAGCTTGCGCCGGTCCAGATTCAGGAATCCGCCTCGCCCGACCATGGAGCCTGATAATCGGCCGTCGCAGCAAGCGCCAGAAGGCTTGCTTTGCCTTTGGCGCGGCCGGGATCGAAGGGGAGGCGAGCGTGAGCAGATGAGCCTGGTGAAAGGCTGCAACGTCACAACAGGCCGATCAGCCCAACGCTCGTTTAACCGCTTCGGGCTCCCGATCGATGACGGCCAGATAGGCGAGCAGCGCGCTGTCCGCCTTGGTCCTGCCCTGCTCAAGATCGCGAAGCCTTCCCACGCTGATGCGGTATGCCTTGGCGAACCTGTCCTGACTGAGCCCTGTGCGGGCGCGGACGCGGCGAACCGCGCGGGCGGCCTCCATCCGATCCATTTCCTCGGTCGTAAGCGGCGGATTATCGGCATCCGCCTCCGCCGCCGTAATAATGTCGGCATCGCTCATCGTGCCGAGCCGCGCGCGCTCCGCCTCGGTCAATGAAGGCGGATTATTGGGGTCGAGCTTGAACCTGACCATATGACTTGCCCTCTTTGGCGTTGCATCTGCGAGCTGAGATGATCCGAATGACGCCGTCGCGTTCCGTGTAGACCACGGTGAAAATGCGCCCCTCGATCATGCCAACCCTTTTTCGCCGAGCCTCGCCATCATTTGTTCGGGAGACGTCAAGGTCGATCGCATCGGCATCCCAAAAGACGCGGGTCACATAGCGGAAGGGAATGCCATGTTTGGCGACATTGCCCGCTGCCTTGGCTTCATCCCACTCGAAATCGCGTTCGAACGCCATATCCACGTATAGGGATTCTCTGTCGGCTTGTCTACGGAGAATCCGTATATATGAAACGATGCGTTGCGCCGCCGAACAGGTCGCCCGTCTTGCATCACACTCGATGTGGTGGAAATGAAGTTCATACTGTACCGTCCCGCCCAATGGCATCCAGCTTTCTTGGGAAGACAAGAGACTGAAAAGCTGGATTCTCGCGGTCGCGGGAATGACGAAGCAGACGAACGAACTTCAGACTTAAGATGCTAGCGACGGGGACTATCTTGATCCTTTCCTTATTGGCGACATTGCCGGACGTCGGCCCGCTCGGACTCCATCCGGTGATCTTCCATATCGGCGGCTTCGCGCTGCGCTGGTATTCGATCGCCTATCTGGCCGGCATCGTCGTCGGCTGGTGGTATCTGACCAGGCTGGTCGCGCAACCGGGCGCGCCGATGGCGCGGCGCCATGCCGAGGATATGGTCTTCTACGCGACGCTGGGAATCATCCTTGGCGGCCGCTTCGCCTATATCGCTTTCTACCGGCCCGAGATCCTCCAGCACCCGATCGAGATCCTCAAACTGTGGGAAGGCGGCATGTCGTTCCACGGCGGCGTGATCGGAGTCAGCCTCGGCATTTTCTACCTCTGCTGGAAAAACAAGCTCAACTGGCTGCGCGTCCACGATTACGTCGCCTGCTGCATCCCCTTCGGCCTGTTCTTCGGCCGCCTCGCCAATTTCGTGAACGGCGAGCTGTGGGGGCGGCCGACGAGTCTGCCCTGGGGGGTCCTGTTCCCGACCGGGGGCATGCTCCCGCGCCATCCAAGCCAGCTCTACGAGGCGGCACTCGAGGGCATAGTCCTGTTCGCGATCCTGTGGTGGCTGTTCTGGAAAACCCAAGCCCGCTACCAGCCCGGCAAGCTGGTCGGCACGTTCCTGTTCGGCTACGGAGTCAGCCGCTTCCTGGTCGAACTGGTCCGCGAGCCGGACGAGCAGCTCGTCGAATTCGCCCACCGCACCGGCCTTCACATGGGGCAATGGCTGTCGATCCCGATGATCCTCGGCGGCCTGTATCTGATCGCCACCGCCAAGGCGCGGCGGCAGCGGGTGGAGCCGATCGCCGGCGGTGAAAGCGTTGCCTGAAGCGGCGGTGGTATCGCAACTCGCACAGCGGCTGGCGCAGCGCATCGCGGCCGAGGGACCGATCCCGGTCGCGGATTATATGGCCGAGGCCAATGCCCATTATTATGCGACGCGCGATCCATTCGGGCGCGCCGGGGACTTCATCACCGCCCCCGAGATCAGCCAGATGTTCGGCGAGCTCATCGGCCTCTGGATGGCCGATTTGTGGGACCGTGCGGGGCGACCGTCCGATTGCCGTTATGTGGAGCTTGGCCCGGGGCGGGGAACGCTCGCCGCCGACGCGCTTCGCGCCATGCGCCGGGCCGGATTCGACCCGACGATCGAGCTGGTCGAAACCAGCGCGCTGCTGCGCCGGATGCAGGCCGAGCGCGTACCTGGCGCACGCTGGCACGGGCATGTGGACACGTTGCCCGACGATGGCCCGCTGCTGGTCGTCGCCAACGAATTCTTCGACGCGCTGCCCATCCGCCAGCATGTCGCGACCGGGCAGGGCTGGAGCGAGCGATTGGTCGATCATCGCAGCGGGCGCTTCGTGCCGGTGGAAGGGTCCGGCGCCAAGGCGCCCACACCGTTGCCCGCCGCGCCCGCCGGCACGATCTTCGAATCCTCGCCGGCGTCGATCGCGGTCCTGCATGCGCTCGCCGCCCGGATCGCGGCGCAGGGCGGCGGCGCCCTGATCATCGATTACGGCCATGGCCGCAGCGGAACCGGAGAGACGCTGCAGGCGGTGCGGTCGCACGACCATGCCGATCCATGGTCGGCGCCGGGCGAATGCGATTTGACCGCACACGTCGACTTCGAAGCCCTGGCGCGTGCCGGACGCGCGCGCGGCCTGACCGCCTTCGGCCCGGTCGATCAGGGCGATTGGCTGCGCGCGGCCGGTATCGAGGCGCGCGCCGCCGCGCTCGCGCGGCATGCCCCCGCCCGCGCCGATGAGATAGAGGCGGCAAAGCGGCGGCTGATCGCGCCGGACCAGATGGGGCGCTTGTTCAAGGTGATGGCACTCGCGGCCCCGGGCTGGCCGGCGCCGGAAGGGTTTTAGATGAAATTCGCCTTCCCCCATGCCGTGCCGGACGCGGCCGCATGACCGTCGAGGTCACGCGCGCCCGCTTCCTGAAGGACGTTCCGCACGGCTTCCTCGGGCGTCGCGGCGGGGTTTCGAAGGGCCTGTGCGCGGGACTCAATGTCGGGCTGGGCTCGGGAGACGAGCGCGAGGCGATCCTGGCCAATCGGCGGCTGGCGCTCGAAGCAGTCGCGCCCGGCAGGCGCCTCGCCACCCTGCATCAGGTACATTCGCCCACCGCGATCGCCGTGACCGAGCCTTATCCCGACGGCGCGCGGCCGCATGCCGACGCATTGGCGACCGATCGCCCCGGCCTCGCGCTCGGCATCCTCACCGCGGACTGCACGCCGGTGCTGTTCGCCGACCCGGCGGCAGGGGTGATCGGCGCGGCCCATGCCGGCTGGAAAGGCGCGATCGGCGGCGTGATCGCCGCCACGGTCGCGACGATGGAGGCGCTGGGGGCGCGCCGCGGCGGCATCGTCGCCGCGATCGGGCCGACCATCGCGCGCAAATCCTATGAGGTCGACGACGGCTTCTTGCGCCGCTTCACCGGCGAGGATCCAGCCTATGAGCGCTTCTTCAGCGCCGGGCGCGCCGGCCATCACCAATTCGATCTCGAAGGGTTCGTTATGTCGCGCCTCGCCGATGCCGGCGTCGGCCGCGTCGAAGCGCTCGGGCTCGACACCTATTCGGACGCCGACCGCTTCTTCAGCTATCGCCGCGCCACCCACCGCGGCGAGCCCGACTATGGACGGCAGATTTCGCTGATCGCGCTTCCGGACTGATTGGCTAGCCTCGTTCCGGTTCAGGCTGAACCGGAACGAGGCTAGAAAGTTCTTTGATTGCCGTGCTTGGGTCCGAAGCTGGCCCCGCCAGCTTCGGACCCGGCGCATTCCGAGCCGCCAGATGATTCCATCTGGCTCGAAATCTGCTCAAAACTGACCGCTTGTGGGTCAACAGTCTCCCTTGACCATCACGGATACTCTAACGGATTCGAACGCGGGCCGGGGCGCGCCTTTCGCCGTCCGGGACCGGCGGCGAACCAGCCGGTCGTGCACCGCCGATATGGGCGCCGAGCCGGTTCAGCAGCGGCCGCTCGACGAGCAGATGGCAGATCACGCCGGCGGACGGACAGAGGATGAGCGCCAGACCCATGAAGGTCGCAAACTGGGCCACGCCCTGAATCGGAAGCGCCTTCACCGCGATATCGACGAAGATCAGCGTGAACGGATGGCTGAGATAGATCGAATAGCTGGCGTCGCCCAACAGCTTCAGCCGCGGAAGGCGGGGAAGCGAGCGCTCGAGCGACAATGCGCCTACGACGATCGCGGCGGCCAGCAGCGTGCGCCATGCGGGCGGCGCGTCCGCAAACAGCAGCAGCAGAGCCAAGCCAACGGGAAGCGCGAGCGCCATGTTCCGGAACGTAAAACGCCGGTAGCAGACGCCGATCCACACGCCGGCCAGAAGCGCGAGCAGCCTTGGATTGGTGAAGCTGATCAGGACCGGGCTGCGAAAGTCGAAGATCGCGCCGGCCGTCACCAGGACAATGATCGCCGCCGACACGATCGGCACCAGCCGCCGCGCATAAATCGCAACGCCGAACAGCAGATAGAAGAACATCTCATATTCGAGCGACCAGCCGGGGATGAGAAGCGGAAAGATCTTGCCCTGGATGCCGAGGCTCCATTGCGGAACGAACAGCATCGATTTGACATAATGGGTCGCGAGCGTGGCCGGGGCCCAGTCGCTGCTGGCCAAATGATAGAGCAGCAGCACCGTCGTAGCGGCCCAATAGAGCGGAACGACGCGCACAAAACGCCGCCAGGCAAAAGTTGCGGGCGGCTCGTCACGCGCGGCGACGTACATGATGAAGCCGCTGATCACGAAGAAGATATCGACGCCCCGCGCCCCGCCGTGGAAATGGACGAGTGGATTGTAAAGCCAGGGGATATCGGTCCGGGCGTGATGGAAGACGACCATGAGCACTGCAAGCGCGCGCAGATACTGCACCGACAGCAAAGGTTTGCGGCGGACTTCACTCATGGACCAAGCCTAGGGTCCGGATCCATTGCCCGCAATGGGTCCGGACCCTAGCCGCGTTCCGATCCGGCCGCCACCGCCGGCGAATTGCTTGGAAGCGGACCCGCCAGGCCCGTAGGGTGGTTATATCTCAATCTTTGCGAGCAGATGACGATGGAAGACGAAGCCGACCTGTCCGGCGTGACGCCGCCGCGCCGGCCCAAGCCCGACATTCTCGAGATCGGCGGGCGGCGCCTCAAGCCCTCGACGCTGATGATGGGCCATGGGTTCGATCCGGCGCTTTCCGAAGGATCGCTGAAGCCGCCGATCTTCCTCACCTCCACCTTCGTGTTCGAAAATGCCGCCGCCGGCAAACGCCATTTCGAAGGCGTGACCGGCAAACGCCCCGGCGGCGCCGAAGGGCTGGTCTATTCGCGCTTCAACGGGCCCAACCAGGAAATATTGGAGCACCGGCTGAGCGTTTGGGAGGACGCCGAAGATGCGCTGAGCTTTTCGAGCGGCATGTCGGCGATCGCCACCCTGCTGCTGGCGCTGGTCGCGCCTGGCGACGTCATCGTGCATTCGGGGCCGCTTTACGCGGCCACCGAGACCCTGATCGGCCGCATCCTCGGCAAGTTCGGCGTTCGCTGGCTCGATTTCGCCGCCGGCGCGACGCCCGAGGAGATAGAGGAGGTGATGGCCGAAGCCAGGACGCTCGGCCGCGTTTCGCTGATCTATCTCGAGAGCCCGGCCAATCCCACCAACGTGCTGGTCGACGTCGAGGCCGTCGCCGCAATACGCGACCGGCTCTTCGCCGACGGGCCGCGTCCGCCGATCGCGATCGACAACACGTTTCTGGGTCCACTGTGGCAGCAGCCCTTGCGGCAGGGGGCCGACCTCATCGTCTATTCGCTGACCAAATATGCCGGTGGGCATAGCGATCTCGTGGCCGGCGGCGTCGTCGGGGCCAGAGCGCTGATCGATCCGCTCCGCGCGATGCGCAACACGATCGGGACCATCACCGATCCCAATTCGGCGTGGATGCTGCTGCGCAGCCTCGAGACATTGGAGCTGCGGATGACCCGCGCTGGCGAAAATGCCGCCAAGGTCTGCGCGTTCCTGCGCGACCATCCGAAGGTCGAGAGCGTCGGCTATCTCGGCTTCCTGCACGAAGGCCGGCAGGCGGACATCTATCGCCGCCATTGCAGCGGCGCCGGATCGACCTTCTCGCTCTATCTCAGGGGCGGTGAGCGCGAAGCCTTCGCCTTCCTCGACGCGCTGAAGATCGCCAAGCTCGCGGTCAGCCTGGGCGGCACCGAGACGCTGGCCAGCGCGCCGGCGGCGATGACCCATTTGTCGGTGCCCGACGCACGCAAGGCGGCGCTCGGCATCACCGACAATCTGGTGCGAATCTCGATCGGCATCGAGGATGCCGACGATCTCATCGCCGACTTCGACCAGGCGCTGGCGGCGGTGTAGGCGGTGTCTGCCGATGCCAGTCGACGACCTCCCAGCCTTCGACTTCGGCCAGACGGATCAGGCGGTCGTGCGCATTGGCGGCCACCGCCTCATCCGCCCAATGATGGACGGGCGCGTCGGAAACATGGTCCGAATAGAAGCGGATGTGGACGGCCTCGCGCGCCAGCCCTTCGCGCGCCAGCCACGATTCGATCGCCGTCAGCTTGGCCGGCCCGTAGACATTGTCGCCGCGGATCGTGGCGACGATCCTGCCGCGGCTGTCGAGCTCGTTCTGGGTCGCGATGACGTCGTCGAAGCCGAGCAGGCGCGCAATCTCGGCCGCATATAGTCCATAGGAGGCGGTCGCCATCACCAGCCGTCGCCCGGCGGCCCGGTCGGCGGCGATGCTGGCGCGTGCACCGGGCAATATGTTGGTCGCGACCTGGCGCGCGGCAAAGTCCTCGATTACCGGCGCCAGCCGCCGGGGAGCGATGCCGCCGCCGACGAGGAGACGGTAATTGATCTCCTTCAGGCGGCCGCGATCCACCAGACGCAACAGGTAGGCGAACATCGCCAGCACCACCAAGGGCGCGAACGCCAGCCGCCAGGGCGCCAGCCGAAGCGCCGCATGAATCAGAAAAGGCGTGTAGGTGGCCCGCCGCGTGACGGTCCTGTCCATGTCGTAGATGGCGAGCGCGCTCTTCATCGCCTCCGGCAAGCATAGGTCGTCACGGATGTCCACCGGAAGGCGCTTGCCGAAGCCGGGTTATTGCAGCAGTGTCGCGGACGATGGAGTCAGGGGCAGATTTCAGCGTCAGCGATGAGGGCGGCAAGCAGATGGTGCGCTTCAGCGGCGCGCTGACGCTCGCCCATCTCGGCGACCTGCCGCAGCGGCTCGACGAACTGCGACTCCGCGATGCCGTCGTCGACCTGTCGTCGATTTCGGCAATGGACACGGTCGGCGCCTGGCTGATCCACAAGCTGACGCGCGATTGGGGCGCGCGCGTCACCGGGTCCTCGGAGGATGCCGCTGCGCTGATCGAACAGGTCAGCCAGGCCGACCAGCCGGTGAAGATGCGGCCCGACCGGATGCCGCCCCTGTATCGCGTGCTGGGCCAGATCGGCACGGCGACGGTGGTGGCGGGACGCACCCTCCTCGGCCTGCTCGGTTTCTTCGGCGCGCTGCTGATCTCGATCTGGAACATCATTCGCGAACCGCGACGCCTGCGCTTCAACGCCATCGTCCAGCAGTTCGAGGTGGTGGGCGTCGATGCGCTCGGCATTATCGGCCTGATGAGCTTCCTGGTCGGGATCGTGATCGCGCAGCAGGGCGCCGTCCAACTCCGGCAGTTCGGCGCCGAGGTGTTCACGATCAACCTGATCGGCCGAAGCGCCGTCAAGGAGCTCGGCGTGCTGATGACCGCGATCATGGTCGCCGGACGCTCCAGTTCGGCGTTCGCCGCCCAGATCGGATCGATGAAGCTGAACGAGGAAATCGCCGCGATGAGCACGATCGGCGTTTCGCCGATGGAAGCGCTGGTGATGCCGCGCGTGATGGCGACGGTGCTGATGATGCCGCTGCTCGGCTTCTACGCCGCGTTGCTGGCTGTGATCGGCGGCGGCGTCTTCACATGGCTTTCGCTTGATATTCCGCCGGTGACCTTCGTCCAGCGGATCCGCGACGTGGTGCCGATGACCGATCTTTGGCAGACCCTGATCAAGGCGCCGGTGTTCGGCCTGATCATCGCCATGGCGGGCTGCTTTCAGGGCATGCAGGTCGAAGGCAGCGCCGAGGAGGTGGGGCTTCGCACGACCTCGGCGGTGGTCCAGTCGATCTTTCTGGTGATCGTGCTCGACGCCTTCTTCGCGGTCTTTTTCACCTCGATCGGCTGGCCATGACCGAAGGCGAACCGATCATCGAGGTGCATGGACTGCGCAACAGCTTCGGCGACCAGGTCATTCACCAGGATCTGGACCTGGTGGTGAAGCGGGGGGAGATTCTGGGCGTCGTCGGCGGATCCGGCACCGGCAAGTCGGTGCTGATGCGCTCGATCATCGGGCTGCAGCAGCCGGACGCGGGCGAGGTTCAAGTCTTCGGCGAGCATATCCTCGATCGCGACGAGGACGAGTTGAAGGATATCCGGCGCCGCTGGGGGATCTTGTTCCAGAGCGGCGCGCTCTTCTCGACGCTGACGGTCGCCGAGAATGTCCAGGTGCCGCTGCGGGAGTTCTTTCCGAGCATCCGCGAAAATCTCTACGAGGAGATCGCCGCCTACAAGATCGTGATGAGCGGACTGCCCGCCGAGGCCGGGCCGAAATTCCCGGCCGAGCTGTCCGGCGGCATGAAGAAACGCGCCGGAGTCGCGCGCGCGCTGGCGCTCGATCCCGAGCTGCTGTTCCTCGACGAGCCCACCGCCGGCCTCGATCCGATCGGCGCGGCGGCGTTCGATGAACTGATCCGCGATCTGCAGGGCGCGCTCGGGCTCACCGTGTTCCTCATCACCCACGATCTCGATTCGCTCTACGCGATCTGCGACCGCGTCGCGGTGCTCGCGGACAAGAAGGTTGTTGCGGTCGGTACGATCCCGGAACTATTGGCTTTGGATCATGAATGGATAGATGAGTATTTCCGCGGGCCGCGTGGCAGGGCCGCCGCAACGAGCAAGGGCAGGAGCGCCGAAGGCTGATGGAAACGCGGTCCAACCACATCCTCGTCGGCGGCGTGGTCCTGGCCCTGGTGGTGGCGGTGCTGGCGTTCATCATCTGGCTCAGCCAGGCGTCGAGCAACGCCACCAAGGAATATGACATCTTCTTCAAGCAGGCCGTCGACGGGCTTGCCAAGGGCTCGTCGGTCAGCTTCTCGGGGGTTCCCGTGGGACAGGTCGAGTCGATCAACCTCGAGCCTGCCACGCCCGAGTTCGTCCGCGTCCGTATCTCGGTCAAGGACGAGACGCCGGTGCTGCAGGGAACCACCGCGACCATCGAGGGGGTCGGCTTCACCGGCGTGTCGCAGATCCAGCTCGACGGGGCCGTCAAGAACGCGCCGCCGATCAGCCAGCCCGGCCCTTACGGCGTGCCGGTGATCCCGGCCAAGGCCGGCGCGCTCGGGCAATTGCTCAACAGCGCACCCGAGCTTCTCGAACGCATCTCCACGCTCACCGAGCGGCTGACCGAATTGCTCTCCGACCGCAACCAGGCTTCGATCGCCGGCATCCTCGACAATGTGGAGACGATCAGCCGCTCGATCGCCGACCGCTCACCCGAGATCGCCGCGGCGCTGGCCGAAGCGCGCACTGCGATCCAGCGGGCCGGCGAGGCGGCCGAGCGCGTCGGCCGGCTCGCGGATTCGACCGACAAAATGGTCAACGAAGACGGCCGGCCACTGATCGCCGACCTACGGCAGACGGTCAAGGCGGCACAGTCCAGCATGGATACGCTCAACGCGACGCTGAGCGACGCCAGGCCCGGTGTGCAGTCGCTCACCAAGCAGACCATCCCCGAGGTCGGCCAGCTGGTCCGCGACCTGCGCGACACCACCGCCGCGCTCCGTTCGATCACCACCAGGGTCGACCAGCAGGGAGCGGCGTCGCTCCTCGCTCCGGCCAAGCTTCCGGACTACGAGCCCAAGAAATGAAAAGATCCATCGTCCTGCTGCCGCTCGCCGCGGCCTTCGCCCTCAGCGCATGCTTCAGCTTCGGCGCGAAGCCGCCCCCGCAGCTGATGCGCCTGACGCCGGCAAGCCCGCTCGCCGGCGACGCCGGCCGTACCGGCCTCGCGGCGGACGCCGTCACGGTGATCGTGCCGTCGGTCCCGCAGGAACTCGCGACAGTGCGCGTGCCGGTACGCACCGGCAACACCAGCGTCGCCTATCTTAAGGACGCGCAGTGGGTCGAGGTGCCCAACGCGCTGTTCGCGCGCCTGCTGTCGGAAACCATCGCGGCCACGACGGGCCGCCAGGTGCTCGATTCGCGTCAGGCCGGCTTCGATCCCGGCACGCGGCTGACCGGCCAGCTCCAATTCTTCGGGCTCGACGGCGACCGGCTGGAGGCCGTCGCCATCTACGACGCAGCGCTTGCCCGCGGCTCCGACCGCGTCGAGACCCGGCGTTTCGAAGCGCGTGTCCCGGTCGCGGCAGCCACGTCCGCCGCGGTCGCGCCCGCGCTCAACCAGGCGGCCAACCAAGTCGCCGCCGATGTCGCGAAGTGGATCGGCGGCTGACGTCGAGAGACGCCACTGGCCTTGCGTTGACCCGGGCCTGAGAGCCCAACGAAAAAGGGAGTCAAATCCCGCTTCCCCGTCACGCCAGGCTCTTGGACGCCTGCTCGTAGACATCCTTGGACAGCCCGTGGCTGCGCACGATCCGCTCGAGTTCGCTCTTCATGCGCTTGGCACGGTCGGGCTCGAACCGCCGCCATCGCCCGAGCGGCGGCACCAGCCGGGCCGCGGCCTGCGGATTGAGCTTGTCCACCGCCAGGATGATGTCCGCCAGAAAGCGGTAGCCGCGTCCGGACGGGTGGTGGAGCGCACGCTGGTTCATGGCGAACGAGCCGACGAGCGCGCGCAGCCGATTGGGATTGAGCAAGGTGAAATCGGGATGTTCGGCCAGCGCCTCGACCGCCGCCGCCGTGTCGTCGCGCTGCGACAGCGCCTGCACGGTAAACCATTTGTCGATCACCAGCGGATCGTCGCGGTAGCGGCGGTAGAAGGCGGCGAGCGCGTCGCCGCGCTCCGGCGCATCGCCGTCGGCAAGCACCTTGAGCGCACCCTGGCGATCGGTCATGTTGTCCGCATTGCTGAACTGGCGCATCGCCAGCTCCGCGACATCGTCGGTACCCGCGGCGGCGAGAAAGGCGAGCGCGACGGTGCGCAGCCGTCGCGCGCCCTTCGCCGCCGGCGAATATTCGAAGCGGTTGGCGGCCGAGCTTGCCGCATAGGCGCGTCGCCACTGCGGTTCGAGTTCCCGGCCGAGATCGGCGCGCAGCGACCGATGCGCGGCATGAATCGCTTCCGGATCCACGACCGGCAGCTGATCGCCGACAAAGGCCTCGGTCGGCAGCAGAACCGCTTCGCCGACGAATGCGGGATCGAGCGTCTCGCTCGCCAATGTCTCCCGCACCGCCTCGATCACCGGACCGTGATCGCCGCTCCCGCTTGCTACGGCCGCGATCAGCGTATCGAGCATCAGCTGCTGGATCGCCTCGTAGCGCGCGAAGGGATTGTCGTCATGCGCCGCGAGGAACGCGAGATCGTCGCTGCTGCGATTGGCCTGGATGACGACGGGGGCCGAGAAATCGCGGTTGATCGAGAGGACAGGCCGCTCGCCGATGCCGTCGAAGAGGATTTCCTTGGCACCATCCTCCAGCACGACGAGGCGCTCGGCATGCTTCTCGCCGGTGAGTTCTCCGAACAGCGCGATCTTGAGCGGGATCACCATCGGCCGCTTGTCGGGCTGGCCCGGCGTGGGCGGAACCTGCTGCTCGAGCGTCAGATGCGCGCGGCCGTCGCCCGGAGCATGGTGCAGCCTGGCGGTGATCCTGGGCGTGCCGGCCTGGGTATACCACAAGCGAAAGCGGTCGAGATCGACGCCGCTCGCATCCTCCATCGCGCGCACGAAATCCTCGCACGTCGCCGCCTCGCCGTCGTGCCGCTCGAAATAGAGGTCGGTTCCGGCGCGGAACTTCTCCGGTCCCAAGATGGTATGGATCATCCTGATGATCTCGGCGCCCTTGTTGTAAACGGTCGCGGTGTAGAAGTTGGAGATCTCGATATAGCTTTCGGGCCGTACCGGATGCGCCAGCGGACCGGCATCCTCGGGAAATTGGGCGGCGCGAAGCACGCGCACGTCCTCGATGCGCTTGACCGCCGGCGAGCCCTGATCGGCGGAGAATTGCTGGTCGCGAAAGACGGTGAAGCCTTCCTTCAGCGACAACTGGAACCAGTCGCGGCAGGTGACCCGGTTGCCCGACCAATTGTGGAAATATTCGTGCGCGACCACGCCGGCGACCGCGTCATAATCCGCATCGGTCGCGGTGTCGGGATCGGCCAATATGTAGCGTGAGTTGAAGATGTTGAGGCCCTTGTTCTCCATCGCTCCGAAGTTGAAGTCGGAGACGGCGACGACGTTGAACGCGGCGAGGTCATATTCGCGGCCATAGAGCTTTTCGTCCCAGGCCATCGCCGCTTTCAGCGAGCGCATCGCATGCTCGGTCTTGGGCAGGTCGCTCGCCCGCACCCAAATGCCGAGATCGACGGTCTTGCCCGATCGGGTGACGAAACGATCGGTGTTGGCCGCCAGGTCTCCGGCCACCATCGCGAACAAATAGCAGGGCTTGGGAAAGGGATCGTTCCACTCCGCCCAATGCTTGCCGCCGCGGAGCGTGCCGCTGGCGACCGGATCGCCGTTGGCAAGCAGCACCGGATAGCGCGTCCGGTCGGCCGTCATCCGCACATGGTAACGGCTGAGCACGTCGGGCCGGTCCGGAAAGAAGGTGATGCGGCGAAACCCCTGGGCTTCGCATTGGGTGCAGAGCAGCCCGCCGGATTCATAGAGGCCCATCAGCTGGCTGTTGGTCGCCGGCGCGACGGCGACGACGCTCTCGATCACGGCCTTTCGGCCCTTGAGCGCGATGGTCAGCACATTGTCGGAATAGCTGTATTTCGCGGGCCGTCCGTCGACCGAGAGCGACACCAATTCGAGCGCTTCGCCCTCGAGCCGCAACGGCTCGGTGCCGATGCTGTTGCGTTCCACATGAAGCCGCGCGGTCACGAGCGTGCGGCCGGCGTCGAGATCGAAGTCGAGTTCGATCTCGGGCACCGCCCAGGCCGGCGGCTGATAATCCTCGCGCCGGACAACCACCGGCGGACCGGCTTCGGCATTATGCACATCGAGCATGGCGCTGGGCTCTACGCGCCGCCGCTCGCCGGCGCAACGGCGACACCGCCTTCAGTGCCGCCAAGAACGGCTGACGGACCGGAAATCGCGCCGGCCGAGCGGATCGCGGTCAATCGGCCGGGATAACGGCTGTCGCGGCCGTATCGGACCCGCGCGCGTTGAGCGCGATGAACAGTCCGGCCAGCGTCAGCACGCCTCCGACCATCGCGATCGGCGTCCAACGATAACCTTCGACGATCGTCGAGAGCGCCATGGCGATGATGGGGACGAGCAAGCCCGAAAAGGCTGCGCGCGCCGGCCCGATCGTGCGTATCAACGCGAAATAGACGGTGAATGCATAGGCCGACCCGATCAGGCCGAGATAGAGCAGGCCGCCGACGTAGACGAGGCCGGTGTCGAACGTCGGCGCGCCGTACAGCGCGCTCGCCAGGAGCGCATTGGCAGCCAGCCCATAGACCATGCCCCAGACGGTCAATCCGAGCAGCGACTGCGCGCGAAGCCGCTCCCCCGCCTGGGCGACGTTGGCGATCGATACGCATATCAATGCCAGGAAGGTCAGGCCGATGCCGAGCGGCACCTGCTCGGCATCGGGGCGGCTCGCGCGGAGTTCCTGCACGAAAAGCAAGGCGACGCCGGTGACCGCGACCAGCGATCCGAGCACGAACCGCCGGCTGATGCGATGCTTGAGGAAGATCAGCGCCAACAGACTGTTGGGCACCAACAAAAGCGCGAAGACGACGGCCACCAGGCCCGAGGTTACATACCGCTCGGCAAGATAGACGAGATTGAAGTTGAGGAAGAATTGGGGAATGCCGAATGCCATCGCCAGCAGATGGCCTTCGCGGCCGATACGAAGCTTGGCCCGGGTAGCGGCGGCATAAGCGAACATCGCCGTCGCGCCGATCGCGAGGCGATAGGTGACCGACCAAGCCGGCGGCACACTGGTCAGCTGGCCCTTGATCGCTAGCCAGGCCGATCCCCAGATCAACGTGACGAGGATGAATGGAACCAGCACCCGCGGCTGAAGGAAATCCCGGTCCCGATCGCTCACGAGCCGCCCTTCACGGCTGCCGTGCTCATAGCCTTCGTAGCGCAGCGGCGAGCGCATCGACATGCTCGCCGGCCTGGTCCCAGCTCACCACCAGCCGTATTTCGCCGACGCCCCAGTCGTAGAAATCGAAACCCTGCGCCCTCAGCGCGGCGGCTTCGTCCCCGCTTGCCTTTAGAAAGACCTCGTTCGCTTCGACCGGAAGCACGAGCCGATCGCCCGCAGCCACCGCCAGACGGTCCGCTCCGGCGTTGGCCGCGCGCGCGTTTCTGAGCCAGACGTCGCCTTCGAGCATCGCCAGGAGCTGCGCGGCCAGATAGCGCCCCTTGGACAGAAGGTGGCCCGCCCGCTTGCGGCGATAGCGGGTCTGCGCGGCAAGCGCCGGATCGAAAAGGATCAGCGCTTCCGCCGACATGCCGCCGTTCTTCACGAAGCCGAAGCTCAAGGCATCGACGCCCCGGCGCCAGGACAGATCGGCGGGCCGGCACCCGAGCCGCGCCACGGCGTTGGCGAAACGCGCCCCATCCATGTGCAAGCCAAGCGACCGGGATCGGCATAGCGCCCCGATCGCCTCGAGCTCGTCCGGCGCATATACCAGGCCATATTCGGTCGCGTTGGTGATCGAGACGGCCGCCGGTTGCATCTGGTGCACGTCCTTGCGGACGCCGGCGAGCGCAGCTTCGATCGCCTCCGGCGCGAGCTTGGCTCCTTGCCCGTCCACGAGCAGCAACTTGGCACCCTGGGTGAAAAACTCCGGAGCGCCGCATTCGTCGTTCTGGATATGCGCCTCGCGATGGCAAATGACGCTTCCGAACGACGGACAAAGCGAGGCCAGCGCGAGCGCATTGGCCGCGGTGCCGGTCGAGATCCACAGCGCCGCGACCTCGGTCTCGAACAGGGTCGAAAAGGCGGCGTCGAGACGCGCGCTCAGCGCATCCCCGTCATAGGCCGTGTCGATGGCATTGGCAGCGGCGAGCGACGCCAGCACCTCCGGGCAGGCGGATGCGGCATTGTCGGAAAAGAAGCGCATTGCCCGCTCCTGCGGTGCATCGGCCGGATCGTCAATCGCCATCGAAGGCGGTGGCGGACCCGATCCCACCGCGCGTTGCCGCATTGGGAAATTACCGTATCGCCGGATCACCCCCGCTTAGCGACCGGAGACCTATCGAGACGGCAGGAGAGTAACGATGGCCGCCCCGGCTCCTTCGCAATGGCAGCACCGACCCCATCACCTGCCGCGCGGTGCCCACCGCAAGGCGATGTCGCTGCCTGCTTTGATCCGCGCGTTCGGACGCCAATATAGCGCCCGCGTGCATAATATGTCGGTGGGCGGTGCCATGATCGAGACCGCGGCGCCGCTGCGCCCCGGCTGCGAGATCACGCTCTGCTGCGGAAGCATCGAGGCCCGCGCGACAATCGTGTGGAAAAGAATGGCGCATTTTGGAATGCGCTTCCACACGCCCGTCGACGAAGCCGACGTCGACCGGCAACTCGGCCGCTCCGACGCGGCGGCCGAACACCGGCGCTCGCTCGCGCTGGCGCTGCGGGAGAAATGACGCGGCAGGCCAATGCCAAGCAGGGCTAGCCTTGGTCGGAACCCAATTGCCAAGTCACGGTCTGGCTGCGCGTCTCGGCGATCGGTGTGCCGGTCTTGTCCTGCGCGGGTTCGAAGCGAAATCGCTTTTGCATGATCCGGCACGTCGTCGCATCGAGCGCGGACGAGCCGCTCGACCCGACCACCGTACAGCTGGCGACGCGGCCGTCGGTGCCGATGACATAGCTGATCCGCACGCTGCCCTGCTGCTCGCGTCGCAGCGCCTCATCGGGATAGTCGCTGTCGTTGTAGAAGGCGCCGCTCCGCCATCGGGCCCGCTGCAGCAGCGGGGACGTCATGGTCGGCGCCTTGGCCACGATCGGATTGGTGTTCTTGACGAGGGCCTTGGCAGGCACCACCGGCGTATCATCGGCCGCCTTCTCGGGCTCGGGGGGCACTTCCACCGGCGGCGCCGGGGCTTCCGTGACGTTGAATGTCTTGAGTTCCTGGGTCACCGATTTGACCACCGTCAGCGCAAGGCCGCTGATCAGCGCATAGCCGAGCAGCACGTGCAACGTGGCAACAGCGATGATCGCCCTGATCCGGTTCTGGTTGTCCTGGGCAAGGTCGAGATAGGCCATGAAAACCATCCTTATCCGTTTGCGCCTCGACCAACGCATGACGGGCTGACGGGTTCATCTGCGGTTCAGCGCGCGGGGGCTCCGGAAGCGGCGGGCATGGGATTGATCTGCCAATAAGGGGCGAATATGGCGGATCGGGCGGCGTGCGCCGAGGGAGATAGACAGGTGCTCAAGAGCTTTTCGATCGCAGCGGCGGCAGCCGCGCTGATGACCAATTCGGCGTTGGCGGCCCCCAGCGGCGCCACTCCTTCGGCCCCGGCTCCGAGCCAGGTAGCGGCTCCGGAAGAAGGCATCACCGGTCAATTGCTCTGGAACAGCACGAGCAGCCCGGTTCTGCTGTTCCTACTCGTCGTAGCTATCGGCACCGGCATCGCGCTGCTGACCAAAAGCCACGACAAGCCCGCGAGCCCCTGAAGCCAGGGGTCGCAGCGCCCTGCCCCTTATTCGGCCGGTTCGATCAGATTTCCCGTGATCCGGATGCCGGCCCCATCCACGCTGTAGGTCTTGTTGAGGAAGATCAGAATCGAGGTCATCGCCTCGGCCGCTGCCGAATTGACGAGCGCGCCGCCGTGGAGACCGCGCAGGCCTGCCGTATTCGCAAGCGCAACCACCGCCGAGCGCGCCGCCTTGTCGTCGCCGAATACGAGGACGTCGCAGCCGACGTCGTCGTCGGTCGCGAGCTTATGGGCGGCGACATTGTGGAATGCCGACACCAAATTCGCTCCGTCACCCAGCAGCCGTTGCGCCCGGACCGCCGCGCTGCCTTCGGGCGGAAGCTGAACACGCATCACTTTGGGCGGAACCAGCGGGACGGTGGTATCGACCACGATCTTGCCCGCGACATGCGGCGCTATGTCGGCGAGCGTCGCCTCCTGCGCTTCGAAGGGCACGGTCACGACGACCATGTCCGCGGCGGCCGCGGCATCGGCATTGGCCAGGCCGGCGAGGCCGAACCCAAGCTCGGCCGCTTTCCGTTCCGCGCTCTCGGCCGAACGCGAGCCGATGACGACCTTGCGGCCTGCCTTCGCCAGACGCCGCGCGAGCGCGGCACCCAATTTACCGGTGCCGCCGACGACGGCAATGACTCCTTCACTCAATTCATTCTCCTGCGGCGGCGAGTTCGTGTTGCGCGACGGCTGCATAGAGCGTCGTGCGCTGACGAGCGGGCCGCCCGGCCTGCGCAGCGAGCTCCGTCATGCGGACCGGATCGCAAAGCTGGCCGTTCTTTCCGCCCGCGGCGCGCGTGATCGATTCGTCCATCAGCGTTCCGCCAAGATCGTTGACCCCGGCGCGGAGCGCCGCGACGACGCCGTCGCCGCCGAGCTTGACCCAGCTCGCCTGGATGTTGGGAATCAGCGGGTGAAGCACCAGGCGCGCAACGGCATGCATCAGCAGCGCCTCGCGAAAGCTGGGTCCCGAACGTGCGCGCCCCTTGCGCCAGATCGGCGCTTCCATATGCACGAACGGCAGCGGCACGAATTCGGTGAAACCGCCCGTCTCTTCCTGAAGGTCGCGCACCCGCAACAGATGGCGCGCCCAATGCTCGTAGCCCTCGACGTGACCGAACATGATCGTCGCGGTCGAGCGCAAGCCGACGCGGTGCGCGCTGCGTATGACCTCCAGCCATTGCTCGGTGTTCACCTTGTCGGGGCAGATGATCGCGCGGATTTCATCGTCCAGGATCTCGGCCGCGGTGCCAGGCAAGGTCGAAAGCCCTGCCCGCTTCAGCCGTCCCAGATAATCCTCGAGCGGCAGCCCCAGCGTCGAAGCGCCGTGCGTCACCTCGAGCGGCGAGAAGGCATGGATGTGAATCCGCGGCGCCGCCTCGCGCACCGCGCGCAGCACATCCAAATAGGTGTGGCCGTCATAATCGGGATGGATTCCGCCCTGGAGGCAGACCTCGGTCGCACCGCGCTGGACCGCCTCGGCCGCACGCCGACCGACCTCTTCCAAGTCGAGCCGATAGGCGGGGCCGCGCTCGGCCTTGGTGCTGCCTTTGGAAAAGGCGCAGAAACCGCATTTGTAGAGGCAGATATTGGTATAGTTGATGTTGCGGTTGACGACATAGGTCACCGTCTCGCCCGAAACGTCGCGCCGCAACGCGTCGGCCGCCGCCGCGATGCGTGCGACATCCGCACCGTCGGCCTCGAACAGCCGCACGATCTGCGTCTGGTCGAGCCGGTCGCCGGCGACACTTCTTTCGATGATCCGATCCAGTTCGGCCGAAACGGCCGAGGTGCCTCGCGCGATGATCTGCGGAACCGCATCGCCGCTGCCGGTATGCCAATTGTCGACCACAGGCAGGCCGCGCGCATCCACCGAACGGCGCACCACTTTGGCCAGCTCCGGCTCCAACCACCGATCCGGATCGCGAGCATAGGCCGGCCCCACCGCCAGCCGCTCGCGCAGCACGCGGCCTGCGGCGGCAGTCGCCCGATGCAGCGCATCGAGATGCGGCCATGGCGCTTCCGGGTTCACATGGTCGGGGGTGACCGGCGACACCCCGCCCCAATCGTTGACGCCGGCGCGCAGCACCGCCGCCAGCGCGTCGGGGCGGTGAAGGTTGGGCGGCGCCTGGATCGTCATCGCCGGGCCCAGAATCAGCCGCGCGGCGGCGATCGTCCACAGATGCTCGTCGAGCGACGGTTCGGGGTGATCGGCCATCCGGGTACCGGGCTTGGCGCGGAAGTTCTGGATGATCACTTCCTGGACATGATTGTGCCGGCGATGGCTGTCGCGGATCGCGGCCAGCGCCTGGATCCGCTCGGCCCGGGTCTCGCCGATGCCGATGAGCAGCCCGGTGGTGAACGGCACCTGCGCGCGGCCCGCGGCTTCGATCGCCGCCAGCCGACGCGCCGGAACCTTGTCAGGCGAACCGAAATGGGGGCCGCCTTGCGCCGACAGCCGGTCGGAAGCGGTTTCGAGCATCAGGCCCATCGAGGCCGACACGGGACGCAATGCGGCATAATCCGAATCGTCCATCAAGCCCGGGTTGAGATGCGGCAGCAGACCCGTTTCCTGCAGCACCGCGCTCGCCATCTCGCGCAAATAGGACAAGGTCGAGTCATGCCCAAGCGCGGCCAGCGCTTCGCGCGCCGCGCGGTAGCGCGCCTCCGGCCGGTCGCCGAGCGTGAACAAGGCCTCGCGGCATCCCGCCGCGACACCCGCCCGTGCGACCGCCAGCACTTCGTCGCGCGACATATAGGCCGAATGGACCCGTGCCGGCGTGGTCGCAAAGGTGCAATAATGACAGACGTCGCGGCACAATTTGGTCAGCGGGATGAAGACCTTGCGCGAATAGGTGACGAGCGGGCCGAAGGATTCAAGCGTCAGCCGTTCGGCCGCCGCCATGAGATCGGGGGCAGGCGTTGCGACCAACTCCGGCAGGTCGGGCAGTTCGCCAGAGTCCATGTTCATCTTGTCGGTGATCACGTCATCCTCTCTTATCGCCCGCGCAGCCTGGAAGATCTCCGGACAGCGCCGACCGCAGTGCCGAGCAAATGATCGCCGATGCGGATTGCGACGCTGCGGTAATTGTTTCGCAAATAGCCGGCAAGCTCACCTCTCGCAAATCCGGTCGAACCTCCGCACCTGCTCGATCGGCACGGCGCCAGCGCCGACGCCCAAGCTCATCGCCCGGTCGGCCCACCCGGGAGCGACGGTCTCTTTGGCTTATCGGCCTGGTCGTTGCCGACCAGGCCGAATGCGATCGCGCCGCGGCTCGGGCGGTCGATCAACTCACCGCGCCGCCGAGAATGTCGCGCATCTCAACCACGCGCTTGACGCCGGCCTCAGCCGCCGTGCCGGGAGCCGCATTGATCGTGATATGCGTGACGCCGAGGCCGTGAAGGCGCTTCGCCTCGGCGATCCATTTATCCGCGCCCTCGTCGCCGACATAGATGTTGCTCATGATCTTGACGGCGCCAGGATCGCGGCCGGCCTCGGAAACATATTGCTGGAAGCGCGGCATCGCCTCGGTGGGATCCATCAAGGCCATCCAGCCGTCGCCCTTGGCGGCGACGCGGCGCATCGCCGCTTCGCCGAATTGCGATCCGAACCAGATCGGGATCGGCTGCTTGGGAAGGCGATCGAAGCCCATGTCGTCGATATCGTGGAACTTGCCCTTGAAGGTCACGAACGGCTGGGTCCAGAACAGCCTCAGCACCTCGACCTGCTCAGTCAGGCGCGCGCCGCGAACATGCACATCCTGGCCGAGCGCGCGATATTCGGATTCCTGCCAGCTGTTGCCCACGCCGAGTTCGAACCGGTCGTTCGAGAGGAAGGCCAGATCGACGGCCGCCTTGGCCACCATCGCGGTTTGCAGTGCCGGCAGAATGACCACGGAGCTTATCAGTCGAATCCGCGACGTCACCGCAGCCAGATAGCCGAATACGGTCAAAGGATCGTGATACGGCGTGGCATAAAGCGAATCGGGACGACCTTCATAGCGACCCGGACGTGCCGTCAGCACATGACCGCCAAAGGTCATATAATCGAACCCGGCATCGTCGTAGGTTTGGGCAAGGTCGCGAGTCTTCCCGACGTCGCTGAAAGGCACATGGGGAAATAAGACGCCATATTTCATCGTGATCTACCCTCTGGCTTGTTCCGCTGGCCAGACCTTATGCCAGCGCTGTGAATATCCTTCTGCCCCGAGCGAGCATCGCTCAACGGCGAGAAGGGGGTTTTAGACTGCAGCAACGATATCAGCAATCCTTATATCACTTCATGTTCGTGATCATGGAATCGTGGGAAAACGCGCCCGGCTGAAAGCCGGCGGGGACAACAACGTGCGCTCCGCAGCCCTCTCCGCCGCCGGGAGCCCATTGCCTGCCGCGACAAAACAGTTCTTTCGGCCCAATGACCGGAGCGGCATCACCACACGCTTCGATCGCACGGCCGCAACTTATGAGCGTAGTCGTCATTTCCGCCAATGTCATCCGGTAGCCTTGGCAAGACTGTGCCCTCGGTAAGACGTTCCATCCTTGTGGGTATAGCGCTTGCGAGGCCCGCCCCAGACAAGGTCGACATCCGGATCATAGCGGGTGCCGTTGGCGGTGGTGCCGATAGCCACGAAGTCCCGATCGCTCCGGTCGAGCAGTTGGTGGCCGTCCGGCACGCCCTTGGGGAAAGCGACGCAGTCGCCGAGATGCCGCGCTGTCTCGCCCTGCTCCTCGACCAGCACTACTTCACCATCGATCATGACAAGCAGCTCATCATCTTCCTCGACCCAGCAACGGTGGGCAGCCATCGCGCCCGGCTTCAGCACCACCTGGCCGGCGGCGAAGCCACTGAAGTCTCAGCGCTTGCGGACGAAACGACCAGCCACGTCGGCGGCAAGAGGTGCCGGATAGCCTGTCCGATCGGTCTGCTCGATCGCTTCGAGATCAAGCTTAAGCATGGAAGTCTCCCTAGATATGACATGGCATGTCGATAAACGCGCCACGAATGGAAACCCACATCCTTTGGAAGAAAATCCTTCAGCATCGGGTGAGCATCTTGCACGCCGAATGGACTTGCCGCAGGCCCGCGCGCAGGGGATGGAAAATGGCGACTCGGTTAAACGACGCTCATCTAAGCGCGGACGATCGCCAAACGATCGAGCGGCTGAGCCGAACATTTCGTACGTCGCTGGTGCGCTATTTCGGGCGTCGGGCATCGAACGCAGCCGAGATCGAGGACATGGTTCAAGAGGTCTTCCTGCGGCTGATCAAGCGCGGCGGCGTTTCGACGCTCGAGAATCTCAATGCCTATGTGTTCGAAACCGCGAGCAGCGTCCTCAGAGACAGCCTGCGCAAGCAGCGCACGCACCATGCGAGCGCCCACGAGCCGTTCGACCACGACCGCCATGCTGATGCGGATTTTTCGCCCGAGCACGTTTTGCTAGGGCGGGAGCAGCTTAGGCGGGCAACCGCCGTGCTCCTCGAACTGCCGGAACGGACACGGGTGATCTTTGTGCTGAGGCGCCTCGAAGGAATGCGGTTTCAAGATATTGCCGCACGGCTGGGGATCTCGGTCAGCGCGGTTGAAAAGCATATGGGGCGCGCCATCGCGCATTTCGTTCGGCGCATGGAGCAGGAATGACCGGAGCGGCCCGCCAATGGTTGCCTGCGGGGCTTGCACCCGCCGAAGCCGCGTCGCACTGGCTCGTGCGCCTCGATTCCCCGCCATTGAGCGACCGTGAGCAGGCCGCGTTCGAGACCTGGCTTGCGGCTTCGCCGGCCCATGCGGAGGCCTTCGAGGCGGCGAAGCGGGCCTGGTCGATGTTCGACGACGCGATCGGCGATCCCCTTCTCGACGCCATCCACGCCTCCGCGCTCGAGGTTGGGCCGGAGCGTCGTCGGGGAATGTGGGTCGGGCTCGGCGTCGGCATCGCCGCTTCCCTGTTGGCGGCGGTCGCGATCGGCCCGCAAATTCTGTCAGCTATCGATAAGCCGCCTGCAGTCGCCGCCCAATCGGCTGCTGCCATGCCCAATCAGGAACCCGCACACATCGCGGCGCGCCACGGCTGGGCCGATTTCGCGACCGCGCGCGGCGAACGGCGGGTGGTCAGACTGGCCGAAGGCAGCACCGTCACTCTCAATACCGATAGCGCGATTCGTGTTGCCTATTCCGATAAGCGCCGTCTGATCCATTTGCTTCGCGGCCAGGCATTATTTGAAGTCGCAAAGAATAAATCCTGGCCCTTTGTGGTTCGGGCAGGCGACCGCGAAGTAACGGCTTTGGGAACCGTCTTTGAAGTGCGATTGGATTCGAATCGCATGAAAGTCACATTGGTCGAAGGCAAGGTCGTGGTCGACGGCGTCGACGACCAGCCTTCGCCCGAAAGCGGTGCCGTCGTGCCGACGATTCTTACGCCGGGCCAGGAATTGATTGCGACCGATGGGCAATCGCAGATCCTGACGAAGGTCGACGTTGAGCAGCAATTGCGCTGGCGGGATGGCTTTGTCGAATTCGAGGACGTGCCCCTCGAGGAGGCGGTGCGCGAGATGAACCGCTATACGCGCCGCGAAATGATCATTGGCGATGCCAGGAGTGCCCAGCTGCGCGTCAGCGGTGTTTTCCGTACCGGCAATTCCGAAAGATTTGCGGCAATCGTCGGCGAGCTTTTGCCCGTCCGGACCCAAGCACTTCCCGACGGTCGGATCGAATTGGCATCGGTGAACGGCACCCCCTGATACAGCAAATCCGCCAAGTGTGGATTTCCGATCAAGTCACGTTCTGGGTGCTGAGGCGACTGGAGGCAACCAGCGTCCTTGGATGCAGAGGGGGGGGGAATCATGATCGATTGCATATCCAAGCGGCTTTCAATCCGCTCGGCCTTGTGGGTGGGCGCTGCGGCGATTTCCATGCTCGGGGCGGGCGCTGGCACCGCACAGGCCGCCAGCACTCAGTCGGCCGGCGCGGCGCAACTCAGCATTCCGTCCCAACCGCTTTCGACGACGCTCAATGAGATAGGGCGGCAGACAAATGCCGAAGTCATTTTCATGGCATCTGCGGTCCGTGGGAAGCGCGCTCCTGCGTTGAACGGAACCTATTCTGCAGAGCAGGCGCTCGCATTGGCCATCGATGGAGCGCCGTTGCGGGTTCGCCGCACGCCGCAAGGCGCCTATCTCGTACAAGCCACCGCCGACGCCGCGCAATCCGCGCCGGGGGAAGCCGGAGCCGGAAGCGCCGCGGCGAAAGACGAGAGCGCTGATACGAACGACGGCCTTGAGGAAATTGTGGTGACGGCCCAGCGCCGCGAAGAATCCGCTCAAGACACTCCGATCGCCGTCGCAGCCTTCAATGCAGATCAGCTCACGAAAGCCGGCGTTCTGGCATCCGAAGATCTGCCGTCGGTCGTTCCGGGCTTGTCGTTGCGAGCGAACGGTGCGCGAGCGAACATCTATCTTCGCGGTGTCGGCAATCTTACGGCCAACAGCCCGTCCGCAGTTCTGACGTTCATCGACGGTATCTATCAGCCGTTCGACACCAAGCTCGATTTCAGCAATATCCAAAGCATCGAAATCATCAAAGGCCCGCAGGGGACCCTGTTTGGCCGCAACGCCACCGGCGGCGTCCTGCAGATCACGACCAAGAATCCATTCGATTGGCAAGGTGCGGATGCGCAGGTGGGCTATGCCAATTACGACACCTATTCAGCCAAACTTTATGCATCGGCGAAGCTTTCGGATATGGTCGCGGCGGACATTTCCGGCTTCTACTATAATCAGACCGACGGCTGGGGCCACAATATCGACACCGGCGCCGACATGTTCACGGAAAAACGGTACGGCGTGCGCAGCAAATGGGTAGCAAAGCTCGACGACAGCTTCACAGCAACATTAACCGGCGACTATTCCTATGCATGGTCTCAAACCGGTTCCAGCATCTCTCAAGTCAAGGGTATAGACTTCCTTTACAATCCAGTCACAGATCAAAAATACACTTTGCCGAGCATTTATGATGTAGTCGGCGACAAGAAAGGTTTCGGCCTCTCGAAAGAGGGCGGCGCTGCGCTCACTCTCGACAAGCATTTTGGCGATATCAGGCTACTCAGCATAAGTTCCTACCGCCGCAAGCACGAAGAGCTGGTCTTCGATGGAGACCTGTTCGATGTGGTTACCAGATGGCAGCCTCGCACCACCTTCACGCAGGAATTTCAGTTGAGCGGTGTCGGCACGCATTTCAACTGGGTGACGGGCCTCTATTATTACTCTCTGAATGAAAAAGTGGACCCGCTGTCTCTTGCGGGACCTGGATCCGTGAACTTCGGGCTCCCCCCGGGCGCGCCTTTTTCGATCTTTTCCCACGCCAGAACAAAAGCCTATGCCGCCTATGCGCAGGCGACCGTTGAATTTTTGCCGGACACCAATTTGACTTTGGGGGCGCGCTACACGATCGAGAAGCAGAGGGTCGTCGGCTTCACGGCCGTCACCCCCATCCCGGCCATAGGTCCGATTACGGTTCCAGGTTCCGCCGGCAAGCAATCGGCAACGTTCAAGAAGCCCAACTTCCGGGTGGCGCTGGATCATAAATTCACGCCCAATGTCCTCGCCTACGCTTCGTGGAACCGTGGCTTCAATGCCGGATTTCACAACTCAACCGCATTCGCCTTCAACGAGATCGCGAATCCGTTGGTCAAACCCGAGGTGATCGACGCCTATGAAGTCGGAATGAAAAGCGACTTGCTCGATCGGCGTCTGCGAGTGAACGTTGCTGCTTTCCTCTACGATTTCAAGAACAAGCAGGAAAGAATTTTCGAGGTCACCGGAGACAGGACCCTCAATGCAGCTTCGGCACGAATCAAGGGAATCGATCTCGATATTACCGCGCGTCCGGTACGCGATCTGACGCTGTCTTTCGCTGCCAATTATCTCGACACGGAATATACGTCCTATCCAAAGGCGCCCAACGATATCTTCTTGCCAAATGGTGCATTGATCGACGCGGGCGCCAAGGACGCGAAAGGTAAACGGCTGGTTCAGTCACCCAAGTTCGGTCTGCAGGCTTCGGCAACCTATAATCTGCACACGAGCATCGGCACGTTCGGTACGACCGCCAATGTCAATTATCAGGGCAAGGTCTACGTTGATCCGCAGAACCATTTTCCCTTGCCGAAGCGCACGTTGATCGGGCTCACCGAGCAGTGGACCTCAAACGACGAAAACACTTACGTCACCGCCTGGGTGAAGAACCTCACAGACGAAAAGTATAATGCCGCTTCCGGCGTGCTCTCGCCGCAAGGCTTGCTCGGCGTCCCCGGAGCCCCGCGCACCTATGGAATTTCCATAGGCCGCAAATTCTGATGATCGATCGGTCTGCCCGCCGATCATCGGCGGACGGATCGCTCAAGCGTGGGTCCTTCCGGACGATCGCCGAGGCGGAGTCCGATCGCATGCGCTGAACAGCTTAGTTGGGACGATCATGATGAAATATGGCGTGCAATTTCCACACGTGCCTTTTGGTGATGTCGCCGAGACTCGTGATCTCGCCCAAACCTATGATGAGGCCGGCTTCGACTATATGACGCTCGGCGGACACGTGCTGACGGCGCGTCCTGGCCGCTACGAAGGGCGTCCCGACTTCTCCTATGCCATTCGGTTCCACGATAATTTCACGTTATTCGCATTTCTGGCCGGGGTCACGTCGCGCATTCGGCTCATGAACAGCTTGACGATTCTACCGCTGCTTCAGACCGCGATGGTCGCGAAGCAGGCGCTCGACCTGGCGTTCCTTTCCAACGACCGGTTCGACCTAGGCGTCGGCATCAGCTGGCAGGAATCCGAATATCGCGCGCTCGGCCAGGATCTGCATGTCCGCGGCGCGCGCCTGGCCGAACAGGTCGACGTGCTGAGGCTGTTTTGGACCCAGCCTTTCGTGACCTTCAAGGACAAGTTCCACGATATCGACGACATGGGTTTCGATCGCCTTCCCAAGCAGCCGATCCCGATCTGGTTCGGATCGCAATATGGCGAAGCGGCGATGCGCCGCGTCGCCGCGAAAGGCGATGGCTGGACGGTCATGATGGATCCCACCGAGGCGATGCCGCGCTTCAGGCAATATGCCTCGGACGCAGGCCGAGATCCCGATGCAATCAAGATCATGGCCGCCTTGATCGTCGGCGACGGGGGGGCGGATGCGTGGATCGCGGAAGCGAAGCGTCTTCAGGCGCTCGGCGTCACGCACATAACGATCTTTACACTTCCCGGCACGGCAGCGCGTAGCAGCGCCGATCTAGCGGTGCAGGTTCGCGACATTCTCAGTCGGGAAATCCCTTCATGATCGACACCCGCACTGACGGATCGACGTACAGCCGTCGGTCACAATTGCCTGGCTGCAGGACCGACATCGACGGCGGGAGGTAATGAATATGGACATGGGAATTCTGATCCCGACGGCGGCGGATAGCTGGGAAGTCGCGGTGCGTGCCGAGGAACTCGGCTACACGCACGCCTGGTTCTTCGACACCGCCCTGCTCAACGCGGAGATGTTCGCCGCC
>DATFHP010000141.1:0-3476 GCA_035248285.1 Allosphingosinicella sp. | reverse complement strand
CAGGTGATGACGTCGACCGGCTCGGTGACGATTTCCGGGGCGAGATAGCGGGCGTTGGTCTGCTCGTGGACGATTACGCGCGGATCCTGCCGCAGCTTCCAGGCAAGCTGGTTGGTGCCGACATCGACCGCGAACACCTGGGCGGCGCGGCGGTGCAGCAGCACGTCGGTGAAGCCGCCGGTCGAGGAACCGACGTCGAGCGCCACCGCGCCGGTGACGTCCCAGCCGAAATGATCGAGCGCGTGGGCGAGCTTGACGCCGCCGCGCGAGACCCAGGGATGATCCTTGCCCCGCACCTCGATCGCCGCGTCAGGGCCGAGCATCTGCCCGCCCTTGTCGATCCTGCGCTCGCCCGAGAAGACCAGCCCGGCCAGGATCATCGCCAGCGCCCGCGCCCTGCTGTCGGCGAGGCCGCGGTCGACGAGCAGCTGATCGGCACGCACTTTGGGCATGGCTTCACCTAGACGAACGGGCGGTAGCGCGCTACCTTGCACGCATGAACGAACAGAACCCGCACCGAAAGGACAAGTACCGCCGGTATCGCGAGCGGAAGAAGGCGATGGGCCTGCGGGAGCTGCGCATGTGGGTCCCCGATCTGCGCAATCCCGCGGTTCAGGCCCGGCTGCGACGCGAAGCCCAGGCGATACGCAGCTCCAGGTCGGAAAAGGAGGCGCTGGCCTTCATCGAAGCCATGGTCGCCGAGGATCCCGAGCTCTACCGTTGAAGCGAGGCGATATCGTCACCTTTGCCGGTCCGGGCGACTACGGCAAACCGCGGCCCGCCGTTATCATCCAGACGGATCTCTTGCCGGAGACCGACAGCGTTCTCGTCTGCCTTTTCACGAGCGACGGCGGCGAAGACCTGCTCTATCGGCGCATCTCGATCGCCCCTTCGCCCGGCAACGGGCTGCGGCAGCCCTCACACATCATGCCGGAGAAGATCCTTGCCGTCCGCCGAGCGCGATGCCGGAATGTCATCGGCCGGCTCGAGCTGGGGGAGATCGAGCAGCTCAACGCCTCGCTTGCTTTGGCGGTCGGCCTTCTGGATTGACGCTGCGCCGTGCGGGAAGACCGGCCGGGCGAAAGCCATCACCGGCACCTGCGCTCACTGCCGGCGGACCGCGGTCGACGCGCAGCTGATCGGCGCGGATCTTGGGCATGGGCAATCTCCTCGCGCCAAGCATGTCCGTTCGATTTCGATCGAGAGAGGCCGGGAAGCGCTTCGAAATCGCCCCGCATCGATGCTCCTTTCTTCGCTCTCGACCAGCCGTGGAGGTGCCTCTCCAGCGCGAACGCTTCTTCCTTGGTCTGACAGTCGGTTGCCCAGATTCTTGAACACCCGCCACCGCGCGCTATAATGAGGGAGCACTCACTCAACCAAGGCTGCAAAACCATCGCCCGTCCCCTCAGCAACGAAAAGCGCGAAGCCCTGCTGGCGTCGGCGGCCCGGCTGGTCGCCGTACAGGGGACGGACGCCTCCACGGCGAAGATCGCCAAGGATGCGGGCGTCGCCGAGGGGACGCTGTTCACCTATTTCGCAACCAAGGACGAGCTGCTGAACGCGCTCTTCGCGCAGATCGAGACGAGCCTCGCGGAGGCGATGCTGGCCGTCCCGGTGAGCGGCGGCTCGCGCGAACAGATCCGGCTTATCTGGGAACGGCTGATCGCGTGGGGATTGGCGAACCCGATTTGGCGCAAGGCCATAAGGCGGCTCAAGCTGTCCGGCCGCGTCACGCCGGAAAATGAGCGACGATGCGAGGCCAAGTTCGGCAACGTCCGCGAGATCGCCGAACGCAGCCTCGCCGGCCACGTCGATCCGCGCCGCGCGGCCTTTTACATCAAGACGATATTGTTCGCATTGGCGGACACCACGATGGAGGCGATCGAAGCCGATCCGAGCGGCCATGCACATTTCAGCGAGGCCGGCTTCGATCTCTTTTGGAAGGGCGCCGCAGCCTGACGTTCGTACCGCTTAGAAAATGAGCAGATGCTCACGCAATCGTTTGTTACCGCATTGCTTTTGCGAAAAACCGGTACCCACTTTTTCGCGCCATGCTCAGAGGGGATGCAGCCAATGACCAACAAGGGTGGATTCACCGAAGCCGACGTTCCCGGCCAGTCGGGCAAATGCTTCATCGTGACGGGGGCCAATACCGGCCTGGGGTTCGAGGCCGGCCGCGTGCTGGCGGCGCGCGGTGCGCGCGTCCTGCTCGCCTGCCGCGACCGGACGAGGGCCGAGGCGGCGATGGCGAGGATCAGGCAGGCGGTTCCCGATGCGGACCTCGCCTTCCTGCCGCTCGACCTGGCCGATCTGGACAGCATCAGGAAGGCGGCCGAGCTGGCGGCCCGCGAGCCGCGGATCGACGCGCTCGTCAACAATGCCGGCGTCGCCTCCCCGCCATTGACGCGGACCAGGCAGGGCTTCGAGCTTCAGTTCGGAGTCAACCATCTCGGCACCTTCGCGCTGACGTCGCTGCTGCTGCCCAAGCTGGCCGAATCGAGCGGCAGGGTGGTCGTCACCTCCAGCATCGCCCATCGCGGCGCGAAGATCGACTGGGACGACCTCAACGCCGAAAAGGGCTACAACCGCCTCGCACGCTATGCCGCCAGCAAGCTGGCCAACGCCTTGTTCTTCTTCGAGCTCGATCGGCGGCTGCGAGCAGCCGGCTCCCCGGTGACGGCGGTCGGCTGCCACCCCGGCGTCGCGGCGACCGATCTGGGACGCTATTTCTGGCCGTTCCAGATGATGATCGGACTCGTCGGCCGGCTGTTCAACACCGCCGCCATGGGCGCCTGGCCGACGTTGCAGGCGGCGACGGGGCAAGTGCGGCCGGGGGGCTATTACGGCCCGACCCGCTGGCGCGAGATGAAGGGCCCGTCCGGCGAAGCTGCGCGCGAGGCGCCGGCAACCGATCCAGCGCTTGCAAAGCGGCTGTGGGACGTGTCGGTCACGATGACGGGGGTGGACCCGGGTCTGCCGGCCGTGGGGTGAGGTTCAGGGCGGCGAGAGTGACGCCGACCTGGAGAAATGGCATGGTTACGCGGCGGCGAAGCTTCGCGCGCCGGCATTGGGGGAGACGAACATGATGATGGACTATCGCTGGACCGCCCTGGTCACGCTGCTCGCGCTGCTGGCCTATTTCTCGATGAGCCTGCAGGTCGCGCGTGCGCGCGGCAAATCCGGCATCGGCGCGCCCGCGATGACCGGCGACCCGCTGCTGGAGCGCGCCGTGCGTGTGCAGTCCAATACCCTGGAATGGCTGCCGATCTTCCTGGCGAGCCTGTGGCTCTTCGCGATCTACTGGAACGCATTGGTCGCCGCCGGCGTGGGCGTCGTCTGGATCATCGGGCGTTTGCTCTATTCCGCCGGCTACATGGCCGATCCAGCCAAACGCAGCACGGGTTTCCTCATCCAGACTCTGGCCAGCGCGGTCTTGCTGCTCGGGGCGCTGGGGAAGATTGTGTACGGGCTGGCGA
>DATFHP010000140.1:0-7460 GCA_035248285.1 Allosphingosinicella sp. | reverse complement strand
GTAAGCACGACCGAAGACTCGGTGACGGAACCGGACGAGACTATGTCGCTCACGCTTTCGAACGCGACGAATGGCGTCAACATCACCGATAGCAGCGCGAAAGGTACCATACTAAATGATGATGGATTTACCGAGACGACTAGTACATTCAGGATCTCCGACGCCCAATATTACGAAGGCAACGGCATAATCTTCGAAATATACCGAACTGGACCAACCAACACTGGATACAGCACGTCAATTCATTATGACACTTCTGATGGTTCAGCGCATGATAGTGGTAATAAAGACTATCAACAAGAATCTGGAACCGTTACTTTCAATGGAAACGAAATATATAAGACTATTTCTATCTATTCAGATGAAGACTCGTTAGATGAAGGGAACGAAACATTCAATGTCACAATCACGCCCCAAATCGCAGGCGACACTTTGTTCGATGGAATTGGCTTGGGAACGATTATTGACGACGACTGAGCCATGTGAACGACAATGTTCGACGGAATAGCCATTGACGGGTTGGGCTCCTTGCTGTTGGTATTTGCGCAACGAGAATGATAGCTAACCCCATGCCTGTGACCGACTATAACGATATTGCCGACGCCTATGCGTCGATGGCCGATGTCATACCCGGCAACGCGCTCTACGAACGGCCGGCAACGCTCGCGCTGTTGCCCCCATTGGACGGCCTCGATGTGCTCGATGCTGGATGCGGCAACGGCTTTTACTCGGCCTATGCTGCCGATGCCGGCGCAAATGTGGTCGCGTTCGATCCGTCGGAGCAGATGGTAGCTCGTGCGCGTGCGCGCGTCGGGGATCGATGCGAACTGCATCATTGTCGAACGCAGGAACTCGAGGAAACCCTCGACGGGCGCAGGTTCGATCTGATCCTGTCCTGCCTGGTTCTGCATTATGTCAGCAATCTGACGACGGAATTCACGCTGCTCGCACATATGCTCAAGCCCGACGGACGAATGATCGTTTCGATGAAGCATCCCTTCGTGCATTTCGATTTCATCCAGCAACGCGGATACTGGGCCAAGTCGCTGATCAAGAAGGATTGGGCGGGTCTGGGAGAAATGGTCAGCATTCAACGGCCGCTGAGCGACATCACCGCGGCGATCGACGCGGCGGGATTGTGCATAGACCAGCTCGTCGAAGCGAAGCCCAAACCAGAGATGGAAGCCCGAGCGCCCGCTCAATATCGAGAGGCGATGCGAAGGCCCTTTTTCATTCATTTCGTGCTGAAGAAGCGCGGAGGTTAGTGGATCGGAGGGCCTCCTTCTCCCCTCCCAAACGGTAGTTCCTGCCCGCTATCAGCCCGACGCGCCGGCCAGCCATTCGGGCATGATCGCATCGCCGAGGTCGTCGATCCGGCGGTGCTCGACGGCCAGGCCGAGCTTGGGATAATGGACCCGGGTCCGCCGGGTCGGGGTGGCGGCGGAGACGACGAACAGACGGCGGTTGACCTTGGCGCGGTAGTTCATCCGCGCAATATTCTCCTGGCCGGCGTAGCAGCCTGCGGTGTCAGCAGCCCCGCCCACAGCGGGTGGCCGATCTCGAGGGCGTCGAGATCGTTGGTAACGAGATCCTGCAGGAAATTGCGGACGCCCTCACCCGAAAGCCAAGCAAGGCCCGGTCGATGAGGGTGGTCCGCGCCATGCTTCGCATGGTAGGAGGCGATCACGATTTTCAGGTAAATCTCAACCACGCCGCCAGCGACGGCCTTGGCATTCAGACTCCCCAGCCGCGCTCAATGCTTCTCTTGCGCGGCGCTGCCCGCGACGCTGGTGGCTGCATCGCCGCCGACCCGTCCTTCGGGCTGTTTTGCGGCCTGGCCCTCGGTCAGCACCGGCTGGTCCTTGGCTTTTCCGGCTGCGGCGGGCGCGCCCGAGGCCTCGGCGGCTGCCTTGGCGGGCGCCGCCGGAGCGGCGGGCAGCGGCAGCGGACTGTCGCTCTGCTTGTTGAGATAGGCGATGACGTTGGCGCGGTCCTGCGGCTTGGAAAGGCCGGCAAAGGTCATCTTGGTGCCGGGCGCATACGCCTTGGGGGAATGCAGCCACTGGCCGAGGCTGTCCCAGTCCCAGACGCCGGGCTTGGATTTCAGCGCATCGCTATAGGCGAAGCCCGGGACATGGCCGTGCGGCTTGCCGAGCACGCCCCACAAATTGGGCCCGAGCTGGTTCGGCCCGCCCTTGGCGGCATTGTGGCAGGTCGCGCATTTCTTGAACACCGATTCGCCCTGCGCGGGATCGGCGCTGGCGAGGTAGAATTCGATCGGCTGCTCGGCGGCCGCGGCGGCTTCGCCCCCGTTTTCGGCTTCGACGCCCTCGATCGGATAGCCCATCTTTTCGGGCCGCTCGGCGTGGAAATATTCGTGGGTGACGATCGACGCGCCCAACCCGACGATACCAGCGAGCAGCACCCATCCTGCAATCGTGTTGGCGCGATCGTCCATGCCGTCAGAACCTCCGAAAAGCATCGCCGCAGCAGAAGAGCGCGCGCGGTTGGATCAAGAATTGGCGATCCCTTTAGGGTCCAAACCCGATCACCGCAACGGTCGCGATTCAGGAAGGTCCTGGCGCCAGGCTAAGCCTGTTTCAGCCAGCGCCGGAACAAGGTGTTGGCGATGGCGAAATGCGGCGGCGCCATGAAGGGCGCACCTTCGTCCCGGGCGAGCGCCGCGGCGACGTCGTTGCGATCGACCCACAAGGCATGCTCGAGCTCGCTCGGATCGATCGTCAGGACATCGGATTCGGCTTCGGCGAGGCAGGCGATCATCAGCGCGCCCGGGAAAGGCCACGGCTGGCTGGCGACGTAGCGGATATTGGCTACGGCGATGCCGGCTTCCTCCTTGAGCTCGCGCGCGACCGCTTCCTCGATCGATTCGCCCGGCTCGACATAGCCCGCGAGCGCGGAATAGCGTCCGGGCGGGAATTGCGCCTGGCGGCCGACCAGCACGCGGCCGCGATGCTCGGCGAGCATGATCACGACCGGATCGACGCGGGGAAAATGATCGCTCGCGCACTGCAGGCATCGCCGGCCCCAGCCGGCGCGGAACGGCCGTGTCGCCGATCCGCAATTGCTGCAGAAGCGATGCCGGTTGTGCCATGCCAGCAGGCTGCGCGCGGTGCCCCACAAGGCGGCGTCCCCAGGATCCATCTCGCCGATCTGCCCGAACAGGTTGCTGGGGCGCGACGGGAAGACGTCGACGCGGGTCAGGGCCGCGAACAACGGGTTGCCCTCGACGATCCCCAGGAAGATCAATCCTTCCCCGCCCGCAATCTCGACGGTCGAGGACCAGGCAAGCCGCCCCTCGGCGGTCAATTCGGGATCGAGACCGGACAGGCGCAGCAGCCGCGCCCCGATGCTCGACGCCAGCTCGGCGATGCGCTCCTCCTCCTCGCGCAGATTGTCGGCGCGGTCGATCAGCAGGCCGGTGAAGCCCGGCGGCGCGTCCAGATTCAAATTGCCATCCTCCATTCGGCGCCGCGCCGGGCGAGCTTGGCGAACAGGGTGGGCAGCCCCGCCTCGCCCAGCCGGTCCGCCGGCCACCATATGCCGTCGGCACTGCGTACCGCTTTGCCGCCGTCGGCGCAAAGCAGGCGCATGCTCAGCGAGAAATGGGTGAAGACATGTTCGACCGAGCCGGCGTCGTTCCATTCGGCGATCGCCGGAGCGCCCTCGCCCGGCTCGGCCCGGTCCGACCAGCCGCCGGTCGGGAAGGCGAGCATGCCGCCCAGCAGGCCGCGTTTCGGCCGGCGGACCAGAAGCACATCGCCGTCGCTCTCGAGCCAGTAAGCGACCGCTTGGCGGTGCGGCCGCTGCGGCTTGGCGCGCTTGCGCGGCAGCGTAGCCTGGATTCCCCGGCGGCGCGCCTCGCAATGGCCTGCGACCGGGCACAGGATGCATGCCGGATCGCGCGGCGTGCAGATGGTGGCGCCGAGATCCATCATCGCCTGCGCGAAATCGCCGCTTCGGCGCGGCGGGGTCATCGCATCGGCGCGCCGGTATATTTCGGTTCGCGCCGCCGGCAGCGGCGTCTCGACCGCATGGAGCCGCGCGACGACGCGCTCGACATTGGCGTCGACCGCGACCGCGCGTCGGCCGAAGGCAATCGCGGCGATGGCGGCGGCCGTGTAGCGGCCGATGCCGGGCAGCGCGCGCAGCGCCTCTTCTTCGTCGGGAAAGGCGCCCCGCCGGGTCACTTCGCGGGCGCAGGCGATGAGGTTGCGCGCCCGGGCGTAATAGCCCAGGCCGGCCCAGGCGCTCATCACTTCGCCCTCTTCGGCGGCGGCGAGCGCCTCGACGGTCGGCCAGCGGGCGGTGAAGGCCTCGAAATAGCGGCGCACCGCGGCGACGGTGGTTTGTTGCAGCATGATCTCGGATAGCCACACCCGATAGGGTTCGGCGCGCGCGCCCGGCGCGGCGCGCCATGGCAGCCGGCGCCGGTGCGATTCGTACCAGCGCAAAAGCGCATTTGTGGCATCGACGGACATGGCCGCGCTATGCCATGAAGCGGGCGATGGCGAAATCTCGAGGTCCGGCCCAGGAGCAGAAGCAGGCGGTGCCGCGGCGCGCGCTGCGCGCACGGTCGGTCGCCGAGCTGCTGCCGGCGGCGGGCGGCGCGGCTTTCCGGCGATTCGGCTTCGTTCAATCGTCGATCGTCAGCCGCTGGCGCGAGATCGTCGGCGAACGCTATGCCGGCATTTCCGCGCCCGAATCGATCCGATTTCCGCCGGCGAAGCGATCGGACGGCGTGCTGACGCTGGTGGTGGGCGGCGCCCATGCGCCGATGATGCAGCACGTCGCGCCCGAGATCATCGAACGCGTCAATCGCTTCTTCGGCTATTCCGCCGTCGCGCGCGTCCATTTCAGGCAATCGTCGGTTCATCCGGCCGGACCCAAGAGGCGATCGGCGCCGGCGGTCCCTTTGAAGCCGCTGCCGACCGAGCTTGGCGATTCGCTGCGCGCGATCGGAGACCCTGAGCTGCGCTTGTGCCTCGAGGCGCTTGCGCGCGGCATCGCCGCGAGCGAGGGACAAAGCGAAACGACGACGATCAAGGTGATGGGCAGGCTGAAGCAATGAGAACAGGATCTTGGCTGGGCGCGGTTGCGATTGCGGCGGCGCTGCTGGTTGCCGGATGCAAGGACAAGAGCGGGGTCGCCGGGCCGGCCAACGGTCAGCCCGTCGCGGCGGTCGCGCCGCCCGCCGGAAGCGACTGGACGCAGGTCACCGGCGAGAGCGACGAAGGCGGCTATCGGATGGGCAACCCCGATGCGCCGGTCAAGCTCGTCGAATATGCTTCGCTGAGCTGTCCGCATTGCGCCGAATTCTCGCATGAGGGCGCGGCGGTGCTCCAGGACAAATATGTCAAGAGCGGCCGGGTGAGCTGGGAGTTCAGGCCCTTCCTGCTGTTTCCCACCGATGCTTCGGTCACCTTGCTGGCGCGCTGCCAGGGGCCCGCGGCATTCTTCCTGCTCGCCGATCAGCTCTATGCCGATCAGGACGCTTGGATCGGCCGGATCCGGCAATTGCCGCAAAAGGAGGTCGAAGCGATATTCGCCATGCCGCCGCAGCAATCGATGCCGAAGGTGATCGACGCGACCGGCCTCACCCAATTCTTCCGCATGCGGGGCATGCCCGAGGCGCGGATCAGCGGCTGTCTTGCCGACCGCAAGGCCCTCGATCGGCTGGTCGAGATCAGGGAAAAGGGTTCCCGCCAATATAATGTCACCGGCACGCCGACCTTCTTCATCAACGGCGACAAGGTCGAGGATGTCGCCGGCTGGAAGGAGCTGGAGCCCGCGCTCGAGAAAGCGCTCGGCGAATGAGGCGCGCGCGATGGGCGGCGGCAGTGGCGCTAAGCGTCGCGGCGGCCGTTGCGCTGTCCGCCGCTTCGGCCGCCGGGCCGGCGGCGCGGCGCGCGGCTACGGCCGATTGGACCAGGATCGTGGTGGCGACGCCGGAAGGCGGCTATCGCATGGGCAACCCCAACGCCGCGCTCAAGCTGATCGAATATGGTTCCTTGACCTGTCCGCATTGCGCGCATTTCGAGGCCGAGGGCGTGCCGCCGCTCGTGCAGAAATATGTCCGCAGCGGCAGGGTCAGCTACGAATTCAGGAATTACGTCCGCGATCCCTATGATCTGGTCGGCGCCTTGCTCAGCCGCTGCGCCGGCCCCAGGGGCTATTTCCCGCTGACTCATCGGATATTCGCGGCGCAGGCGCAGTGGACCGCGCGTTTCGGCGCCTTGAGCGCCAGCCAATATGACGCGCTGGACGCCCTGTCCGGACCGCCCAAGCTGATCCGGATCGCAGCGGTCAGCGGGCTCGATGCCATGGCGGCGCAGCACGGCGTGACTCCGAGCCGGGCGCGCGCGTGCCTGTCCGACACCAAGGCCGTCGATCGCCTGACCGAAATGCGGCAGGCGGCGAACAGCCGTTACGACCTGCAGGGCACGCCGACCTTCGTCATCAACGGCAAGAAGGCCGAAAACGCCTCCGGCTGGGCCGCGCTCGAGCCCTTGCTCGCCCGGCCGGGAGGATAGCGAAGTGGCGAGTCCGGGGGCGGCGCCTTGCAGATAAAGCGGATCAAGCTTTCCGGCTTCAAGAGCTTCGTCGAGCCGGCCGAATTGCGGATCGAGCCGGGCCTCACCGGCGTGGTGGGACCGAACGGCTGCGGCAAGTCCAACGTGCTCGAGGCGATCCGCTGGGTGATGGGCGAATCCTCGCCCAAGTCGATGCGCGGCGCAGGCATGGACGACGTGATCTTCGCCGGAACGACGGCCCGGCCGGCGCGCGATTTCGCCGAAGTCTCGTTGCTCGTCGAGCGCGCCGCCGCCGACGTGCTCGGCGATATCGGCGTTGCCGGGGAAGGCGAGGTCGAGGTCACCCGCCGTATCGAGCGCGGTGCCGGCTCCGCCTATCGGGTCAACGGCCGCGACGTGCGCGCCAAGGATATCGCTTTGCTGTTCGCCGACGCCGCCACCGGCGCGCATTCGCCGGCGCTGGTCAGCCAGGGGCGGATCAGCGCGGTCATCGCCGCCAAGCCCACCGAACGGCGGCAGATGCTGGAGGAAGCGGCCGGAATCGCCGGACTGCACGTGCGGCGCAAGGATGCCGAGCAGAAGTTGCGCGCGGCGGAGGCCAATCTCGTCCGGCTCGACGAGCTGTTGTCGGACATGGAGCAGAGGCTGTCGGCGCTGCGGCGGCAGGCGCGGGCCGCGGAGCGCTACCGCAAGCTCACCGACCAGATCCGGATCGCCGAGGCGCGGCTGGTGTTCGCCCGCTGGCGCGAAGCGGCCGCGGCCGCCGAGGAGGCGCGGCACGCAGCGGAGACGGCATCCGCCGCCGTCGCCCAGGCGACGGACGCGCAACGCGCCGCCGCGATCGATCAGGCGCAGGCGGCCAAGACGTTTGCCGAGGCGCGCGGGGCAGCGCAGGCGGCGCGCGACGAA
>DATFHP010000139.1:0-3303 GCA_035248285.1 Allosphingosinicella sp. | reverse complement strand
TGGCGTCCGTCTTTCCATTTCAACGCGAAGCGGCTAAGGCGTCGCGGATTTTTTCGACCTGTCAAGGATACGGATGGCCAAGGAAGAACTTCTCGAGATGCGCGGCTCGGTGGTCGAGCTGTTGCCGAATGCCATGTTCCGCGCGCGGCTGGAGAACGATCATGAGATTCTCGGCCATACCGCGGGCAAGATGCGCAAGAACCGGATCCGCGTCCTTGTGGGCGACGAGGTGCTGGTTGAACTTACCCCTTATGATCTGACCAAAGGTCGGATTACCTACCGCTTTAAATAACTTGCCGGGCGCAGGCATGCGGCTCGTTCTCGCTTCCGCCAGCCCGCGCCGGCTCGATCTCCTCGCCCGTATCGGCGTCGTGCCCGATGCGGTCATTCCCGCCGAAATCGACGAGACGCCGCGGCCGCGTGAGCTTCCCGGCCATTATGCGGCGCGCATGGCGGCCGAAAAGGCGGCCGCGATCGCCGCGCCCGATGCGCTCATTCTCGCCGCCGACACGGTCGTCGCGGTGGGGCGGCGGATATTGCCCAAGGCGGAAAGCGATGCCGAGGCGCGTGCTGCGCTCGGCCTGCTCTCCGGCCGGCGGCACCGGGTCTATTCGGCGGTGACCCTGATCGACCTGGCCGGCGTCGCGCACCATCGCCTGTCGCTGACGCTGGTGACGTTCAAACGGCTGAGCGAGGCCGATCTCGAATCCTACATCGCGAGCGGCGAGTGGCGCGGCAAGGCTGGCGCCTATGCGATCCAGGGCCGCGCCGAAGCGCTGATCCGGCGCATCGCGGGCAGCCATTCGGGGGTGGTCGGGCTGCCCTTGTACGAGACTCGCACCTTGCTCGAATCGGCCGGATGGCGCTCCAGGCCCTGATGGCGGAGTGGTATTTCGAGCAGGGCATCGGCGAGGATCGCGCGATCCTGGTCGAGGGCGATGCCATCGTCGAGGCTTCGCTGGAGCTTCCCGGCTTGCGCGCCGGCGCGGTGCTCGAAGCGCGTCTGGCCGCGATCCTGATCCCGGGCCGACGCGCCATCGTGTCGCTGGCGAGCGGCGGCGACGCCTTGCTGGAGCCGGTCCCGGCAGAACTCAGCGAAGGCCAGGCGATTCGGGTGGAGATCGTTCGCGAGCCGATCGCGGAAAGCGGCCGCGCGAAGCTTGCCAAATGCCGGCTGACCGATGCCGCGCCGTGCGCGGGGCCCGCGCTGCGCGAGCGGATTTCCCGGTTCGGACAGAGTTTGGCCAAGCCGCCGGTGCTCGGCAGAGATGTTTTCGAGGAGGCCGGCTGGTCGGAACTGCTCGAGCAGGCGATGAGCGGCGACATCCCTTTCACGGGCGGCGCGCTGCGCATGAGCCTGACCCCGGCGATGACCCTGTTCGATGTCGATGGCGCGCTGTCCCCACCGGCGCTCGCGGTTGCCGGCGCCGCCGCGGCCGGCCGCGCGATCCGGCGCTTCGCCGTCGCGGGCTCGATCGGCATCGATCTTCCTACGCTCGCGGCGCGCGCGGACCGCCAGGCCGCCGCCGCCGCGCTCGATCAGGTCTTGCCGCAACCGTTCGAACGGACCGCGGTCAACGGCTTCGGGTTCCTCCAGATCGTTCGAAGGCGCGAACGCGCCTCGATCGCGGAGAGTCTCCAGGGCGACCCGATCGGCGCCGCCGCGCGTGCGCTGCTGCGCCGCGCCGAGCGCGTCGCCGGCACCGGCGAGCGCATCCTGCACGCGGCGCCGTCGGTCGTTGCCCGGATCGAGGCGAACCCGCTCTGGCTCGCCGAGCTTGGCCGGCGCACGGGCACGGCCATCGCCCTGCGGGCCGATCCCGCGCTCGGGCTGCCGGGCGGGCATGTCCAGAGCGCGTTCGCCTGAACCGTCCGATTATTTTACCCCGGTTTGGGTGAATTCGATCCGAATCCGCACCCACGCGCCGACCATCGGACGCCCTCCAATCCTGGGCGGCAGCACCAGGAACTGCCAGGCGGCTTCGCGCACGGCGGCGGCGAGCCCGGATCCGGCCGGGGAATCGGCGATCTCCTGGCAATCGTCGACGTGGTAATGGTCGATCGTCCGGCAGGCGATCAGTCCCCATCCCACGGTCGGCCGGTTCGCCGGCAGATAGTAGCTCAGCTCGGCATGGGTCGGCTCACGATACCATTGCGCATTGTAGAGTCGTTCGCCGTGCGGGCCCGAGCCCGGTCCGTCCGAACTGCTGTCGGAAGCGTCGGCGAGTGCGCCCCGGTCGGCTGCGGGAGGCTTGGGCGGATGCTGGGGCAGCTTGGCAATGTCCGAGGCGGCATACATTTCGCGGCTGATGACGAGCATGTGCAGCGGCGAATCGGGCACCGGTGGCGGCGGCTTGCGGCGGGGCTCGGCGGGCGGCGTTCTGATGCGCGTGGCGCTCGTCGCGCGCGTGCGCTTGTGCGCTGCGGCGGCCCGGGTCGGCGTGGGTGTGTCCGAAGCGTGGGGAAGCAGCTGGACGATGATCGCGCCGCGTCCCTCGCGCGATCCGGATGGGCGCTGCGCCGAGATCGTCAGCATCATCAGCGCCACCAGCGCGTTGATGATGAGCGCGAGCAGGATCGACGTGGCGCGGCGGCGGAACGAGGTCCGGTCGTCGTAATATGAAATCGGATGCGACGCCGAACGCATGGGCGGGCGGCCTACAGAAGCGGCGCCCGGGCTGCAATCCGATGGCGCCGGGGCGCCGGCGCCACGGTGTCGCCTTGCGGCCTTATCGGTCGCGCGCCATATCTTCGATATGTCTACCGACTCCCCGTCCGGCGAGCGTCCGGCCTGTCCGCTCTGCGGCAAGCCAGGCCTCGCCGCGCACGCACCCTTTTGCAGCCAGGGTTGCAAGGATCGCGACCTTTTGAACTGGCTCGGTGATGCGTATCGCGTCCCCGGTCCTCCCGCCGGCGAGCCCGGCGAGCAGATTGCGGCCTCTTCCGAAGAATAGTCTTGCCTGCGCGCTTGCGTGAGGCAGGGCTGGACAGCCGAGCGCGCGCGCCCTTATAGCCGCGACTTTCCGCTTGCCGCGGATGCGCCCAGGTAGCTCAGTTGGTAGAGCACGTGACTGAAAATCACGGTGTCGGTGGTTCGATTCCGCCCCTGGGCACCATATTTTTCCTAAGCCATTGACGATTTCGGCGCGGTCAGGCCGCATCCGGTGAGCCGCCGGCTGGACCCCCGGCCCGGGCATTCGCCGATTCTCCGCGCATCGATAATCCAGTCCGCTACTGCGGCCCGACCGGGACGGCGGCGTCTTCCGATCGAGGTAGATCGGAGCAAATGTGACAATGGCATCG
>DATFHP010000138.1:0-2865 GCA_035248285.1 Allosphingosinicella sp. | reverse complement strand
TGGCGGAGCATCTGCGCACAGGCGGCCATGACGTGCTCGATCTCGGCACCGACGGCGGCGAATCGGTCGACTATCCCGATTTCGGCTACCGGCTGGCCGAAGCGGTCGCTTCGGGGCAGGCCGCGAAGGGCGTCGCCTTGTGCGGATCGGGCATCGGCATCTCGATATCGGTCAACCGCCATCCGGCTTGCCGCTGCGCGCTCGTGTCCGACGGGCTCGCCGCGCGGCTGGCGCGCGAGCATAACGATGCCAACGTCATCGCCATGGGCGCGCGGCTGATCGGCATCGAGACCGCCAAGGATTGCCTGGACCAGTTCCTCGCAACGCCGTTCGGCGGCGGCCGCCACCAGCGCCGCGTCGACAAATTGTCCCATCCTGCTTTCGCGAAGGAACCTGCATGAGCAGCCGTCCCGCCAACGATCTGAGCGAGGTCCAGCCCAGCGGCTTCTTCACCGACTCGCTCACCAAGGCCGATCCTGAAATTGCCGATGCGATCGCCGCCGAGCTTGGCCGGCAGCGCGACAAGATCGAGCTGATCGCCTCGGAGAATATCGTCTCGCGCGCGGTGCTGGAAGCGCAAGGATCGGTGCTCACCAACAAATATGCCGAAGGCTATCCCGGCCGGCGCTATTATGGCGGCTGCGAATATGTCGACATTGTCGAGACGCTGGCGATCGAGCGCGCCAAGCAATTGTTCGGCGCCGGCTTCGCCAACGTCCAGCCCAATTCGGGAAGCCAGATGAACCAGGCGGTGTTCCTCGGGCTGCTCCAGCCGGGCGACACGTTCATGGGCCTCGATCTTGCCGCCGGCGGCCACCTTACCCACGGCTCGCCGGTCAACATGTCGGGGAAATGGTTCAAGCCGGTGTCCTATGGCGTGCGGCGCGACGACCAACTCCTCGACATGGACGAGATCGCCGACGCCGCGCGCAAGCACAGGCCCAGGCTGATCATCGCCGGCGGCACCGCTTATTCGCGCTTCTGGGATTTCGAGCGGTTCCGCGCGATTGCCGACGAAGTCGGGGCCTATCTCCTCGTCGACATGGCGCATTTCGCCGGGCTGGTGGCGGGCGGGGTCCACCCCAATCCGCTGCCGCATGCGCATGTCGTCACCACGACCACGCACAAATCGCTGCGCGGGCCGCGCGGCGGCATGATCCTCACCAATGACGAGGAAATGGCGAAGAAGATGAACTCGGCGATCTTCCCCGGCCTCCAGGGCGGGCCGCTGATGCACGTCATCGCCGCCAAAGCGGTGGCCTTCGCCGAGGCGCTCCGCCCCGATTTCAAGGTCTATGCGCGGACGGTGGTCGACAATGCGCGCACCCTTGCCGAAGCGCTCAAGGCCGGAGGGCTCGACATCGTGTCTGACGGCACCGACAATCATTTGATGCTGGTCGACCTCAGGCCGAAGCAGGCCAAGGGCAAGCATGCCGAAAAGGCGCTCGATAGGGCCTCGATCACCTGCAACAAGAACGCCATTCCCTACGATCCCGAGAAACCGTTCGTCACTTCGGGAATCAGGCTCGGCACCCCGGCGGGCACGACGCGCGGCTTCGGGCCTGCCGAGTTCCGCGAGATCGGCGCGATGATCGCCGAGGTCGTCGAAGGCCTGCGCAAAAACGGCGAGCAAGGCGACGGCCAGGTCGAGGCTTCGGTCCAGGATCGGGTCGAAGCCCTGTGCCGCCGCTTCCCCATCTATCCGGAGCTTTAGTTGCGCTGCCCTTTCTGCAGTCATGAGGACAGCCAGGTGAAGGACAGCCGGCCGACCGAGGACGGCTCGGCGATCCGGCGCCGGCGGCAGTGCGAGGATTGCGGCGCGCGCTTCACCACCTTCGAGCGCACCCAGCTGCGCGAGCTGACCGTGGTCAAGTCGCAGAACCGCCGCGAGCCGTTCGACCGCGGCAAGCTCGAGCGCTCGCTGGCGATCGCGCTGCGCAAGCGGCCGGTGCCGCCGGAACGGATCGACAAATTGCTCTCCTCGATCCAGCGCCAATTGGAGACCAGCGGCGAGAGCGAGGTCGAATCCTCGATCATCGGCGAGATGGTGATGGAGGGGCTGAAGGCGATCGACAGCGTCGCCTACATACGCTTCGCCTCGGTCTACAAGGATTTCCGCGAGGCACGCGACTTCGAGCATTTCGCCGGCACCGTGAGCGAGGACGCGAAGGAGTGAGCGATCCGGCGATCGTGCTGGTGCGGCCGCAGCTCGGGGAAAATATCGGCAATACGGCGCGGGCGATGTTCAATTTCGGCCTCACCGATCTGCGGCTGGTCAATCCGCGCGACGGCTGGCCCAATCCGGCCGCGGGACCTTCGGCCGCAGGCGCCGACATCGTGCTGGAGCGGGCGCGAGTCTATGCAAGCGTCGCCGATGCGGTCGCCGATTGCGCCTTCGTCTATGCGACGACGGTGCGAAAGCGCGGCCTGGTCGTTCCCGTGCGCACCCCGGAGGAGGCGGCCCGGGAGATACGGGGCCGGGCGGAGCCTTCCGCCATCCTGTTCGGCGCCGAGCGCTCGGGGCTCGAAACCGAGGAAGCGGCGGTCGCGGGCACGATCGTCACCGTGCCGGTCAACCCCGAATTCCGCTCGCTGAACCTCGCCCAGGCGGTGATATTGGTCGCCTACGAATGGTCGAAGCTGGGCGCGCTTGCCATCCCCACCGAAAGCGAAGCGGCCGAGCCGCGCGCGAGCCAGGCGCAGCTCGAAGGGCTGATCGGCCAGCTCGACGAGGCGCTGGACAAATCGGGCTATTATTTCCCGCCCGACCGCGTGCCGGCGACGCGGATCACGATGCGCACGATCATGAGCAAGGCCGGCTGGTCGAACCGGGAAATCCAGGCATTGCGCGGGATGATCCAGGCG
>DATFHP010000137.1:0-11716 GCA_035248285.1 Allosphingosinicella sp. | reverse complement strand
TCGATCTTACCCGGCGGATCATGCAGCGCGCCAGGACGGGTTCGCCGGCATGGGCGCGCGCGGCCGGCGCGCACAAGGCTGCGGTGGACGAGCAGCTGCGACGCCGGGGCGAACAGCCGTTCGACAATATCGAATTCACCGAGCCCCAAGAGAGCTAGGGTCGATCTCGCTGAGGCGGACGAAGACGTTTAGGCCGGAACGAAGGCGCCGCTGACCTCGTCGAGGAGGTGAAGCCGACCGTCGGCGATGGCGAAATAGGCGCCGTGGAGCGTCAAGCGTCCCTGCGCCTCGCGCTCGGCGACCTGGGGAAAGCTCCGCAGGTTGCGCAGGCTCACCCGCACGGTCTCCAGCTCCAGCGCATGCCGCGCCTCGGCGCCGTCGCCCAGGCGCCGGACGATGTCGTCGCGCGCCTCGTCGAGCAGGTCGATCCAATGGGCGATGAAGCCGCCGTCGCCAGGCGCGGCATGATCGAAGCGGCGCGAAACCGAGGCCTCGACGCCGCCGCAATGGCCGTGGCCCATCACCACCACTTCCGGCACGTCGAGCTGGGTGACGGCAAATTCGAGCGCGGCCGAGACGCCATGACGTCCGCCGCCCTCCTCGAAGGGCGGGACAAGGTTGGCGACGTTGCGCACCACGAACATCTCGCCGGGCGAGGCGTCGAAGATGGTGGCCGGATCGACCCGGCTATCCGAGCAGGCGATGACCATCACCTTGGGCGACTGACCCTCGGCCAGTTCGGTCCAGCGTTCGCGCTGGCGAATCCAGCCCGCCTCGCGGAACCGACGATAGCCATCCAGCAGACTGTTGAAATCGGCCATCACTGTGTCCCGTTCTTGCTGCCGCGGGAGTTAGGCGGCGCGGCCTGGGGTGGCAAGATGGCGCAGCTGTCGCTATCTCGCGCGCATGGCCGATGCTTCTTCGATTGCCGCACGTGTGCGCAAGCCCGACTGGATCAGGGTAAAGGCGCCGACGAGCGCCGGCTTCGCCGAGACTCGCAGGCTGATGCGGCGGCTCAATCTCGCCACCGTTTGCGAGGAAGCAGCCTGTCCCAATATCGGCGAATGCTGGACCAAGAAGCATGCGACGGTGATGATTCTCGGCGACACCTGCACGCGCGCTTGCGCCTTCTGCAACGTCAAGACGGGCATGCCGCGCGCGGTGGATGCGCTCGAGCCGCAGCACGTCGCCGATGCCGCCGCCGAATTGGGCCTCGAGCATATCGTCGTCACCTCGGTCGACCGCGACGATCTCGCCGATGGCGGCGCCAGTCAGTTCGTCAAGGTGATCGAGGCGCTGCGACGTACGACGCCCGCGACCACGATCGAGATCCTGACGCCCGATTTCCGCAACAAGCCCGATGCCGCCGTCGAAGCGGTCGTCGCCGCCCGGCCCGACGTCTACAACCACAATCTCGAGACGGTGCCGCGCCTCTATCCGACCATTCGCCCGGGCGCGCGCTATTATGCGTCGCTTCGCCTGCTGGAGGGCGTCAAGCGGCGCGCGCCCGGGATCTTCACCAAATCGGGCATCATGGTCGGCCTTGGCGAGCAGCGGCTCGAGGTACACCAGGTGATGGACGACATGCGCTCGGCGGACATCGATTTTCTCACCATAGGCCAGTATCTGCAACCGACCCCACGCCATGCGAAGGTGGAGGAATTCGTGACGCCACAGTCGTTCGAGGCCTATGCCGCGATCGCGCGCGCCAAGGGATTCCTCCTCGTCGCGTCCAGCCCGCTGACCCGCTCGAGCTACCATGCAGGCGAGGATTTCGCCAGGATGAGGGCAGCGCGCGAGGCCCGGCTCGCGGCTACTTCGCGCTGAAGCGGCAAGGCCAATGCCGCGCCATAGCGAGACACGGACTCTGCCTTATTCGCCCGACCAGCTGTTCGAGCTGGTCGCGGACGTGAAGCGCTATCCGGAATTCCTGCCCTGGGTGGCGGCAACGCGCATCCGATCGAACAGCGAGACGCTGATGATCGCCGATCTGGTCGTCGGCTTCAAATCGTTGAAGGAGACGTTCACTTCGCGCGTCACCAAACAACGGCCGCGCAGGATCCTCGTCGAATATGTCGAGGGCCCCTTGAAATATCTCAGGAACGACTGGAAATTCGAGCCCGACGGCAGGGGCGGAACCCGTTTGGGCTTCTGCGTGGACTTCGCCTTCAAGTCGCGGGTGTTCGAAGCGATCGCCGGCCAGATGTTCGACCGGGCGCTGCGGCGCATGATCGCCGCATTCGAAGCGCGCGCGCATGCCCTCTACGGCACGTCCTCGACCGGCATCAGCAGCTCGAGCGCGCAAAGCGCCGCCTGAAGCCGCACGCCGCCGCGGCCGAGGTCGCCGAACTCGCGCCGGTCGGCGACGATCTCCTCAGGGTCGGCGCCGCGGCGCGCGCGCGCGAACACGACCGTGCCGACGGGCTTCTTGTCGCTGCCGCCTTCCGGCCCGGCGATGCCGGTGACGGCAACCGCCGTATCGACACCGGTCCGCGCGATCGCTCCTTGGGCCATCGCCCACGCAACCGCCACCGAGACGGCGCCGAACGTGTCGAGCACCTCCTCGCTGACCTTGAGCACTTCCACCTTGGCCTCGTTGGCGTAGGTGACGAAGCCCGCCTCGAAGACGTCAGACGAACCGGCGATTTCGGTCAATGCGGCGCTGACGAGCCCGCCCGTGCAGCTTTCGGCGACCGCAATGCGCAAGCCGGCGGCGCGATTGGCCTCGATCACGCTGCGGGCGGCTTCGATCAGCTCGGACGGCAGGCAGAAATCGCGCATCTCGCTCATAGATCCTCCGGCAGCCTGATCGTCGCCACGGCCTGCGCCGCGATTCCCTCGCCGCGACCGGTAAAGCCCAGCCGCTCGGTGGTCGTAGCCTTGATGCTGATTCTGCCCACCGGCAGCTGCAGCATCCCCGCCACGCGCGCGCGCATCCCCTCCTTGTGCGGGGCGATACGCGGTGCTTCGCAGATGATTGTGACATCGACATGATCGATCCGCCCGCCGCGCGCCGCGATCAATTGCGCGGCGTGCTCGACGAAACGCGCCGACGCCGCGTCTTTCCACTGCGGGTCGCCGGGGGGGAAATGGGCCCCGATGTCGCCTTCGCCGGCGGCGCCGAGCAAGGCATCGGTAACGGCGTGGAGAACCACGTCGGCGTCGCTATGGCCTGCGAGCGTGCGGTCATGCGCGATGCGCATCCCGCCCAGCTGCAGATGATCACCCGCGGCGAAAGCATGCACGTCGAAACCGAGGCCGGTACGGCTGGTCATGGCCGTCAGAATCCGTGTCTCCGCTTGCGCAAAATCGTCAGGAAAAGTAATTTTTTCCAGATTCTTGTCACCGTCGATTGAAATTACTTCATAGCCAGCGGCACGCGCCACCTGCGCATCGTCGCCGGCCTCCCGCGTGTCGCTCCAGCGGCGATGGGCGGAGAGGATGGCGCCGAACGCGAACGCCTGCGGCGTCTGGACGCGCACCAGCCCTTCGCGCGCCACCGGGTCGCCGAGCCTTCCGTCGGACCTGGCCAGGCTGTCCGCGACCGGAAGCACCGGCACCGCGCCGTCGTGTCCGGCAATCGCGCCGAGCAGGCGGTCGATCACCGAAGCGGGCAAGAACGGGCGCGCCGCGTCGTGAATCAGCACCCGGGCCGCGCCACCTCTTGCGGCCAATTGCTCGAGGCCATTGCGGACGGACTCCTGGCGCGTCGCTCCGCCGAGCACCGGGGGGGGCAGGGCACGGCCCTGGACGGCCCCGTCATACTGTTCCTGCTGCCCGGCGCCGATGATCACCTGCACCAGATCGATGGCCGGATGGCGCAGATGATCGAGCGCATGGGCGAGCACCGCCTGATTGCCGAGCCGCCGATATTGCTTGGGAATTGTGCCGCCGGCGCGGTTGCCGGATCCCGCCGCCACCACCAATGCGACCGTCTTGCCCTCGGCGTTCATGCTACGCACCTACCGGAGCAGTCGCCTGGCCGCCAGAGGGATCGGCGTTGCCGCGGCAGGCTTCGCACTTTATGTGCTCATCCCCATGGTTCGCCTTTCGCCCATCTCGATTGGACCCGTGCGCATCGAGACGCCGGTTATCCTGGCGCCGATGACCGGCGTCACCGACCGGCCGTTCCGCCGTATCGTCAAGCTTTACGGAGCAGGCCTCACGGTCACCGAGATGATCGCCAGCCAGGCGATGATCCGCGAGACGCGCCAGTCGCTGCAAAAGGCGGCCTGGGATCCGATCGAGGATCCGGTGTCGATGCAGCTCGCCGGCTGCACGCCGCACGAGATGGCGGAAGCGGCGCGGCTCAACGAGGATCGCGGCGCGGCGATCATAGACATCAACATGGGTTGCCCGGTCAAAAAGGTGGTGAACGGCGATGCCGGCTCGGCGCTGATGCGCGATCTGCCGCTTGCCGCCGCCATCATCGCTGGGACCGTCGCGGCCGTGAAGGTGCCGGTGACGCTGAAAATGCGCATGGGATGGGATCATGCCAGCCTCAATGCCCCCGAGCTGGCGCGGATCGCCGAGGATATCGGCGTGCGCATGATCACGGTTCACGGCCGCACCCGCTGCCAGATGTACAAGGGCGATGCCGATTGGCGGTTCGTGCGCCGCGTGAAGGAAGCCGTGCGGGTGCCCGTGATCGTCAACGGCGACATCGGCTCGATCGAGGATGTCGCCGCGGCGCTGGACCAATCGGGCGCCGACGGGGCGATGATCGGCCGCGGCGCCTATGGCCGTCCCTGGCTGCTTGGCCAGGTGATGCATTGGCTGCGAACCGGCGAGCGGCGTCCGGATCCGTCGCTCGACGAGCAATTTGCCCTCATCCTCGACCATTATGACGCCATGCTGGGCCATTATGGCCCCGAAACCGGGACCAATATCGCGCGCAAGCATATTGGCTGGTATACGCGCGGCCTGCACGGTTCCGCCGAATTCCGCAATGCTTTCAACCAGCAGGCGGACGCGGGCCGGGCGCGGGACATGCTCTGCCGTTATTACGAGCCCTGGCTGGAGCGCGCCGCCGCGTGACGCGCCCAACACGCTTGGGGCAGCGGCGAAACGAGCCGATCCGATGTGGACTGTGTTCTTGACGCCACATTCTTGTGGTAGACGAGCCACGTGAACGCTGAAGCTTCCTTGTCAGCGCCCGAGCGGCCGGTCTGGTGGCGCCGCATTTCGCTGGCGTTGCGGCGCAGCCCGATCATCCCGATCCTCGAGGGCGTGTCCGCGCTCGCCGCCTTGGCGATGGCCGGTCTCAGCTATCTGATCATCACCGACGAAGGGCTACCCCGCTCGCCGCTGACTCCGCCGACGGTCGCGATGCTGCTGGTCGCCAACCTCGTTCCGGCAATGGCGTTGATGGTCTTCGCGGCACGCCGGATCGCGATGCGCCGCGCCGCCGCATCGCCGGTCGCAGGGCGGGGACGCCTGCACGTCCGTCTGGTCGCGGTCTTTTCGGTCATCGCCAGCGTTCCCACGCTGCTGGTCGTCATCTTCGCTTCGCTGCTCTTCCAGAGCGGCACGCAATTCTGGTTCTCCGATCGTGCCCGGACCGTGCTCGCCAGCGCCGAGAAGGTTTCGCAAATCTACGAGGCCGAGCACAAGCAGCGCCTGCAGCTCGACGTCAAGACGATGGGCGGAGACATGGTGGATTCGATCAATCACAATGGTCTCGACAGCAAGGCCTTTGAGAATCAATTCCTTTTCCAGACTCTGGCGCGCCAGTTCACCGAAAGCGCCATCCTGTCGCTCAACAGCAAGAACCAGATTCAGACCCAGATCGGGGTCAATCTCTACGACCGGCCGATCGAGAAACGATTCTCGCCCGCGGAGCTCCATGCGATGCGTGAGGGCGAAGTGCGCGTGGTACGCAAGGTGCCCGATCGGGTGGAGGCCGTGATCAGGCTCGACCGGGTCGCGCCCATCTTTCTCTATGGCGCGCGCAAGGTCAGCACGCAGGCGACCGGATCGATGGCCGAGGCGCGCAGCGCAGCAAGCGAATATAAGGCGATTCTCGAGCGCGCGCGCATGCTCCAGTTTCGCTTCAACGCGGCTCTGTTCCTGGTCTCGCTGCTGATCGTGGGCCTTGCGATCTGGGCGGCGCTCGCCATCGCCGACCGTCTGGTGCGGCCGGTCGCACAGTTGGTCGACGCCGCGCGCCGCGTCGCCGCAGGCGATCTTTCGGTGCGCGTCCCGTCTTCGCGCATGCATGACGAGGTGAGCACGCTTGGCAATGCCTTCAACCGCATGACGCGGAGGCTCGAGGAGCAAACCGGCGCGTTGGTATCGGCCAACAGCCAGCTCGACAGCCGACGCGCCTTCATCGAGGCGGTGCTGTCGGGGGTCACCGCCGGCGTCATTTCGGTCGACCGCGATCGCCAGGTGCGGCTGCTCAACACCTCGGCCGAAGCCTTGCTCAAGACCAACAGCCGCGAAGCGATCGGCAAGAAGCTCGCCGACCTTGCGCCGGAACTCGACCGCCAGCTCGACAGCGACGAGCGCGAGGACATTATCCAATTCACCTCGGGCGGCGAGGCGCGCACGCTCGCCGTCAAGCGCGTGAAGGTCGAAGGCGGGCATGTCGTCACGTTCGACGATATTACCCAGCAGATCATCGATCAGCGCCGCGCCGCCTGGTCCGACGTCGCGCGCCGCATCGCGCACGAAATCAAGAATCCGCTCACGCCGATCCAGCTCGCCGCCGAGCGCTTGCAGCGGCGCTACGGCAAGGAAATCCAGTCGGATCCCGGCACCTTCGAGCGCTTGACCGGGACGATCGTTCGTCAGGTCGGCGACCTTCGCCGCATGGTCGACGAATTCTCCTCCTTCGCGCGCACGCCCAAGCCGGTGTTCCGAGAGGAGAAGATCGTGGAGATCGCGCGCCAGGCGCTGTTTCTCCATGAGGTGGCGCATCCCGATATCGCCTTCACCCTCGAAGCGCCGGAGCCTTCGCCGTTGCTGGTTTGCGACCGCCGCCAATTGGGCCAAGCCCTCACCAACGTCGTCAAGAACGGCATCGAGGCGATCCAGCACAAGAAGGAGGTGGGCGGGGAGGGGCCGCAGCGGATCGCGATCATCATCACCGAGCCACGGGGCAGCCTGTGCATCGACGTGACCGATACGGGAGCCGGGCTCCCACCCGATCGCGATCGCCTCACCGAACCCTATATGACGACCCGCCCCAAGGGCACCGGGCTCGGCCTGGCGATCGTCAAGAAAATCGTCGAAGAACATTATGGCAGCATCGCCTTCGAGGACGATCCGGCGGTCGGCACCAGGGTACGCATCGTGCTCGACAAGGAATTGCTGGCAAAGGTCGAGCAATCGGATGATGCCGTATCTGAGGATGAGGAAGTAAATAACTGATATGGCATTAGATGTTCTAGTAGTTGACGATGAGCAGGATATCCGCGATCTCGTTTCGGGGGTGCTCGAGGACGAAGGCTATGCCGCACGGACGGCGGCGGGCAGCAACGAGGCGCTGGCGGCGCTTGCCGATCGCCGGCCCTCGCTGGTGCTGCTCGACGTGTGGCTCCAGGGTTCGAAGCTCGACGGGCTCCAGCTGCTCGAGGAAATCAAGCGCCGCGACCCGAGCTTGCCGGTGCTGATGATTTCCGGCCACGGCAATCTCGACACGGCGGTCGCCGCGATCCGGCAAGGCGCGGTCGATTTCATCGAAAAGCCGTTCGAGGCCGATCACTTGCTGCACCTCGTCAACCGGGCCACCGAGACCGAGCGGCTGCGGCGCGAGAATGAGACGCTGAAGGCGCAGGTCGGCCAGGAAACCGAGCTCACCGGAACCAGCGTCGCGATCAACGCCGTGCGCGCGACGCTGAAGCGGGTCGCCGGCACCGGCAGCAGGGTGCTGATCAGCGGCCCGGCCGGGGTCGGCAAGGAAGTGGCCGCGCGTCTGCTGCACAATTGGAGCCCGCGCGTCCGCGCCCCGTTCATCGTCGTCAGCGCCGCCCGCATGACTCCGGAGCGCGTCGAGGAGGCGTTGTTCGGAGTGGAGGAGGGATCCGAGCTGGTCCGTCCCGGGCTGCTCGAGCAAGCGCACGGCGGCACCTTGTTCCTCGACGAGATCGCCGACATGCCGATCCCGGCGCAGGCCAAGATCCTGCGCGTGCTCACCGATCAAAGCTTCACGCGCATCGGCGGGCAGCGCGTCGTCAAGGTCGATATGCGGGTCGTCTCGTCGACCGCCAAGGATTTGGGCGAGGAGATTGCGGGTGGTCGCTTCCGGGAGGATCTGTTCTACCGCCTCAACGTCGTGCCGGTGCATCTCCCCGCGCTCGCCGATCGCCGCGAGGATATTCCCGAACTGGTCGCGCATTTCGCGGCCCGGTACGCGGTCGACCAGCGCCTTGCCACGCCCAATTTCTCATCCGATGCGATGGCTGCGCTGCAAGCCTATGATTGGCCTGGAAACGTCCGCCAGCTGCGCAACGTGATCGAGCGCACCATCATTCTCGCTCCCGGAGCGCGGGTAGGATTGATCGAAATCGACATGCTGCCGCCCGAGATTCTCAACGATCAGGCACAGCTGACGCCGGGGGAGGCGGTCAAAGCGATCATGGGGACGCCGCTTCGGGAGGCGCGCGAGACCTTCGAACGCGAATATTTGCGCGTCCAGATCCGGCGGTTTTCCGGCAACATCTCCCGGACCGCCACGTTCATCGGCATGGAGCGCTCGGCGCTGCACCGCAAGCTGAAGGCGCTGGGGCTTGGCGACGTGAAGGGAGAGGATGGGGAGAAAGGCTGAGTCGCGCTCGTATCAAGGCCATGGTATTGAAAGCGCTCCGACGAACCCTAGCTTAACAGGACGCGACGCCGCGCTACGGCGCCTCAGCGGACCACGATCCGCCAATAAGGAGAAAAAGCAATGGCCGATAAGGTCAACAACCTCCAGGACATGTTCCTGAACGGGCTTCGCCGTTCGAAGACGCCGGTGACGATGTTTCTGGTCAAGGGGGTCAAGCTCCAGGGGATCATCACCTGGTTCGACAATTTCTCTGTGCTGCTCCGCCGCGACGGGCAGGCGCAGTTGATCTACAAGCATGCCATCTCGACGATCATGCCTGCGCAGCAGCTCGACCTCGCCGAGATCGAACGCGCCTTCGCCGAGCAGCAGGACAAGAAAAAGCCGACCCTGCTCCAGGAAGTGTTTCTGGGCGCGGTGCGCCGCGCCGAAGAGCCGGTGACGATGTTCCTGATCAACGGCGTCATGCTCCAGGGCGAGATATTCGCATTCGATCTGTTCTGCATGCTGCTCCAGCGCGACGGCCTGTCCCAGCTGGTCTACAAGCACGCCATTTCAACGGTTCAGCCCGAAAATCCCGTGAGCTTCACCGAGCAGGACGAGGAATCGGCCGCCTGAGCATGGCGAACGGAGTGCATGAGTCCGACGTTTCGCGCGGTGCCCGTGCGGTCCTTGCCTTGCCGATCCTCGGCCATGGATCGAACCGCGACGTCGACGCGCGCCTCGCGGAGGCAGCCGGCCTTGCCGAGGCGATCGGCATCGTCGTCGCCGAGCGGCTGCATTTCCGGGTGAGAAGCGCCAGGGCTGCGACGCTGTTCGGATCGGGCCAGGTCGATTCTATCGCCGCGGCGGTGGTGCGCGACGAGGCGGAGTTGGTGATCGTCGATGCCGCGATCACGCCGATTCAGCAACGCAACCTCGAACAAGCGACGAAGGCCAAGGTGATCGACCGCACCGGCCTGATCCTCGAGATATTCGGCGAGCGGGCGGCCACCGCCGAAGGCCGGCTGCAAGTCGAGCTTGCGCATCTCGATTATCAGGCCGGCCGTCTGGTCCGGTCGTGGACCCATCTCGAGCGCCAGCGCGGCGGCTTCGGCTTTCTCGGCGGTCCCGGCGAAACCCAGATCGAGGCCGACCGGCGCCTGATCCGCGACCGCATGGCCCGGCTGCGCAAGGAGCTGGCGGAGGTGGCGCGCACCCGCGGGCTGCATCGCGCGCGGCGGCAGAAGGCACCCTGGCCGGTGATCGCGTTGGTCGGTTATACCAATGCCGGCAAATCGACCTTGTTCAACCGCATCACCAACGCCGGCGTCAGCGCCGAAAATCTGCTGTTCGCGACGCTTGATCCGACGATGCGAGAGATTCCCCTGGCCGGCTTCGACAAGGCGATCCTTTCAGATACCGTGGGCTTCATTTCCGAGCTGCCGACACAGCTTGTCGCGGCCTTCCGCGCCACGCTCGAGGAGGTCGTTTCCGCCGACCTGATCATCCATGTCCGCGACATTGCCCATCCCGACAGCGAAGCGCAGCGATCCGACGTCGCGCAGGTGCTCGCCGAGATCGGAGCGGCCGGCGCGAACGGTTCGCCGCTGATCGAGGCGTGGAACAAGATCGACGCGCTCGCCCCGGACCAGCGCGAAACCATGCTCGCCGCCGCAGCCCGGAAGGAAGACGCGGTCGCCATTTCGGCGCTGAACGGGGAGGGGGTCGACACGCTCCTCGCTGCGGTCAGCGAACGGCTGCGCGCGGCCAACACGCTTCGCAAGGTGACCGTGTCCGCCTCGGACGGGCAGGCGCTGGCCTGGCTCCATGCCAATGGCGAGATCGTCTGCCAACATACCGATGCGCTTGAGACGGCGCTTGAAGTCCGGCTTTCAGACGCCGACTGGGCGCGTTTCCAGCGCTTCCAGCGCTGACGTCTTTTTTGCGCGCTGCCACAATGCCTCCAATTCTTCGATGTCCAGCGATTCCAACGGTCTGTCCGACAGCGCTTCGACCAACCTGAAGCGCGTTTCGAAGCGATCCGCGGCCGCGCGCAACGACGCTTCCGGATCGATCCCGAGATGCCGGGCGTAATTGACGACCGAGAAAAGCAGATCGCCCAGTTCCGCGTCACGCTCCTCGTGCGAACCTGCGCCTTCCAGTTCGGCGAGCTCTTCGTCGATCTTGGCGCGCGGACCGCCGGCATCCGGCCAATCGAAGCCGACGCGCGATGCACGTTTCTGGATCTTTTCGGCGCGCTTCAGCGCCGGCAGCGACCGGGCGACGCCGGACAACGCACTCGGATCGGGGTCGGAGCGGCGCTCGGCGGCCTTGAGATTCTCCCAGCCCGGGCTCTGCGCGCTGTCGCCGAAAATATGCGGATGGCGACGGATCATCTTGGCGCAGATCGACGCCATGACGTCGTCAAGGGTGAAAGCGCCGCGCTCTTCGGCGATGCGCGCATGATAGACGATCTGGAGCTGCAGATCGCCAAGCTCGTCCTGGAGCGCGGCCATATCGGCGCGTCGGATCGCGTCGGCGACCTCATAGGCTTCCTCGATCGTGTAAGGCGCGATCGTCTCGAACGTCTGCTCGCGATCCCATTCGCATCCGTTCACCGGATCACGCAACCGGCGCATGATCTCGACCAGATTGGAAATCGAGGAAGGGGCTTCGCGCGCTTGCTCTGGATCAGCCATCTAAAAGTCCGATAATATACAACAAGTTAAGTCCACCGTTTAACCCACGGTTTTACTATCGCCCCCGGCCGAGCCCTGGCATTGCCAATGGCCGTCGGGGGCCTTTTTGCACGTGACCTCTCCCGAAGTCACGCACGCCGTCAGCGCAAAGCCGCAGGCCGCGGCAAGAGCGCTGAAGGTCGCCACGTGCTGGCGAACCTCGCGGGTCACGAGACCGGGCCGCCCGGCACCGGAGTCGTATCGATCTGGGCGCCAAGAACATCGAGGT
>DATFHP010000136.1:0-24834 GCA_035248285.1 Allosphingosinicella sp. | reverse complement strand
AATCATGTTCGCGCTGGCTGCGCTGCTGAGCGCCGCTCCGGCGCATTCGCAGCTCTCGGCGGGCGACCGGCTCGCCCATGAGCAGATGCTGACGCTCGACACCCATCTCGACACGCCGATGCTGCTCGAGCGCGATGGCTGGAAGTTCGGCGACTATCATCATTACGAGTGGGACGAGAGCCAGGTCGATCTGCCGCGGATGGAAGCCGGCGGGCTCGATGGCGGTTTCTTCGTCATCTACACGCGCCAGGGGCCGCTCACGCCCGAAGGCTATGCCGCCGCCCGCTCGGCGGCACTGCTGCGCGCCGCGGCGATCCAGAAGATGGTGGCCGCTTATTCGGACAGGATGGCCTTCGCCACCAATGCCGCCGATGCCGCGCGGATCGCGGCGAGCGGCAAGCGGATCGTCTACCAAAGCATCGAGAACAGCTATCCGCTCGGCACCGACGTCGGCCTGCTCGAAAGCTTCTACCGCCTCGGCGTGCGACTGGCCGGACCGGTCCATTCGAAGAACAACCAGTTCGCCGACAGCGCCACGGACAAGCCGAAATGGAAAGGCCTCAGCCCGCTCGGCCGCGCCTGGCTGGCCGAGGCCAACCGGCTCGGCATCGTCGTCGACGCCAGCCATGCGTCCGACGCCACGTTCGATCAGCTGCTGGCGCTGTCGAAGACGCCGATCATCTGCTCGCATTCGGGACCCAAGGCGATGTTCGATCATCCGCGCAATCTCGACGACGCGCGGATGCGCAAGCTCGCCGCCGCGGGCGGCGTGATGCAGGTCAACAGCGTCTATCTGGTGCAGCAGGACGATTCGCCCGAACGCCGCGCCATCGAGGCCCGCCAGGCGAAGTTTGCGGTAATGAGCCCGGAGGAACGGCGCGCACTGATCGCCGACAAGGCCGCTCTCGACGCCAAGAGGCCCTACACGACCGCGACGTTCGACATGTTCATGGCCAGCCTCCTGCATGTCATCCAGGTCATGGGGGTCGATCATACCGGCATCGGCGCCGACTGGGACGGCGGCGGCGGCGTCATCGGCATGGAGGATATCGCCGCGATACCGCAGATAACCGCGCGTCTGCGCGAGGCTGGCTATAGCGATTCCGATATCGAGAAGATCTGGAGCGGCAATATTCTGAGGGTGCTGAAGCAGGCCGAGGACTACGCGGCCAGCCGGAAGCAGGGCGGCTAGCTCATTCCATCTGGCTCGAAATCACTCTGGCCCTGTTCGTCCCCGTCCGCAGAGTATCGGCGGGGGTCTTGAAATGCTCTCCTCCCCACCTAGATTCGTCTCGCCGGAAGACCAGTTTGCGGTTTCCGGACAGTAGCTTAGGGGCGCAGGGCCATGCCGGCCGCGCTCTCATCCCATGTTGCTCAATGGAGGACATTATGCGCAGTAATTTCGACTTTACGCCCTATCGGCGTTCCACCGTCGGTTTCGACCGGCTGTTCGACTTCCTGGAAAATTCTGCCCGCAACGAGCAGGTCGACAATTATCCGCCCTTCGACCTCGAACGGGTCAGCGACGACCGCTATCGCATCACGCTCGCGGTCGCCGGTTTCAAGCGCGACGAGATCGATATCACCGCCCGTCAGAATCTTCTGGTGGTCACCGGCCGCAAGGGCGAGAATCGCAACAAGGAAGGTAACTTCCTCCACGTCGGCATCGCGACGCGGGCGTTCGAGCGGCGCTTCGAGCTCGCCGATTTCGTGCGGGTGGACAATGCCGCGCTTCAGGACGGCCTGCTCGCCATCGAGCTCGTCCGCGAGATCCCCGAAGCAATGAAGCCGCGCAAGATCGATATAGGCACCGAAAGCAGCGCCGCGGTCGAAGCGAAAGCCGAAGCCCCGGAAAAGATCGATCAAGCCGCCTAAACCATCCACACCGTCCGGCGCCGCTTCGGCGGCGCCGGATATCCGCCTTGTTCAACTTCAACTCTACACATTCGTCGCGGCGCCAGCGATCCTGGTCGCACCATCGTCGCGCCCATTCAGCCCGCGTTTAAGGCGGCGTCGGCAACAAGGTCCAACCGGTTGCGGAAACGACCGCCGCGCAATGGAAAGCATGACGATGAGCATCACGGCCCTCAAGAAAAAGCTCGAGAACCCCTTCGCGCTGATCGCCCAGGGATTCGTCATCGGCCTGATCTTGTTCGGACTGGTCATGCCGCACGAAAGCAGCGCGCGCGATGCCGACCAGACCGTCGCGTCGGAGCTGTCGTCACAAGGCTGATAGCCGCCGTCGTCCCGCGGACCGGACCGGTTCAGCCGGACTTGAATGCTTCGGACGCCCGGCTATACGGGACGCATGGTTCCCTTTTCGTTCTGCGGACACGAGCTGATGGCGCTGCCCCGCGGGGCGCTTTTCTGGCCCGCCCGGCGCGCCCTGCTGGTCGCCGATCTGCACCTCGAAAAGGCAAGCTGGTTCGCGCGCCTGGGGCAGATGCTGCCGCCCTATGATTCGATCGCCACGCTGGCGGATCTGACCGCGCTTGCCGCGGCGACCGATGCGGCCGAGATATGGTGCCTCGGCGACAGCTTTCACGACAGCAAAGGCTGCGATCGCCTGCCCGACGGCGCGCGCGCGTTGCTGGCCGCGCTGACCGCCCGGACACGCTGGACCTGGATCACGGGTAACCACGATCCGGGAATCACCGACCGCTGCGATGGCGCGCTCGCCGCCGAAGCCGAAGTCGACGGGCTGCTGCTTCGCCATGAGGCCGAGCGTGACGAAGCGCGGCCCGAACTGTCCGGCCATTTCCATCCCAAGCTGCGCGTCAGCCGGAGCGGCCGCCAGGTCTCGCGCCGCTGCTTCATCGCCACGGAAACCAAGCTGGTGCTCCCCGCCTTCGGATCGCTCGCCGGCGGGCTCGATGCCGATCATCCCGAGATCGCGCGCGCGGTCGGCCCCGGCGCGCACGCCCTCGTGCCGATCGCGGACCGCCTGCTCAGGTTTCCGATCGCGGCTTGAGCCTTCTCACGTCACCAGCCTTGCGCCGACCAGGCCGAGCATGGCGTTGCCGATCTGAAAAGGACCGCCCAGATCTTCGCGCGTGAGATCCGCCTCGCGCGCATGGCCGTCCGCGATCAGGCGCTGGCGAAGCACGCTCGCGAACATCGCCCGTTCGAGCGGCGGCGTCAGCAATGTCCCGGCCCGCTCGACGAACACATTGGTGAAGCTGCCCCGCGCCAGCCATCCATCGGCATCGACGAACAGTACCTCATAGGCGCCCGCTTCGCGCCGCGCCGCGTCGAGCGCCCGGTTGTCGGTCGTCTTGTGGCGCAGCCGGACATCGTCCTCGGCGAGGGGCAGCGGCCTGAGCAGGATCGACACCGGCTCGTCGGGCGGGGCCGGAAGGTCGCGGCTTTCGATGGCGATCGCCCCGGTCGGCGACAGCACCAGACGAAGCATTTTCGGCACACGCGCGCGGAAGGTCGCAGCCTGGAGCTCGTTGCGCGCATCGTGCCGGTCGAAGGCCGAGCCCAGCGCTTCGGCGCTCGCCTTCATGTTGGCAAGGTGCAGCTCGAGGTCGACGATCCCCTCATGGGGATCGAACGGCATGGTTTCGACAAGATCGAAGCTGCCCATTACGTACCGACAATCCCCTTCTGTTCGCCCTCGTTTATGCGCGGCACGCGTGCGCGACAACGCCTAGGGTCCAAACCCACTCCCAGCAATGGCCGGGAGCGGGTTTGGACCCTTGCGCGGTACGGGCGCGGCCGGCTCTTCATTGCGTTCCTCGGCGAGTCCTGAAACAAGCGGCCGAACCGTGTCACGAAAATGCAAGAAGGGGCGCATGGCAACGACGATCGAGGAGCTGGAGCAGCGCCGACGCCAGGCACAGCTTGGCGGCGGCGAGAAACGCATTGCCGCCCAGCACGCCAAGGGCCGGCTGACCGCGCGCGAGCGCCTGACGGTGCTGCTCGATCGGGGCAGCTTCGAGGAATATGACATGTTCGTCGAGCATAATTGCACCGACTTCGGCATGGCGGCGCAGAAGATTCCGGGCGATGGCGTCGTCACCGGATCGGGCACGATCAACGGCCGCCTCGTCTTCGCTTTCGCGCAGGATTTCACCGTCTTCGGCGGCTCGCTGTCCGAACGCCATGCGCAGAAGATATGCAAGATCATGGACATGGCGATGAAGGTCGGCGCGCCGGTGATCGGCCTCAACGATTCGGGCGGAGCGCGCATCCAGGAGGGGGTGGCAAGCCTGGCCGGCTATGCCGAAGTCTTCCAGCGCAACGTGCTGGCGAGCGGCGTGGTCCCGCAGATCAGCGTGATCATGGGCCCCTGCGCGGGCGGCGCCGTCTACAGCCCGGCAATGACCGACTTCATCTTCATGGTGAAGGACAGCTCCTACATGTTCGTGACCGGCCCGGAGGTGGTGAAGACGGTGACGAACGAGGTGGTGACGCAGGAGGATCTGGGCGGAGCGATCACCCATACCACCCGCTCGGGAGTCGCCGACGCCGCGTTCGAAGACGACATCGACGCGCTTCTCGCCACCCGCGAATTCCTCGACTTCCTGCCGCTCTCGAATCGCCACCCGCTGCCCGAGCGGCCGACGACGGATCCCTGGGATCGGATCGAGGAAAGCCTCGACACGCTCATTCCGGACAGCCCCAGCACGCCCTACGACATGCACGAGCTGATCCGGAAGACGGTCGACGAAGGCGAATTCTTCGAAATCCAGCCGGCGCACGCGATGAACATCCTGTGCGGCTTCGGCCGCGTCGAAGGGCGCCCGGTCGGCATTGTCGCCAACCAGCCGATGGTCCTGGCGGGGGTGCTCGACATCGCCAGCTCGAAGAAAGCGGCGCGCTTCGTGCGATTCTGCGACGCCTTCGACATTCCGATCATCACCTTCGTCGACGTGCCGGGCTTCCTGCCGGGCGTCGCGCAGGAGCATAACGGCATCATCAAGAACGGCGCGAAACTGCTGTTCGCCTATGCCGAGGCGACGGTCCCCAAGATCACGATCATCACGCGCAAGGCCTATGGCGGCGCCTATGACGTGATGGCGTCGAAGCATTTGCGCGGCGACCTCAATTACGCGTGGCCGACCGCCGAGATCGCGGTGATGGGCGCCAAGGGCGCGGTCGAGATCATCTTCCGCAAGGACATCGGCGATGCGGACAAGATCGCCGCGCGCACGCGCGAATATGAGGCGCGCTTCGCCAACCCCTTCGTCGCCGCGAGCCAGGGTTTCATCGACGAAGTGATCATGCCGCATTCGACCCGCCGCCGCATTGCCCTGGGCCTCAGGAAGCTGCGGGACAAGGTGCTGGAAAATCCATGGAAAAAGCATGACAATATTCCACTGTGATATCAGCGTCGTCCCGCCTGCACGAAGCGACGATGAGGGGAATTTGACATGAGCATCGGCCGTCTCAATCATATCGGCGTCGCGACCCCTTCGATCGAACGCAGCGTCGCGCTCTACCGCCACATGCTGGGCGCGCGTGCGATCCACTATCCGTTCGACATGCCCGAACAGGGCGTGAGGGTCTGTTTCGTCGACACGCCCAACAGCCAGATCGAGCTTCTGGAGCCCCTGGGCGACAAGAGCCCGATCGCCAAATTCCTCGAGAAGAATCCCGCCGGCGGCCAGCATCATATCTGCTTCGAGGTGCCCGACATCCACGCCGCCAAGACCGATCTCGAGGGCAAGGGCGCAAAGGTGCTTGGCGAACCGCGCATCGGCGCGCATGGAACCCTCGTGATCTTCGTCCATCCCAAGGATATGGGCGGAGTGCTGGTCGAACTGATGGAGACACCGAAGGCGTGACGAACGGATTGTTGCATGGCTGATACCGCCAAGTTCAAAGACTGGGAGGCGGCCGCCGCCAAGGAGGTCAAGGGCCGCGATCTGACCTGGCAGACCCCCGAAGGCATCCCGGTCAAGCCGCTGTACACGGCCGAGGACGTCGCCGGCATCGATCCCGGCCTGCCCGGCTTCGCGCCGTTCACCCGCGGCGTGCGCGCGTCCATGTATGCCGGACGGCCCTGGACCATCCGCCAATATGCCGGCTTCTCCACCGCCGAGGAATCGAACGCCTTCTACCGCCGCAACCTCGCCGCTGGCCAAAAGGGGCTGTCGGTCGCGTTCGACCTCGCCACCCACCGCGGCTACGACAGCGACCATCCGCGCGTCACCGGCGACGTCGGCAAGGCGGGCGTCGCGATCGACACGATCGACGACATGAAGATCTTGTTCGACGGCATTCCGCTCGACCAGATGTCGGTGTCGATGACCATGAACGGCGCGGTGATCCCGATCCTCGCCTTCTTCATCGTCGCCGGCGAGGAGCAGGGCGTTCCTCAGGAGAAGCTCGACGGGACCATCCAGAACGACATCCTCAAGGAGTTCATGGTCCGCAACACCTATATCTATCCGCCCGCGCCCTCGATGCGGATCATCTCCGACATCATCGCCTACACCTCGGCGCATATGCCGAAGTTCAACTCCATCTCTATCTCCGGCTATCACATGCAGGAAGCGGGGGCGACGCAGGTCCAGGAACTCGCCTTCACGATCGCCGACGGCCGCGAATATGCCCAGGCGGCGATAGCCTCGGGCCTCGATGTCGACGCCTTCGCCGGCCGACTGAGCTTTTTCTTCGCGATCGGCATGAACTTCTTCATGGAGGTCGCCAAGCTGCGCGCGGCGCGCAAGCTCTGGCACCGCGTCATGACCGACCTCGGCGCGAAGGACGAGCGCTCGAAGATGCTGCGCACCCATTGCCAGACGTCGGGCGTATCGCTGACCGAGCAGGACCCGTACAACAACGTCATCCGCACCACGGTCGAGGCGATGGCGGCCGCGCTCGGCGGCACCCAGAGCCTCCACACCAACGCGCTCGACGAAGCGATCGCGCTGCCGACCGATTTCTCGGCGCGCATCGCCCGCAACACCCAGCTCATATTGCAGGAAGAGACCGGCATCACCCATGTCGTCGATCCCCTCGGCGGCTCTTATTATGTCGAGGCGCTGACCCAGGAGCTCCACGACCGCGCCTGGGAGATCATCGCGCGGGTCGAGGCGGAGGGCGGCATGGCCAAGGCGGTCGCCGCCGGCTGGCCCAAGACGATGATCGAGGAAGCCTCCGCCGCGCGCGCCGCGCGCGTCGACCGCAACGAGGACGTCATCGTCGGCGTCAACAAATACAGGCTGCCCCAGCAGGACGACATCGATATCCTCGACGTCGACAACCACGCCGTCCGCAATGCCCAGATCGCGCGGATCGAGCGGGTGAAGGCGGCGCGCGACGAGGCCGCCTGCCGGGCCGCGCTCGACGCTTTGCGCGATGGCGCCAAGAGCAAGGACAACCTCCTCGGCCTTGCGGTCGAATGCGCCCGCCGCCGCGCCACGCTCGGCGAAATCTCGTCGGCGATGGAGGATGTGTTCGGCCGCCACGCGACCACGCCGACGCCGGTGTCGGGCGTCTATGGCGGCGCTTATGACGACGATGCGCGATGGACCGGGCTGATCGAGGGCGTCGAGGCGATCGCCCGCCGCAAGGGCCGCAAGCCGCGGCTGTTCGTCGCCAAGATGGGCCAGGACGGGCACGACCGCGGCGCCAATCTGGTGTCCTCGGCGTTCGGCGACCTCGGCTTCGACGTGCTGGCCGGGCCGCTGTTCCAGACCCCCGAGGAAGCCGCCGACATGGCGATCAAGGCCGATGTCGACGTGGTCGGAGCGTCGAGCCTCGCGGCGGGACACAAGACCCTGATCCCGGAGCTGATCGACCGTTTGCGCGATGCCGGACGCAGCGACATCAAGGTCATCGCCGGCGGCGTGATCCCGGCGCAGGATTACCAATTCCTGCGCGACGCCGGAGTCCAGGCGATCTTCGGACCCGGCACGAATCTGGTGACCGCCGCCGGCGAGGTGCTGGCTCTGCTCGGCCACAACATCCCGCCCGAGGGCCTGAGCGAGGCGGCCGAATGAACCCGCCACGAACCGACTGGACCCGCGGCGAGATCGCGGCCTTGTTCGCCTTGCCCTTCCTCGACCTGATCCATGACGCGCAGCAGGTGCATCGCCGCTTCCAGGCCGCGAACCAGGTGCAGCTTTCCACTTTGCTGTCGATCAAGACCGGCGGCTGCCCCGAGGATTGCGGCTATTGCAGCCAGTCGGCCTTCGCCCAATCGGGCCTGAAGGCCGAAAAGCTGATGGCGACCGAGACGGTGCTCGGCGCGGCGGCGGAGGCCAAGGCGCGGGGATCGGGCCGTTTCTGCATGGGCGCGGCCTGGCGCAATCCCAAGGATCGCGACATGGACGCGCTGTGCGACATGGTCGCGGGCGTCAAGGCGATGGGCCTGGAGACCTGCATGACGCTGGGCATGCTGACGCAAGGCCAGGCCGACCGGCTCGCTGACGCCGGGCTCGATTATTACAATCACAATCTCGACAGCTCGCCCGAATATTATCGCGAAGTGGTCACGACGCGCGGCTACGGCGATCGGCTCGAGACGCTGGCGCATGTCCGCGCGGCAGGAATGGCGGTGTGCTGCGGCGGGATCCTCGGCATGGGCGAAAGCCGGGACGACCGGGTGGGCTTCCTGCACGCGCTCGCGACACTGCCCGAGCACCCCGAAAGCGTGCCGATCAACGCGCTGGTGCCGATCACCGGGACGGCGTTGGGCGATGCGCTGATCGCGGAACCCGCAGCGAGGATCGACGATATCGAGTTCGTCCGCACCGTCGCGGTCGCGCGGATCCTGATGCCGCGCGCGATTGTCCGTCTGTCCGCCGGCCGCGAGAGCATGAGCGAGAGCACCCAGGCACTGTGCTTTCTGGCGGGCGCCAATTCGATCTTCACCGGCGACCGGCTGCTTACCACCGGCAATGCCGGCGCCGATGCCGACGCCGCCCTGTTCGCAAAGCTGGGCCTGGAGCCGATGACAGAGGCCGAGCCGGCGCGTGCGGCGGCGGAATAAGACGGGGATGTTCAAGAAGATATTGATCGCCAACCGCGGCGAGATCGCCTGCCGGGTGATTCGCACCGCGCGGCGCATGGGCATCGCCACGGTCGCGGTCTATTCCGATGCCGATGCGCGCGCCCCGCACGTCGCGCTGGCCGACGAAGCGGTGCGGCTCGGCCCGCCGGCCGCCGCCGAAAGCTATTTGCGCGCGGATCTGATCCTCGATGCCTGCAAGGCGACGGGCGCCGAGGCGGTCCATCCCGGCTATGGCTTCCTGTCCGAGCGCGAGAGTTTCGCTCAGCTGCTGACCGACAACGGCATCGCCTTCATCGGGCCGCCACCCGCGGCGATCGCGGCGATGGGCGACAAGATCGAATCGAAGCGTCTCGCGGAAGCCGCCGGGGTCAGCGTCGTCCCCGGCTTCATCGGCGAGATCCGCGATACCGACCACGCGGCCGAGATCGCCGGCGGCATCGGCTATCCGGTGATGATGAAGGCCTCGGCCGGCGGCGGCGGCAAGGGCATGCGGCTCGCTTATTCCGAGCGCGACGTGCGCGAGACGTTCGAAAGCGTGAAGCGCGAAGGGTTGTCGAGCTTCGGCGACGATCGCGTGTTCATCGAAAAGTTCGTCGAGAGCCCGCGGCACATCGAGATCCAGCTGCTCGGCGACAAGCACGGGACCATCCTCTACCTCAACGAACGCGAATGCTCGGTGCAGCGCCGCCACCAGAAGGTGATCGAGGAAGCGCCCTCGCCGTTCGTCACGCCCGCGATGCGCAGGCAGATGGGCGAGCAGGCGGTCGCGCTCGCCAAGGCGGTCGGCTATCACAGCGCGGGCACGGTCGAATTCATCGCCGGCGCCGACCGAAGCTTCTATTTCCTCGAAATGAACACGCGGCTGCAGGTCGAACATCCGGTCACCGAATGCGTGACCGGCCTCGATCTCGTCGAGCAGATGATCCGGGTCGCGGCCGGCGAGAAGCTCGCGCTCGCGCAGAAGGACGTTCCGCTCGACGGCTGGGCGATCGAGAGCCGGGTCTACGCCGAGGATCCCTATCGCGGCTTCCTGCCGTCGACGGGCCGCCTGATCCGCTATGTCGCGCCGCCCGAAAGCGAGGGCGTGCGCGTCGACGACGGCGTCGCGGAAGGCGGCGAGGTGTCGATCTACTATGATCCGATGATCGCCAAGCTGATCACCAAAGGTGCCACGCGCGAGGAGGCGATGGACCGCCAGATCGAGGCGCTCGACTCCTTCATTGTCGAGGGCATCGGCCACAATGTCGATTTCCTCTCGGCGCTGATGCAGCATCCGCGTTTCCGGGCCGGCGCTCTCACCACCGGTTTCATCGCCGAGGAATATCCCGAAGGCTTCGCCGGCGCACCGGCCGATGTCCTCTTGCTCCACGATCTCGCGATTGTCGCGGCGCTGGTGGCGGCCGAAGCCGACAAGCGCGCCTTCGCGATCAGCGGCCAGCTGAACGGGGCGCCGCAACTCGCCGAGGAACGGATCGTGCGCATCGCCGGCGCCGAACGGCGGGTGCGGTTCGAAAGCTATGACGGCGGCGTCCTCGCCACCGTCGATGAGGAGTCGCCGGCCCAGGTCGTCACGCGCTACCAGCTCGGGATGCGGCGCTTCCGCGGTGCGATCGACGAACGTACGCACATCGTCCAGGTCGCGCGCGAAGGGCGCCGATGGCGGCTCACCACCAAGGGCGCTTCGCACCGTGTGACGGTGCTGCCTGCCCATGTCGCGGCGCTCGCGCACCATATGATCGAGAAGACGCCGCCCGATCTTTCCAAATATCTGCTGTGCCCGATGCCGGGCCTGCTGACCGCGCTCCATGTCGGCGAAGGCGATGCGGTCGAGGCGAATCAGCCGCTGGCGGTGGTCGAGGCGATGAAGATGGAGAATATCCTGCGCGCGCCCAAGGCCGGCACGGTCGCCAAAGTCAGCGCCCAGCCCGGCGACAGCCTGGCGGTGGATGCGATCATCCTCGAGTTCGACTGAACCTATCCAGCTTCGATTGCCAGGACCGGACGTTCGGCCATTCAGCGCAGCAGGACGGCAGCCTGTCTTGTCCGCCATTCACGAGGGAACATTGATCGACATCAAGAATTCGAGCAGCGGTGGGCGCAATCAGAGTGAAGACCGGTGGAAGAGCAATATTTGGATATCGAACGTACCCAGCAGTCGCTGCGCGACAGTATCGAAGCGGCAAAACGGCTTTCGGAACAATCGGACGCGCTGATCGACAAATCCCGGCAGGAAGGCGATGCCGGCGAGCCCGATTGAAATCCGCGCCGGCATTCAAGTCCGCCGATCAACCGAAATGCGCCGGGTAGAGCCGAGGAGACGGCTTCGGCCGGAGACACGGCAATAAAAAGCTCTTGGCTGATCTGCTTCGATCGAAGCAGATCAGGCCGCAGCTTCGGATCTCAAGAGCGGTGAGTTGCCCGCCACTTGCGAACGGCGGCGAGCGTGTTCTTCACATGCTCTTTATAGTCGAGGTCGCTGTGAACGTAGATGATGCGTCCGCCCGGCGCGATCACATAGGAGGTCCGGCTTGAGCGGCCCGCCATCTTGGCGACGACATCCGGCGGCAGATTGGGTATCGGCCCCAGCTTGACGTCATAGGCGTTGATCAGAGCCGGTGTCGCGACCGCGACCGGGAATTTGTTGCGGCATTCCTTGACCGAGAAGTCGGCCAGCTTGTCGATCGGATCGTTGGCCATGCCGATCACCTGCGCCCCGGCCTTCTTGAAATCGTCGGTGGCCTCGGCGAATTGATGCGCCTCGATCGTGCAGCCGGGCGTGAAGGCGGCGGGGAAGAAATAGAGCACGACCGGCCCCTTCTTGAGCTGCTCGCTAAGCTTCAGCGTGAAGGTCTTGCCGCCGACCGCGCCCTGGGTCTGGAAATCGGGCGCCTTGGCGCCGACCGACAATACCGCTCCACCGGCGACGGGGGCGGCGGCAAGCGCAAGTGCGGCAGCGATTACGATCGGACGCATCGGCAGACTCCTCTTATGGTGTGAAGCGCAAGGATAGACCGCCGCCGAAGCCCTGCCAAGCGCGGCGTAAATATGGTTAAAATGTTGTTATTATTCTATTTTGTGAACATGATCACATTTCGATCCTTAAGCGCCGGGCAAAGATCGAAATGGCCAGACGCAAACCACCGCTCTCGTTCGGACTCGCCAGGGCGGTCAACGCCGGTCGCGCCGACAATGCGCGGCCCACGTCGCGCGAGCAGGTGCTGTCGCGCCTGCTGACCAAACGGGCAGCCGCCCATCGCGCCGGCCTCAGGAAACTGGAGGAGGCGCTGCGCTGTCAGATCGCCTGGGCCTTGCCCGTACGAGACGGCGAAGATCCTGCCTCTGCGGTACCCAAGGCATTTTCAAGTCGGCTGGCGCCAGCCGACGACTCATAGCATGATCCGATTCGACGGAAATGGATCAGGCGATGAGGATCAGGACGCTTTCGACCATCGGCTACGAGGGCAAGACCGTCGATGAGCTCCTCGACGCGCTGAGCGGCGCGGGCGTAGAGCTGCTGATCGACGTGCGCGCCGTCGCGGCGTCCCGCCGACCGGGCTTCTCGAAGAACGCCCTCGCCGCGGCGGTGCGCGAACGCGGCATCGACTATCTGCACCTTCGTGCGCTTGGGACGCCCAAATCCGGACGCGAGGCCGCGCGCAAGGGCCGGATCGCGGAGATGCGCACCATTTTCGAGCAGCAGCTGGAGACGCTCGACGCGACGGTAGCGATCGAGCAGGCGGCAGCCGCGGCCGCAGAGCGCCATACGGCGTTGCTTTGCTTCGAAGCCGACCCGGCCTGCTGTCATCGGACGATCGTCGCCGAAAGGCTTCAGTCCCGCGGCGATTTCATGATCGATGATCTTTAGCGATACTGACGCGACTCAGCGCGGCCGGTGCTCAAGATGCAGATAGACCGGCGTGAATTCGGCGATCTCGACCAGCCGGCTCCAATCGTGGATCACGACCTCGCCGTTGCGGAAGGTCAGTACAGTCTGCTCGCGCAGCTGTTTGAGCATGCGATTGACGTGCACCGAGGTGAGGCCGGTCGCGTCGGCGATATCGGCCTGGGTCATGGGCAGAGTGAAACGCTCGCGCGTCGCTTTGCCGGCAACCTCGAGCCGAACGCCCATCTCGCACATCAGATGGGCAATGCGCGACACCGCCGAGCGCCGTCCCACCGACAGGATCGTCTCGCGCTGAATCGACGCGTCGAGCACCGTCGAGAACCACAGCATGCGGACCAGGTGCGGATAAAGCTCGGTGATCCGCATGAGCGTGTCGTGCTGGACCGTCGCGATGCGGCACCGCGACACAGCGCCGATATTGTGATCGAGCCGCTTCAGCAGGAAACCATGCAGATCGACGAAATCGCCGTCGACATGCAGCTCCTGGATCTGCCGTTCGCCGCTGGCAAGATCCTTGTAGCGCGCGATGATGCCCTGCACGAGCAGCGTGCTTTCATTGACCTCGCTACCGGCACGGATGATCACCTTGCCGGCACCGACCTCGCGCGTCGCCGACACCGAAGCGCGCAACACCTGCTCTTCCACGGCGCTCAGCGCGTCGCGCACGCGAAGCTTTCTGACCAGGGCGTCGACGCCTGCGGTCGGATCGACGTCATCGACCATGGCGCACCGGCACCCGGATACGGCATGGCATGGCGAAGGGCGGCATCCGCATTTGGCGCCCCGCAAAGAACGTGCCCGTCATTGCGGCTACGGTCCGCACCCTAGCTCCCGACGATCGTGCCGCCGTTGGGGTGAAGCACCTGGCCCGACATGTAGGAGGAATCCTCGCAAGCCAGGAACAGGAAGCTCGGCGCCACCTCGTTGGGCTGGCCCGGCCGGCCCATAGGCGTATTCTTGCCGAAGTCTTTGATCTTCTCCGCCGAGCTGCCGCCGAACGGATTCAGCGGCGTCCAGATCGGGCCCGGCGCGACTCCGTTGACCCGGATCCCCGCACCGACCAGATTTTCCGACAGCGATCGGGTGAAGGCCGTGATGGCCCCCTTTGTGGCGCTATAGTCGAGAAGCTCCTTCGAACCCTGATACATGGTGACCGACGTGCAATTGATAATCGCCGCCCCCTGCCCGAGGTGGGGGCGGGCAGCCTGGGTCATGAAAAACATGCCGAAAACGTTGGTTTGAAACGTGCGCTTCAATTGCTGCTCGGCGATATCGGTGATGTCCTTGTCGGGATGCTGTTCGCCGGCGTTGTTGACGAGGATGTCGAGCCGGCCGAGCTTGCCGACCGTTTCGGCCACGGCGCGTTCGCAGAACGCGCGCTCGCCGATGTCGCCGGCGATCGAGATCGCGCGGCAACCTTCGCCTTCCACGATCTGCCTGGTCCTGGCCGCGTCGTCATGCTCGCAAAGATAGACGATCGCGACATCGGCCCCCTCGCGCGCGTACAGCGCCGCGACCGCACGGCCGATGCCGCTGTCGGCGCCGGTGATCAGCGCCACCTTGCCCGCTAGCCGGCCGGACCCGGGATAGCGCGGTTCCCAATCGGGCTTCGGCTCCAGCTCGCTTTCGTGGCCGGGAAGCGCATCGTCGTGGAGCATGTCGATGGTGTCGGTGTCGGCCATGTCCGCCTCCTGCGCGCCAACCACCCCAACCGATGCCGATGGGTGGGGTTCCACATCACGCCGAAGCTGCCCTTCGGGTATGAAGCGATGGGTTCGTCCTGGCCGGTTCAGACCCGGATCGGGCGTCCTGAGCTGTCGGTGGCACGCTGGACGTGCGGTGGCTGGTCGGCCGGGAGCTTCACGTCATTCTCGCGCACGTGCGAGGCAGGCCGGGCGCCGGCGCGGCGGCATTCGGCAACCACGACAGGATAGGCGATGTCCTGATAGCGCGCGACCGCGCGCCCGGTGTCGGCCGTGCAGGCTTCGGCGCTCGCATACAGCGCGTCCGTGACCGCAACCTGTCTGCAGACGGCCTCGCCTTCGCCGCAGCCAAGGATGGCAAGGATGAAATAGGCGGGGCCCATTGGCCTGACTCCGATTGACGTGCACCAACCATCGGTCGGCTGGCCTGTTCCACTTGTTTCGCCCACATAACTTGGCCTGCGCCATCCGCATCATTACTTAGACGAATATGACTGCTGACGAGACCAAGGCGAAGCGGCCCGAGCCAGGCTGGGCGCCGCTGCGGCGGTTTCTTCCCTATTTGTGGCCGGCCGGCCACGCCGGCCTCAAGGCGCGGGTCCTGATCGCAGTGCTGCTCGTGTTCGTCGGCAAGGCGGCGACGCTGACCATGCCGTTCGCCTACAAGGCCGCGATCGACCGCATGTCGGCGGGGCTTGAACCGGCTGCCGGCCTCGCCATCGCGCTCGTCGGCGCTTATGCCGGGGCGCGCTTCGCGGGCGTGCTGTTCGACAATTTGCGCAACGCGATCTTCGAGCGCGTCGGCCAGGATGCGGCACGCCGGCTGTCGGAGACGGTTTTCCGCCACGTCCATCGGCTGTCGCTACGCTACCACCTCGAGCGACGCACCGGCGCGCTCAGCAAGATCGTCGAGCGCGGCACCAAGAGCATCGACATGATGCTCTATTTCCTCCTGTTCAATATCGCGCCGACGTTCATCGAGCTGACCGCGACCTGCATCATCTTCGGAGTCAAGTTCGGGCTTGGCATGGTCGCCGCGACGCTGACGATGGTGGTCGCCTACATCGCCTTCACGCGATGGGTCACCGACTGGCGCTCGCGCCTGCGGCGCGACATGAACGATTCCGACAATCTGGCGATCGCGCGCGCCGTCGATTCGCTGCTCAATTATGAAACCGTCAAATATTTCACCGCCGAGGAGCGCGAGACCCGCCGCTACGGCAAGGCGATCCGCGCCTATACCGACAGCGCCGTCAAGAACGAGGTGTCGCTCGCCTGGCTCAACATCGGTCAATCGCTGATCACCAATCTGATGATGGCCGGCGCCATGGGCTATACCGTTTGGGGCTGGAGCCAGCACATGTTCACCACCGGCGACGTCGTGCTCGTCAACACCCTGCTCGCACAACTTTTCCGCCCGCTCGACATGCTGGGCTGGGTCTATCGCAACATCCGCCAGGGCCTGATCGACATGGAGCAGATGTTCGATGTCGTCGACACCCGCGCCGAGGTGGAAGACGATCCGCAGGCGCCGGAACTGATCGTCGGGCCGGGCCACGTCCGCTTCGAGGACGTTCATTTCGGCTATGCCGCGGACCGCGCGATCCTGCGGGGCATCGATATCGACATCAAGCCGGGCAGCATGACCGCGGTGGTCGGCCCCTCAGGAGCCGGCAAGTCGACGCTGTCGCGCCTGCTGTTCCGCTTTTACGAGCCGACCGGCGGACGGATCACCATCGACGGGCAGGACATCACCAAGGTGCGCCAAGCCAGCCTCAGACGCGCGATCGGCATCGTTCCGCAGGACAGCGTCCTCTTCAACGATTCGATCGGCTACAACATAGGCTATGGCAGGGACGACGCGACCCAGGCGCACATCGAGGAAGCGGCCAAGGGTGCGGCGATCCATGATTTCATCCTGCAGCTGCCCGACGGCTACGCCTCGGAAGTGGGCGAGCGCGGGCTCAAGCTTTCCGGCGGCGAGAAGCAGCGCGTCGCGATAGCGCGCACCCTGCTCAAGGACCCGCCGATCCTGATCCTCGACGAAGCCACCAGCGCACTGGACAGCCGCACCGAAGCGGCGATCCAGACCACGCTCAGCGACGTGGCGGCGCAGCGCACGAGCATCGTCATCGCGCATCGGTTGTCCACGGTCGTCGATGCCGACCAGATCGTGGTGCTCGACCAGGGCCGCGTCGCCGAGCGCGGCACGCACGCGCAGCTGTTGCGCAAGCGCGGCCTCTATGCCGACATGTGGGAGCGCCAGCAAAGCGAGCGCGCGGAAGAGGAGGCCGCGCAAGCGGCAGAGTGATCCCGCTTTTTGGCAGCGGTCAGTGCAGCAGCGCAGAGACCGTGTTGATCAGATCGGCGGTTGGAAACGGCTTTTGCAGGATGACGCTCTTGGGCACGCCTTCGGTCGAATATTCGGCGGCGCTGTCGCCGGTGATATAGACGATGGTTGCGCCCGGAAAATGCTCCCGGGCGCGCCGGGCGACCTCCCAGCCGTCGGGCCCGTTGCCAAGCCTGATGTCGGTAACGACGGCAGCAATGCTGTCTTCCATCTCGATATAGTTCAAGGCGTCAAAGCCGGTGCCGCACAGGCTGACACGAAAGCCGAATTCTTCCAGCGCATCGGCAAGCGACATGGCCACCAGGGGCTCGTCTTCGACGAGCAACAGCGAATCGGGTTGGTCCTTCGGCACGCCCCTCACACCCTGATCCTAAACTCTTTTTGCGTAACTTGCGTAACCCTTTTGCTTGGGTAACTCTTTTGCGAATCGGAAGTTCCAGGAAGTAAGTCGGATGCAGGCCGATTGATCCAGGTTAGAAGGTCATGAAAAAAGGAATATGCGGACAAGAAACGATTATCAAGAGCGCTGCTGGAGCGTCTACGCCATGGGCTGGACGCCCCATCGAACACTGTTGCCGAAACGCAACAATAACCATATGTTTTTACGCACCAGCTTCCGCACGAAGCATGATAGAGATTTGGCGTCGCCGGTTTCTGCCGAAAATCGATCGGATGCTCGGCGCTGCCGCACGGACCAGCCATGCTCGGGGGAGAATGGCGATCCGGTCGATAGTTCCACCCCGTCCCGACCATTGCCGTGATTGGGTTTGGACCCTAGGTCCAGCGCGTGACCGACCCGCTCTCCATCCTCCGTGCGACTTTCGGATTTTCCGATTTCAGGGGCGTCCAGCGCCAAGTGATCGAGCGCGTGCTGGCCGGCCGCCACACGCTCGCCGTCATGCCGACCGGATCGGGCAAATCGCTCTGCTATCAGATCCCCGCGCTCGCCCGCCCAGGCACCGCCCTGGTCATCTCGCCGCTGATCGCCCTGATGCACGACCAAATTCGCGCCGCGGAAGCATTCGGTGTCCGGGCGGCCGCGCTCACATCGGCGAACGACGATCATCGGGCGGTGATCGAGCGGCTGAAGCAAGGCAATCTGGACCTGCTCTATGCTGCGCCCGAGCGTGCCACCGGCGAGGGCTTCAGGCAGTTGCTGCGCCAGGTGCCGCTGGCGCTGATCGCGATCGACGAGGCGCATTGCGTTTCCGAATGGGGACATGACTTCCGGCCGGATTATCGGTTGCTTCGGCCGTTGCTCGACGAGCATGGCGAAGTGCCGCGACTGGCGCTCACCGCGACCGCCGATCACCAGACACGCGCCGATATCGCCGTGCAGCTCGGCATCCCGGCGGACGGCCTCGTTCTCGCCGGCTTCGATCGACCGAACATCCGCTATCACGTCCGGCCGCGCGACAATCTCGGCGCGCAACTGAAGGATCTGCTGGCCGACCAGCCCGGGCCGGGAATCGTCTACGCACCGACGCGCGCCGCCGCCGAGCGGATTGCGGAGCGGATCGCAGGCCAGGGGCGGGCCGCCGGTGTCTACCATGCCGGGCTCGAGCCCGCCGTACGGGCCCGCGCGCAAACCGCGTTCGTCGCCAGCGAGCAGATGGTGATGGTGGCGACGATCGCCTTCGGCATGGGTATCGACAAGCCTGACGTTCGCTTCGTTGCCCATGCCGGACTGCCGAAATCGATCGAGGCCTATTACCAGGAGACCGGCCGCGCCGGCCGCGACGGCGATCCCGCGCAGGCTTGGCTGTTCTGGGGCGCCGAGGATTTTTCGCGCGCGCGCCGGCGTATCGCCGAAGTTCCGGAGAACCGCCGCAGCGGCGAGCGTCAGCGCTTGAACGCGCTCGGCGCGCTCGTCGAGACGGCCGATTGCCGACGTGCACTGCTGCTGCGTCATTTCGGCGAGAATCCGCCCGAACGCTGCGGCAATTGCGACAATTGCCTCGAAGCGCCGGCGACCGTCGATGCAACCGAAGCGGCGCGCAAATTGCTGTCGGCGGCCTTCCGGACCGAAATGCGGTTCGGCATCGGCCATCTCACCGACGTGCTGGCGGGACGTGAAACGGACAAAGTGCTCGGATCCGGCCATCATCGGCTGTCGGTCTTCGGCATCGCCGGCGAGGATGAATTGGCGTTGGTCAAGCCTGTTGCACGTGCGCTGATGGCGCGCGACGCGCTTCGCGCCGACGAATATGGCGGCCTGTCGTTCGGCCCGGCGGCGCGGTCGATCCTGAAAGGCGAGGAGCGGGTCGCGCTGGTGATCCCGCCCAAACGCCAGCGCCGGTCGCGCCGCAACGCCGCTCCCAACCCCGTCGACGACCCCCTGTTCGAAGCGCTGCGCGCACGCCGACGCGACCTGGCCAAGGAAACGGGCGTCCCGCCCTATGTGATCTTCCACGACAGCACGCTTCGCGAAATGGCCGTGCTTAAACCGGGCAGCCTGGCCGCTCTCGCCCGCATTTCGGGTGTCGGCGCAGCCAAGCTCGAACGTTACGGTGCGGCTTTCGTCGCGGTGATCGCGGCCTTTTCGGAGGAAATGCATGTTCCGGCAGATTGACGATCATATGCTTGTCGCCGGCCAGATCGCCCCGGCGCACGTCGCCGACGCTGCGGCGCAAGGCGTGATGCTGATCGTCAACAACCGGCCCGACGGCGAACAGCCCGGCCAGCCCACCAGCGCCGCCATCGAGGCGGCGGCCGCCGCCGCAGGCATCGGCTATCGCCACATACCGGTGGCCGGAGGGCTGGCGCCGGCCCAGGTCGAGGCGATGGCCGAAGCGCTTGCCTCGACGGAGGGCAAAGTCCTGGCCTTTTGCGCCTCGGGGACGCGCTCGACCTATTTGTGGGCGCTGGCGCGCGCGCGCGCCGGAGACGGCGCCGATGAGATAGTCGGCAAAGCTGCGGCGGCCGGATACGACCTCGGCCCGATCCAACGGTTCTTGTAATCCTCTCCGCGCCGGGGATCTTAAAGATCGAGCAGCTTTGCCGCTTCGTCCTTGTCGGACTCGTCGACCATCAGGCGTACCCCCGTGAAGACGGTCGCGTAGAGGGTCTCGGCATCGAACACGATGCCGACGATCCCTTCGGCGTTGAGCCTCAGCCGCGCGAGCTCGGCCTCGGTCGGAGTCGCGAAGCGATGTAGTTCGACCAGACTCATGCCAGACTCATGAATGCGTCGGATCGACGTCACCAGCGGCCAACTCTTCCGGGCGCGGCATGCGGCCAAGCATGGCATTGCGGTGCGGGAAGCGGCCGAAGCGGGCGATCACGTCATGATGGCGCTTGGCGAATGTCAGCTGCTCCTCGTCGCCGAGCGCGGTGAACAGCGCGAGCGAGCGTTGCTGGTCGGCGCGGTCCTCGCTGTGCTGGAAGGGCATGTAGAAGAATCCGCGCCGCGGCTGATCGAACCTTTCGTCATAGCCGCGATCGACGCCGCCCTTAGCGACGGCGAGCGCCATATGATCGGTCGCGAAACTGTCGGCGTGACCGCGGAACATGTTGCGCGGCAGCTGGTCGAACAGGATGATCGCGGCAAGCGCGGTCTGCGCATCGGTCAGGAAATCGCCGATCAGCCTTTGCTGCTGTTCCTCCCAGGTGTCGAGGAAGCGCTCGCGGATCTGCTCGTCGAGATCGGGATCGGCATGCCAATATCGGTCGGGCGCGAGTCCGAACCAGAAATCGAGGACCTCGCCGACCCAGGCTTCGGCCATCAGGCCGCGGTGCCGCCGACGGTCAGGCCCTCGATCAGCAGGGTCGGCTGGCCAACCCCTGCCGGGACCGATTGGCCCGCCTTGCCGCAGATGCCGACGCCCTCGTCGAGGCACATGTCGTTGCCGATCGCGGCGACCCGCGTCAGCACGGTGGGACCATCGCCGATCAATGTCGCGCCCTTGATGGGCGCGCCGAGCTTGCCGTTCTCGATCCTGTAGGCCTCGGTGCAGGAGAAGACGAACTTGCCGCTGGTGATGTCGACCTGGCCGCCGCCGAAGCTCGTCGCATAGATACCGTTCTTGGCGCGCGCGAGAATTTCGCCAGCATCGTCGTTGCCGCCGAGCATGAAGGTATTGGTCATGCGCGGCATCGGCGCGTGCGCAAAGCTTTCGCGGCGCCCGTTGCCGGTTGGCGCAACGCCCATAAGCCGGGCATTCAGCCGATCCTGCAGATAGCCTTTGAGAATCCCGTCCTCGATCAGCGTGGTGGCCTGCGTCGGCGTGCCTTCGTCGTCGATCGACAGCGACCCGCGTCGCTCGCCGATCGATCCGTCGTCGATCACCGTCACGCCCGGCGCGGCGACGCGTTCGCCGATGCGTCCTGAGAAAGCCGAAGTGCCCTTGCGGTTGAAATCGCCCTCGAGGCCATGGCCGATCGCCTCGTGCAGCAACACGCCGGGCCAGCCGGGACCGAGCACCACGGTCATTTCGCCCGCCGGCGCGGCCACCGATTCGAGGTTCACCAGCGCCTGAGCAAGCGCCATGTCGATCGCGCGGTTCCAGATGTCGGGCTCGAACAGGCTGTCGTAGAGCCGCCGTCCGCCAAGCCCGTGATACCCCGATTCGCGCCGCCCGTTCTGCTCGACGACGATCTGGACGTTGAGCCGCACCAGCGGCCGGACATCATGCGCCACGAAGCCGTCGGGGCGCACGATGTCGATCACGCTCCACGATCCGGCGAGCGACACGGTCACCTGCTTGACGCGGGGATCGCGGGCACGGGCGGCGGCATCGATCGTCTGGCACAGCGCAACCTTGCGCGCGAAGGGGATCAGGCTCAGCGGATCGGCGTCGGTGTAGAGCGCCGCGTTGGTGCGCCGCGGCGGCGCGGCCGGCGGCGCCTTGGCGGGATCGAGCACCGCCATCGTCTCGGCGGCGCGCCGGATGGCGGCCTCCGAAAGCTCGTTGGCATGGGCAAAGGCGGTCGTCTCGCCCGAGACGCCCCGCAGGCCGAAGCCGGCCTGGGTATTGAAATCGGCGGTCTTGAGCCGGCCGTCGTCGAACGCGAACGCTTCGGAGGCGGTATATTGCAGATAGAGCTCGCCATCGTCGCAGCGCTTGAGCGCCTCGGCGGTCAGACGCTGGGCGGTGTCGGGATCGAGCCCGTCGGGACGATAGAGGAAGCTGCGCGGATCTTTGCTCATGATGTTCAATATAGGCGCTCAGGCCGCCGATGCATCCACGTCGGCGGGCCCGCCCTTGAGGATGAAGCGCCGGTCGCAATAGCCGCAGTCGACATAGCCCTTTTCGTCGATCTGCATGTAGACGCGCGGATGGCCGAGCGCGGGATGCTCCCGGCTGGCGCCGTCGCAGGCGACGCGCGGCGTCGTCACATGGCTGATTTCGGGCACGAAGGGATCCATCGCCGCCGCCTTAGGGCCCAAACCCCGTCACGGCAACGGTCGGGACGATCGGATTGCGCGGGAAGTCGGCGATCGGCGCGAAATACGCCGCGCCAATCGCCTAAAGCAACAGAGCCCGCCTCGCATCTGTGACAGGAGCCGGGCCGTACGCCTGTCTTAGCCTGGGATCGTGAATCGGCGGTTAAGATCGGCGCCGCCGCCGGTGGCGATTCCCGTGCTTGATCCGCGTTTGCCCTGGCGCGGCTTTGCGAGGATGGAATGAAGGGCTATGCGCGGTCCATGCCCTCCAGCCCTCCTCCGGCCGCGATCGAGATACGGTCACTCGAAAAAGTCTATGCCGGCGGCAAGCGCGCGCTCGATGCGGTGACGCTGGACGTGCCTCAGGGCCAGATCTTCGGGCTGCTCGGCCCCAACGGCGCCGGCAAGTCGACCATGATCAACATCATGGCGGGGCTGGTCAACAAGACCGGCGGCACGGTGACGATCTGGGGGTTCGACATCGACAAGCACCCGCGCAACGCCAAGGCATCGATCGGGATCGTGCCGCAGGAGATCGTGTTCGATCCCTTCTTCACGCCGGCCGAGACGCTGGAAATACAGGCGGGCCTCTATGGCGTTCCGAAGAATCAGCGGCGCACGGGCGAACTGCTGCGCGCGGTCCGTCTCGACGACAAGGCCAATGCCTATTCGCGGACGCTCTCGGGCGGCATGAAGCGGCGCCTGCTGGTGGCCAAGGCGATGGTTCATTCGCCGCCGATCCTGGTTCTCGACGAGCCCACCGCGGGCGTCGACATCGAACTTCGCCAGCAGCTGTGGGATTATGTCCGCAGCCTCAATGCGCAAGGGGTGACGGTGGTGCTCACCACCCACTATCTCGAAGAGGCCGAACGGCTGTGCGACCGGATCGCGATCATCAACCACGGCCGCCTGATCGCCAACGAGACGACGCGGACCCTGGTCGGGATGGCGCAGGAGAAAGCGGTGGTGGTGACGATCGACCGCGATCTGGCGGCGGCGCCCGAGGCGCCCTGCTTCGACAAGATCGAGCTGATCGGCGAGCGGACGCTGTCGATCACTTACCGCAAGGACCGGGTCAATGCCGGTGACGTCTTGGCGGCGCTGCAAAAGGAGGGGCTGGGCATCGTCGACGTCTCGACGCGCGAGGCCGATCTCGAAGATGTGTTCCTGAACCTCACGCGCGCATCCAATGGCTGACGCCAGCTTCGACGTGCTGGTGATCGGCTCGGGCGCGGCCGGCCTCAGCGCCGCGCTCGACCTCGCGCCGCATCTCAGCATCGGGGTGCTCGCAAAAGGGGATATCTCGGCCGGATCGACCGCCTGGGCGCAGGGGGGGATCGCCGCGGTGCTCGAGCCGGGCGACACGTTCGAAAGCCATATCGAGGACACGATGGTGGCGGGCGCCGGGCTCAACAATCGCAGCACGGTCGAGTTCGTGGTCGAGAATGCGCCCGCCGCGATCGAGCGGCTCGCCGAGCTCGGCGTGCCCTTCAACCCGGGCGAATCGGAGCGCTGGCACCTGACCCGCGAAGGGGGGCACAGCCACCGCCGCATCGTTCATGTCGCCGACGCGACCGGCCGCGCGGTCCAGCAGGCGCTCGAAAAGGCCGCGCGCGACCATTCCAACATCCGGCTCATCCCGGACATGGTGGCGATCGACCTCGTCACGGCCCGCCACCGCCGCTCCGGCGACGGCGAGGGCGGGAACGTCTGGGGCGTCTATGCGGCCGATGCCAAGCATGGCGGCGTGCGGCTGCTGACGGCGCGCGCGACGATCCTCGCCACCGGCGGCGCAAGCCGCGCCTGGCTCTATTCGACCAATCCGCGCGGCTCGACCGGCGACGGCATCGCCATGGCCTGGCGTGCCGGCTGCCGCATCTCGAACATGGAATTCAACCAGTTCCACCCGACCTGCCTGTACAACCATGACGTCAAGAATTTCCTCATCACCGAGGCGATGCGCGGCGAGGGCGGGCAATTGAAGCTGCCCGGCAGCGGCCGCCGCTTCATGCCCGACTTCGACCCCCGCGCCGAGCTCGCGCCGCGCGACGTCGTGGCGCGCGCGATCGACCATGAGATCAAGCGTCTCGGCCTCGACTTCGTCCATCTCGACATCAGCGATCGCGATCCCGACTTCGTGCGCGCCCATTTCCCGACCATCCACGCGCGGTTGCTCGAGCTGGGCATCGACATCACCCGACAGCCGATCCCGGTGGTTCCGGCGGCGCATTACACCTGCGGCGGCGTGATGGTCGATCGCGACGGGAGGACCGACCTTACCGGCCTCTACGCGGCCGGCGAAGTCACCCAGTCGGGGCTGCACGGCGCAAACCGCCTCGCTTCCAATTCGGTACTCGAATGCCTGGTGTTCGGCCTCGCAGCCGCCCGCCACATCAATGCCAACTGGCAGGACCTGCCGCCGCCGCCGCCGATCCGGCCGTGGGACGAAAGCCGCGTCACCCATTCGGACGAGGAGGTCGTCGTCCACCACAATTGGAGCGAGATACGCCGCTTCATGTGGGA
>DATFHP010000135.1:0-4710 GCA_035248285.1 Allosphingosinicella sp. | reverse complement strand
GCCGCCACGAACGCCGCCTGTCCGTGCGCGCTCGACACTTCCACCAGATCGCCTTCGCTGACGCCCAGGGCGGTCATGTCCGCGCCGTTCAAGAAGGCGGGGTTGTAGGGCGTGCGCTTGCGGATGCTGTCAAGCTGAGCGCCCGTGCTGTTCATCACATCGCGAAGCCGGCGCGTCGACAGAAGGAAGGGATAGCTGCCGTCCTCCCGCACGCGCCGCCGCCCGGCTTGACGTTCGAAAAACGCCGCAAGCTCGTCGGCGACGTCATCGGGCATCACGTCGAAACGTGTCGTGTCTCCCGGCGGCGGCGGCTGGACCACGCCCAGATCGAGATCCAGATAGAGGCCGTGAGGATGGGGCTTCGCCTCTTCCAGCGACACCTGCGCGCCGCGCAGCTTGTGCGCCAATATGGCGTCGGTATCTGGCGCTTCGTCGAACGGCAAAAGCCCCTTGCCCGCGAAGTCGATGGGCGTTCCCAGCCGCTTGGCCAGCGACCACAATATATACCAGTCGTCGACCAGCTCGGAACCGGGCGGCGGCGGCACGATCGCCGGCGTATATTGGACCCAGGAGCCGGGCCAAAAGGCGAAGCCCGGAAAGTCTATCGACAGGTCGCTGCGCTCATATTGCAGCAGCGGCGGCAGGATGTAATGCGCCAGGGCCGAGGTCGTGGTGATCCACGGATCGATGCTGACGAGCAGTTCGAGCGAGGAAAGCGCCTTCATGGTCTTTTTCTGATCGGGCAGCGACAAGGCGGGATTGCCTCCATCGACGATCAGGGCACGGATCCGGTCCTTGCCCGGCGTCAATATCTCGTCTGCCAGGGTGCCGCTCAGCCGTTCGCCGTAGAACATCCCGGCGCCGCGTATGCGGCTCGGCGGCGCGCTCTCCCATAGGCGGACCGGCGCAATCACCTGCTCGACGCAGGACATGGGTGGCCCCTGGACGTTGCTGCGGCCCACCGGATCGCCGGCGCGGGGAAATCGGCCGCAGACGACATTGAGCAGGTCGACCATATGTTGCGTCAGATTCGAATAGGGCGCCATGCTCGGGCCCGTCGCGACATATGTGACGCCGCACCGTCCGTCGCGGGCGAACATTTCCGCGACGGCGCGAAGGCTTCCGGGCTCCAGGCCGGCGTCCGCTTCGACCCGCTCCGGATCGAAGGGCGCCACCGCCACCTGCAGACGCCGCATCCCCTCCTCGCCGACATAGCGCCGGCAGAAATCACCATCCTCCCACCCTTCGGCCAGGATCAAGCGGATCAGGCCGGCGGCGATGGCCGGGTCGTGACCGGGATAGGGCTGCAGCGCCAAATCGGCGAAATGCGCGGTTTCCGTCAGGCGCGGATCGATCGTGATCAGCTTCAGGCCCCTGGCCTTCGCCGTCTTCAGCCGCCGCACGGGATCGTAGGTCAAGGTTCCGATCGCGCTGTGCGAGACGAGCGGATTCGAGCCGAACAGCAGCAGGACGTCCATGTCCTCGAGCTCGTGGGACCCGCCCGCCCAGCCTCCCAATCGGCCCAGGGAAACCAGCTTGGCGGATTGGTCGATCGTCAGCGCGCTGAAAAATTGCCGCGAGCCGATGGCTTGCATGAAGCCTCTTTGCATCGGATAGGCTGTCGAATTGGACACGGTGCCGCTGAACAGCGCGACGCTGTCCGGGCCGTCGCGATCGACGAGGTGCCGAAGCTTCGCGGCGATCTCGTCGAGCGCCTGCTCGACGGGAATGCGCGTCAGGCTCCCGTCCGCCTCGCGCCTCGATGCATGAAGCTGACGTTCGCGGTGATGTTGCACCTCTCCCGCCGTCAGCCCCTTGAAGCAGGCATAGCCGCGACTGAGCGGATTGTCCGGATCGCCGGCGATGCGCACGATCTCGTTCGCGGCGTTGATCGTCAGCTTGGTCCCGCAATGCGCGAGGCAGATCCGGCAGAAAGAATAGGCTTCCCGCAAAGATACATCGGTTTGCGTGAAATTATCCACTTTCCATCCTTCTGTTTGCGCGATCACCCGCCGAGCTCGTCGCGCACGAACGGCGGCGACGGCAAAGTGGATGCTCATCGCAACATCTATCGGAAAACCGATGGGGATTCGATATCGCGCGAACGTGACGCGATCACCATCGCGTTCCTCTCCGATAGGCCCGCCACGCGCTCGATCACTACACATGTAGTGATCCTCCTGTCAACATCGTTCGCCGAGATATACCGACATTCCGACAGTTCGTAGATATCGACCGAAATTATAGATATTGACAGCGATCGCGACTGTACTACATTTGTAGTAACCGGACCCATAAAGTCCGGACGAAGTGGAAGCGCCGGCAGGCGCAAGGGAGGAAGCTATGAGGAGATCGGTTAGGGCGTCTATTCTTGCATGGACTGCGATCGGGGCGCTGGCCGCCGGCCGGGCGCAGGCGCAGTCGACTGCTGCCACGACGGCGTCGAAGGAAGGGCAGGTCGAGGACATCATCGTCACCGCCCAGAAGCGCAGCGAAAGGCTTCAGGACGTTCCGATCGCCGTCACCAGCGTCAAAGGGGAGCAATTGTCGGCGTTGGGCGTCGAAAGCGCGATCGATCTCAGGCTCGCGGCGCCTTCGCTGAATTCCACCGACGCAAGCGGCTTTCTCGTGAATAGCATTCGCGGGATGGGGTCGTTGAATTTTGCGGCCTTGGCCGAGTCTCCGGTCGGGCTGTACATCGACGGAGTCTATGTGGCCTCCGCGCAGGCGAGCGAGCTCACGCTCAACAACATCCAGTCGGTCGAGGTTTTGAAGGGTCCGCAGGGAACCTTGTTCGGCCGCAACTCGACGGGCGGCGTCATCCACATCATTACCGCTGCGCCGTCCGATGTCCCGACCGGCAGGTTCAGCGTCGGCTATGCCAATTACGAGACCCTGACCGGAAAGGCCTATATATCGGGCGGACTGGCTGACGGTCTTGCGGCCGATTTCGCCTTTTCAGGACGGACGCAAGGAAAAGGTTGGGGAAGAAACATTACAACTGGATCGGAGGTTGGAAAAAACAAACACGACATCTCGCTTCGTTCCAAGCTATTATGGAAACCTGGTCCCAACACATCTGTGACGCTGATCGGGAATTACTGGGACGGCAATGACGGACGAGGTACGCTAACCGCCTATCCTGGGAAATTGTCCGGCCCGGTTCCAGGTCGCGTAAATCCTGATCTTGGTTATAATACCGACTCTAATACGGATTATGTCAGGACAGGCTCAAGTGGTGGGGTCACTCTGAAAATAGACCACGATTTCGATAAAGTTAAAATTAGAAGTATATCGGCATATCGAAAATACGATACCTTTGTTGGGGAAGACGTAGATTTCACCCCTTTAAACATAACTTCTATCAAGTCATTCAAAAGAGACGAACAGTTCACACAGGAACTACAAATAAGTTCGATAGGAAGCTCTCGCCTAACCTGGACGGCCGGTCTATACTATTTCAATGCCAATTCTAGATATCGGCCACTTAAACTCAACCTTACAGGTGCCGGCGCTATTCTCACTCTGTACGATACTCTGACTGCAAAGTCCGGTGCAGCCTATGGGCAGGCAACTTACGAGATTCTGGACGACACCCACCTGACTGTGGGTGGGCGTTACACGACCGAGCGCCGCGCGGACATCGACGCTTCGCAGATATTGCAAATCCCTTTCCTGGGGCTGACCATACCTGCGACGTTCCCGGATCGGCGGGTCACCGCGAACAAATTCACATATCGGATCAGCCTGGATCATCGTTTCTCGGACGAGGCGCTGGTCTATGCGTCATTGAATACCGGTTTCAAGAGCGGGGGCTATAACCCCAATGCGCATGGTCAGGCCCCTTATCGGCCGGAGACCGTGACCGCCTACGAGGTCGGTTTGAAGACGGATCTGTTCGATCGGCACCTGCGGTTCAACGCGGCAGGCTTTTATTATGACTATAAAAACATCCAGGTACAAAAGCTGAACAATACCTCGATTGTCGTCATCAATGGCGCATCGGCGCGTATCTATGGAGCGGATGTCGATTTCACGGCTGTCCTGAGCAACGCCTTTAGCCTGACGGGGGGCCTCAACTGGATCAGCCCGAAGTTCAAGGATTTTCCAGTTTGTTCGATATCGTCTCCAGCCGGCGGTCATCCACTCTCAACCGGCTCTTGTGACGGGAACCAGGTACCATTCGCTGCCAAGTTTACCGCAAGTCTCGCGGCCAATTATTCCGCCGATTTGGCGGGAGGCAGGCTGCTTGGGACGGCCAACGTCTACTATAACAGCGGCTTCTTCTTCGAACCGGACAACGTGGTGAAGCAGCCGCGTTATGCCAAGCTGGGCGCGTCCGTTAAATGGACATCTGAACGGGGGCTGTCCGTCGGTCTGTTCGGAAGGAATCTTACGAACCGACGAACGACAGGCTTCGCCGCGAGTCAGGCCGATGGCAACGTCGTGGTCAGCTTTGCCGAACCTCGCACCTATGGGATCACCTTGGGATATGAATTCTGAAAGATGATGTAGGCCGTCAATTGTTGCGGATTTGGCCCCGGCCGACGCCGCCCTCTTCCCTGCTCCGTCAAGAAAGGGCACACATATGGAATTCCTGGATCCGAGTGGGGGAGCGGCCGCAAATGTCGTACCGGTGGCCCCGCGCCTCGGCAGCGTCAAAGGTGTGCGTCTCGCGCTGCTGGATAACGGCAAGACCAACGCCGACAA
>DATFHP010000134.1:0-28554 GCA_035248285.1 Allosphingosinicella sp. | reverse complement strand
TTGATCGCGACCGCCTATCTCGTAGCGCGGCGCAAGCGCCGCGCCGCATTGTTCCTGTTCATGACCATCGGCGGACGCTTCCTCGTCGAGCTTCAGAAGCTGATCGCCAGCCGGCCGCGGCCCGGGGTCTCGCCGCATCTGGTCGCCGCAGACACCTATTCTTTCCCCAGCGGCCACGCCGCGAACAGCATGATCACCTTCCTGGCCATCGCGTTGCTGCTGCCCGTGCACCCGCGCAACCGGGCGATAGCGGTCGGTCTTGCTATCGCCCTGGCGCTTCAAACCGGTGCGAGCCGGGTCATGTTGGGGGTCCATTGGCCAACCGATGTGATCGGGGGCTGGGCGTTCGGAGTGTTGTGGGTGATGACCTGCCTGCGCCTCGCCGGCGTGCGCCCGCACGTCGAGCCGATGCCCCATCCTCGGTAGTCCGAAGGCGTTACCGATCCGCCGCTTCGCCTTTCCTGAACAATAAGGTCAGGTTGTTCGCGGGCATTTCGACCATGGTCTCGAAGCTCAGCCGCTGGGCCGCGGCCGCGTCGCGCACATCCTCGAACAGGCGCAGGCCCCAGCAAGGGTCACGCGCCCGAAGCGATGCGTCGAATGCCTCGTTGCTGGGCGCCGTCGCGACGTCATGCCTGCGATAGGGGCCGTAGAGGATGAGCGGGGCGCCATCGCGAAGGAGGCGCGAAGCACCGCGCATCAACCCAAGCGTCGCCGCCCAAGGGCTGATATGCACCATGTTGACGCACAGCATCGCGTCGGCATGTTCGATCGGCCATTCCTCCGCTGCAGCATCGAGCGTCAACGGAGCGCGGAGGTTGGCAAGGCCGCACTCAGCGCGCCACGCCGCGGTCGAGCGAAGCGCCTCGGGATCGGGGTCGCTAGGCTGCCAAATAAGCTTCGGAAACAGCCGCGCGAAGTGCATCGCATGCTCGCCCGTCCCGCTCGCGATCTCCAGCACCAGCCCGCGCTGCGGAAGCATCTCGCGCAGCACCGCCGCGATCGGGCCGCGGTTTCGCTCGGTCGCCGGAGCATATCGCTTCATCGTCGGGCGGCGCTACTCAGCCGCTTCGGCCGCATTGCCGTCGCGGTAGACGATGACCGGCTGCCGCGCCGCCAAAGTCTCGTCCAGCCGGCGGCGGGGAGCGTGCACGGGCGCCGCCTTCAGCGATGAATCGCCCGCCCTGGCGCGCCTGGCCACGCTGCGCATCGCCTCGATGAATTGATCGAGCGATGCCTTGCTTTCGGTCTCGGTGGGCTCGACCAGCATCGCCCCATGGACCACCAATGGGAAGTACATGGTCATCGGATGAAAACCTTCGTCCACCAGGCCCTTGGCAAGATCGAGGGTCGTCATTCCCGGCGCGAATCCGTCATCGCTGAACAGCGCTTCGTGCATACAAGGTCCGCTCGATCCGAATGGCGCTTCCAGCACGTCGCCCATCCGGCGCAGCACGTAATTGGCATTGAGAACCGCGTCGCCCGACACCTGCCTGAGACCGTCGGCGCCGTGGCTGAGAATATAGGTCAGCGCACGTGTGAACATGCCCATCTGGCCGTGAAAGGCCGCCATGCGTCCAAAGCTTGATGCATGACGTTCGTTCACGCTCTCCTCCTCGACGAGCACATAGTGATCGCCCTGGCGCTCGACGAAGGGAAGCGGCGCGAAGGGCGCCAAGGCTGCGGAAAAGACGACCGGGCCGGAGCCGGGCCCGCCGCCGCCATGGGGGGTCGAGAAGGTCTTGTGCAGGTTGATATGCATCGCATCGATGCCGAGATCGCCCGGACGGACGCGGCCGACGATGGCGTTGAAATTGGCGCCGTCGCAATAGACGAACCCGCCGGCAGCATGCACTGCCTCTCCGATCGCGATCATGTCGGGCTCGAACAGGCCGCAGGTGTTGGGATTGGTGATCATCACCGCAGCGACGTCCGCGCCAAGCCGCGCCTTGAGCGCATCGAGATCGATGCGGCCGCGCCGGTTCGCGGGAATATCCTCGACGCGATAGCCGGCGAAGGCCGCGGTGGCGGGATTGGTGCCGTGCGCGCTCTCCGGAACAAGCACCACCTCGCGGGCATTGCCGCGTGCTTCCAATGCGCCGCGGATCGCCAGCAATCCGCACAATTCGCCATGCGCGCCCGCCTTCGGACTCATGGCGATGCCCTGCATTCCGGTCAGCGCCAGCAGCCATTCCCCAAGTTGCGCAACGACAGCGAGCGCGCCCTGCACCGTTTCGATCGGTTGCAGCGGATGCAGATCGGCGAAACCCGGCAGGCGCGCGACCTTCTCGTTGAGCCTCGGATTGTGCTTCATCGTGCACGAGCCGAGCGGAAACAGCCCAAGGTCGATCGCATAATTCTGGCGGCTCAGCCGCGTATAATGGCGCACCGCCTCAGGCTCGGACAGACCGGCGAGGCCGATCGGCCGGTGCCGCTCGAGCCCACCGAGTCGCACAGCGCTTCCGGCCGGGACAGGATCGAAGTCGACGCCGGATGAATCCGCGCGGCCGATTTCGAACAGCAACGGCTCCTCGAGCATGAGCGCGCGGTTGCCGGTCCGAGTCGGCGGCGCCTTGGCCTCGATCGCTTCCGGACGCGTGGGGCGATCCAGCTGGTTCATGCCATCACCTCCTCGAGACCGGCCGCGAGCCGGTCGACATCCTCGTCGGTCGCGGTTTCCGTGACCGCGACGACCAGCCCGTCCTTCAGCGAATCGACCTCCGGATAGAGGCGGCCGAGCGAAACGCCGGCAAGCAGGCCGCGCGCTGCGAGAGCGCGGACCACCGGGCGCGACTCCTGGCCGAGCCGCAGCGTGAATTCATTGAAGAACGGCCCGTTGACCAACGCGACACCGGGCAGGCCGGCGAGCCTGTCGGCGGCCGCGACCGCCTTGGCATGGTTGAGCGCGGCGAGCTGGCGCAACCCTTTCTCGCCGAGCAATGCCATATGAATCGAGAAGGCCAGCGCGCAGAGCCCGCTGTTGGTGCAGATATTCGACGTCGCCTTCTCGCGCCGGATATGCTGCTCGCGCGTCGAAAGCGTGAGTACGAAGCCGCGGCGGCCGTCCACGTCGACAGTCTCGCCCGCAAGCCGACCGGGCATCTGGCGGACATATCGCTCGCGGGTCGCGAAGAGTCCCACGTAGGGGCCGCCGAAATTGAGGCCGACGCCGATCGCCTGACCTTCGCCAACGACGATATCGGCGCCCATCTCGCCAGGCGCGCGCAGCAGCCCAAGCGCGACCGGCTCCGTCACGACCGCGATCAGCAGGGCGCCCTTCGCATGCGCGCGCTCGGCCAGCGCGGTCATGTCGGCGACGTGACCGAAGACATTGGGATATTGCACGACCAGAGCACTCGTTTCGTCGTCGATCGCGCCGAGCAGCGCCTCCCCGTCATCGCCTGGAGCGCCGGGAACCAGCTCTGGCAGCGCGGCCACGATCCGGTCGCCTGTAAAACGCGCCATCGTCCTTGCGACCGAAAGATAGTGCGGATGCAGGCCGGCCGAGATCAAGGTCTTGCCGCGCCGGCTGATGCGCCGCGCCATCGCGATCGCCTCCCAGCACGCGGTCGAACCGTCGTACATCGAGGCATTGGCTATCTCGCAGCCGAACAGCCGCGCGACCTGAGTCTGGAATTCGAACAGGACCTGCAGCGTCCCCTGGGCGATTTCCGGCTGATAGGGCGTATAGCTGGTCAAGAACTCGCCGCGCTGGATGAGGTGATCCACCGACGCTGGAACATGATGCCGGTATGCGCCGCAGCCCAGGAAGAAGGGCGTATCGCCAGCCGCCAGGTTCATCCCCGCGAGGGCGCCCATGTGGCGCTCGACGGCAAGCTCGCCGGCATGATCGGGAAGCCCCTCGATCGTGCCGGCCAACCGCGCCCTCTCGGGAACATCAGCGAACAGATCGTCGATCGAAGCGGCACCGATGACCGCGAGCATTTCGCGCCGGTCGCCGTCGGACAAGGGAAGATAGCGCATCAACGTCTCCTCATGTCGGCCTACGCATCGTGAAGCGCAGCCGGACATAGTCTGCGAACCAGCTCCCGTCGGAACGGCGCAACCGGTCGGCGAGCCGCTCGGCCACCGCGTCGCCAATCGAAGCGCGTTCGTCTTCGGGAACCGCGGCAACATCGAGCCAGCCGGCCCGAAACGTGGTCACCCAGGCGGCTATGCCTTTGGAGAGATCGGTATCGCGGCGAAACAGGCGCGCATCGATCGCGGTGAAGCCCGCATCGCCGTAGATGCGCGAGAATTCCCCGACGGTCGGATAGAATTGCGGATCGGCGGCCGGCAGCTTGTAGCCGCGCGCCACCAGCTCAGCCCGGATCGCACCACGCAGCAGCGCGACGTTCCCCTGCCCGCCCATTTCGCCGACGAAACGCCCGCCCGGCTTAAGCGCCCGGAATACGCCCGCGGCGACCGCCGCCGGATCGAGCATCCAGTGCAGCGCGGCGTTGGAGAATATCGCATCGAATTGCCGGTCGAAGCGCATTGCCTGCGCGTCGCCGACGCGGGCGTCGATGCCGCGACGCTGCGCCTCCACGATCATATCCTCGGACGCATCGAGGCCGATCACCCTTGCTCCGGCAGCGACGATCTTTTCGGTGAGCAGACCGTCGCCGCAGCCGAGATCGAGGATGATCTCGTCCGGCTGCGGATCGAGCAGGGCAAGGACCGGCGCCCCAAGCTCGGGCACGAAGGCGGCATTGGCCGCATAGTCGGACGCCGACCAGCGCGAGGCGTTACTGGCGCTCATAGATCGGCGCAATAAGTCTGATATTGCTCGGCGCTCATCAGCCCGTTTAGTTCGTGATTGTCGGAAAGCAGCAGCTTGAAGAACCAGCCCTCGCCCTGGGCGTCGCGGTTGACGATGGCCGGATCGTCGAGAAGCGCCTGATTGGCCTCGACGACCTCGCCGCTCACCGGCGCATAGACGTCGGACGCGGCCTTGACCGATTCGACGACCGCCGCCTCGCCATCCTTGCGCAGGTGGGCGCCCACTGCCGGAAGCTCGACGAAAACGACGTCGCCAAGCTGCTGCTGGGCATGATCGCTGATGCCCACGACAGCGCGGTCGCCGTCGACGCGAACCCATTCATGTTCCTTGGTGAAAAAGATGCTCATCGGCTGCCTTCCTTGCGGTGATAGCGGTGGGAAACGAAGGGAAGCGGGACGACCCGCGCATCGAACGTCCTTCCGCGCTGCGACAAAGTGATCGGCGTTCCGATTGCCGCCCAGGCGAGCGGGATATAAGCCATCGCAATCACCGCCTGGAGCGTCGGCGAATAGCCGCCGCTCGTCACTTTTCCGATCGCAGCCCCCTGTGCGTCGATCACGGCCGCGCCCTCCCGAACCGGCTGTCGCCCCGCAATCGACAGCCCGACGCGCCGGACGTTGGGGCCTTGCTCCAATTCCCTGCGGATGCGATCGAAACCGGGAAATCCGCCCTCGGCGCGTCGCCGCGCCGGAATCGCAAAATCGAGCCCCGCCTCGACCGGCGAAACGGCGCCGTCCAGATCGTGGCCGTAAAGCGGCAGGCCCGCTTCCAGGCGCAGCGAATCGCGCGCGCCAAGGCCGGCGGGTCTCACCTCGGGCTGCTCGAGAAGGCGATCGGCCACTTGCTGGACGTCGCGGGCAAGCACCGAAATCTCGAAGCCGTCCTCGCCCGTATAGCCCGATCGGCTGATCCACGCCCGCGCGCCTCCGATCGAAAAGGCGGCCGCCGACATGAAACGCAGATCCTCGACGCCGCTTGCGAACCGCGCCAGCGCCTCGGCCGCCTTCGGGCCTTGCAGCGCGAGCAGCGCCTGTTCCTTCATATGATCGACGACCGCGGTCGGGAGGGCAGCGCGGAGATAGGCGATATCGCCGTGCTTGGTGGCGCCGTTGACCACCAGGGCGAAACGATCCTCCATCCGGGTCGCAATCAGATCGTCGACGATTCCGCCTTCCTGATTGAGCAGCAGCGAATAGCGCAGCCGGCCATCCTGGAGCATGCGCAGATCGCCGGGCATCACCGATTCGAGATCGCGCGCCGCGTCGCGCGCGCTGACCACAAGCTGGCCCATGTGGCTGACGTCGAACAGGCTTGCGGAGACGCGCGTCCAGAGATGCTCGGCGATGATGCCTTCATATTGGATCGGCATCGCATAGCCGGCAAAATCCACCATCCGCGCTCCACGCGCGCGATGCCAGCCGTCGAGTGGCAGGGATTGTCCGGTTTCGCTCATGCAATCTCCAGCGGCAGCATCGGAACACGGTTCCATGAGGAACCGGGTCGTTCTCCAATGCCCCCTCTGTCGACTGGACCTGAGAGCTTTCGCCGTCCTTCCGGTCGGCTTACCCCTTCGGTGGAATCCGCCCCGGCCATGCCGAGTCGCGATCCTCTTTCCAGAGTGTCATTGACCGCGCGGTCCTTAGCACCTGAGAGATTCCGGGGCGGTTGCTCCTTCGGTGGCGGACGGCCTGGACCCTCCGCGCTCTCCCGCGCGGCCAACCGACGGCGAGCCGTCGGTGACGATTGATCTTCTGGGCCGGCCCCGGTGCCGAGTCAATCAGCTAAGGGGCGAGGCAGGCAAGCAAAGCAGCCGGCGAAGGCCTTCTACCGCGTCGCATTATAAGCGAGCTGGTCCTGGGTCAGCTGGAATCCGACGAGCAATTCGAAGCTCGCCCGCTGCACTGCTCCGCGGATCTTCGGATTGGCCAGGGGATCGAGCGCCGCATCAGCCTCGCCGGCCCTGCGCTTGCGCGTGATTTCGTTGCGGATATCGGTCGGGATCGTCGCCGCGGAGCGAAGCACCTGGGCCGTCGCGGAGCCGGAAGCGCTCGCGCGCACCTGGCCGTCCGCAAAATGCAGCGCAACGCGGCTGATGCTCTTCGACACCACATTGCTGCCGCCCTGAACGACGGTAGCGAAATAGGGGACCATTACGTCTCGGTCGCCCCGCGCATCGCGTCGTTGCGCCTGTACCTCGAAGGTTGCGTTGGTAATGATATTCGGGTCCGAATCGCTGCACACGCTACGGACGTTGGTCATGGTTGCGACAATGTCGATGGCGCTCGAGTCACGGCTCGCCGGCGGATCGAACAGGGTCATGTCTCCGGTCCCCGCCGGAATCGCCACCGCCGGACAAGCCGACCTGATCACGGTCACGCCTTCGGCCGTGACCTCGCCTTCATGCGAGCAGGCGAGCAGCAGAAACGGCAAACACAACAGGATGGCCTGTTTGGCTTTGATCACGGATGTTCATCCTTACACAGACGGGAGGCGGTGCTGCCTCGATCCCGCGGGATCATAGGAAGCGGCTTTGGCGGCTGCAAGCGATGAACGGCGGATAGACCTCCACGATACAGTCGTCACCTCTGGACCCTGGTGGACGGGCAGGCCGGTTCATCGTAGACGATGCCGCGATGGCCCCAGCCAAGCCGCCCCTGACCCTGCTGATCGCTGCGCCGCGCGGATTCTGCGCCGGAGTCGACCGTGCGATAAGGATCGTCGAGCTGGCGATCGAACGCTACGGCCCCCCGGTGTACGTCCGTCATGAGATCGTCCACAACAAGTTCGTGGTCGACGACCTGAAAGCGCGCGGCGCCGTGTTCGTAAAGGAGCTCGACGAGGTGCCCGATGGCGTGCCGGTGGTCTTCTCGGCGCATGGCGTGCCCAAAGCCGTGCCCGCCAAGGCGGCCGAACGCGGACTTTCCTATTTCGACGCGACGTGTCCCCTGGTTTCAAAGGTCCACCGGCAGGCCGAGCGCCACGTCGAGCACGACCGTCACATATTGTTCGTGGGCCATGCCGGCCACCCGGAAGTCATCGGCACCTTCGGCCAGGTTCCCAAGGGCAGAATCACATTGGTGGAGACCGCCGCCCAGGCGCTGCACATTGAGCCTCCGGCCGGCCGGGCCCTCGCCTATCTCACCCAGACGACGCTGTCGGTGGACGACACCGCAGAGATCGTTGCCATCCTAGAACAGCGATTTCCCGGCATCCGCGGGCCGCGCGGCGAGGACATTTGCTATGCGACCTCGAACCGTCAGGCAGCGGTCAAGCAGATCGCACGGCATTGCGACGCGATGCTGGTGATAGGTGCTCCGAACAGCTCCAATTCGCTCCGGCTGGTGGAAGTCGCCGAGCGCGAGGGAATCGCCGCACGGCTGGTCAGCCGTGCCGCCGAGATCGAGCGCGATTGGCTTGCCGAGGTCAGGACGCTCGGCCTCACCGCCGGCGCGTCGGCTCCCGAAGTGCTGGTTCGAGAAGTCGTCGACTGGCTATCCGAGCATTTCGACGTGGACGAAATTGCGGCGAGCGGTGTTGAAGAGCGAATGGTCTTCAAGCTTCCCCACGGCCTCGAAGCAGCCTGAGCCGAGGGTGAGCACGGTCGAGATCTTCACCGATGGCGCGTGCAAAGGCAACCCCGGCCCGGGCGGCTGGGGGGCGGTGATTCGCGCGCGCGCGCGCGAAAAAGAGCTGTCGGGCGGCGAGGCGCTCACGACCAACAATCGTATGGAGCTGCTCGCCGCCATTCGCGCGCTCGAAGCGCTTAAACGGCCCTGTACCGTCATACTCACCACCGACAGCAACTACGTGCGCGACGGCATCACCAAATGGATCAATGTCTGGCGCAGAAACGGCTGGCGAACGGCCGACCGCAAGCCGGTCAAGAATGCCGACCTGTGGCAGGAACTGGTTGAGGCGGCCGCGCCGCACACCATCGAATGGCATTGGGTGAAAGGCCATTCCGGCCATCCCGAAAATGACCGCGCCGATCGGCTCGCCTGCGATGCCGCGCTTCAGTTCGCCAGCCGATCCGCCGAATAAGGCGCAGGATCGATCGCCGCGACCGACGGATCTCGCTCGCGGCCCATCAGCATCGCCGCGGCAAGCTTGGCGGCGGCGGGCGCGGTCTGAATGCCGAATCCGCCTTGCCCGGCGAACCAGAAAAAGTCCGATCGACCGCGGGCGAAGCCATAGACCGGAAGCCGGTCCGGCGCGAAGCTTCGCAGGCCGGCCCAGCTATGCTCGACCCGTTCGACTCTCCAGTCGACCACCTGTCCAAGCCGGTCGATCGCCTCGGCCACGTCCTGGTCCTCGGGCCAGACATCGCATGGCGGACAGGCCGTCTCGTCGTGAGGACTCAGCCACAAGCGGCCACCCGCCTGGGGCTTGAAGTAGAAGCGCTCGCCGGCGTCCAGGACCAAAGGGAGATCCGAAGGTGCCGCGGGATCGACACGTAGTTGCGCGATCGTGCGGCGATAGGGCTGAAGGCCGATCATAGGGACCCGGGCCATGGCAGCAATCTCGTCGGCCCAGGCTCCAGCAGCGTTGACGATCAGGCGGGCCTCGACCGGACCCCTTTTCGTTTCGAGGCGCCAGCCCTCAGCATTGCGCTCCAGCGCGCCGACGGCCGCATCGGTCCAAAGATCTGCCCCGCCCCTTCGCGCCGCCTTGAGATAGGCGCCATGGAGCGCCGCAACGTCGATATCGCGGCAGCCCGGCTCGAAGACCCCGACGCGCCAGTCCGGCCTCAAGCCCGGGATCAACGCTTCCAGCGCAGGTCGTTCCAGCCAATCGAGCAAAACGCCCGCCCCGGACAGCGAGCGATAGTCAGCATCGAGCGCGTCGCTCTCTTTCGCCCTCGCAATCGAAACGGCGCCGCGCGCGCTCAAGAACGAACGATCGTGAAATTCGGCCGGCGGATCGGCCAGGAACGGCCCCGAGGCCGCGGTCAGCGGCTGCACCAGCGGGCCGCCATAGGTCTCCGACCAAAAGGCGGCGGAGCGGCCCGTGGAATGATAGCCGGGATGCGCCTCTCTCTCGATCAGCAGGACCTTCGCATGAGGCGCTATCTCCGCCGCCAGACTGGCTCCCGCCATGCCTGCGCCGATCACGGCAATGTCGGTGCTGCATGTCACGATGGCACGGATATCCGACTTAAGTTGTTGGTAGAGCTGAACTTATTCTTATATGAATGGGAAGCTCGGTTAATCGGGATTAATTTCATCGCTCATGGTTACGGTTTTGAAAGGGACCGCGTCTAGAGCCGTAAACCATGTCGGGGGTTGATGAAATTCTGGTAGGCATTCTTGCCGTGATGGTCCTGGCCGCAGCGGTCTGGGATATCCGGACGCGAACTATACCCAATTCGCTCAACGCGGCCATGGCCCTGCTCGCGATACCCTTCTGGTGGGCTTCGGGGCTCTCTGTCTGGCCTGACATGGCGATGCAGATCGGGGTCGCTGCCGCAGTGCTCGGGCTGTTCGCGATCGCCTTTGCCTTGGGCGCGATGGGGGGCGGAGACGTGAAGTTCGTTGCGGCGCTGGCGTTGTGGCTGCCGCTGCAAGCGGTGTTGGTCATGTTAGTCATCATGTCGTTGGCGGGTGGGGCGCTGACCCTGCTCATGTTGGCCCGGCACAGGCTGGCTAAGGCCCGGCATCAACTCGAAATTCCTTATGGAGTAGCAATCGCGATCGGCGGAATTTGGCCGATTGCCGAACGGTTTCTTAACCAATTTGCTTGATGGGTAGGCCCGGGTTTCACCTGAGCCCAACAGGAGGCGACTGGCGTCATGGATGTTAAAAAGCTTGTGCTGCTGATCGGTGCGCTCGTGGTTGCAGCGGTCACTGCCATAATGGCGAAAAACATGTTCACCGGCGCCAGCGCACCGCCTGCGGCAGCCGCCGCGGCGGCGGTGCCGGCCGGTCCGGAGGTGCTCGTCGCGACACGCGCGTTGCCGATCGGCACCTTGATCGACGCCGAGGCGCTTCGTTATCAGGTGTGGCCCGAAGGCCTGGTTCAGCCCGCCTATTTCATCAAGGGCGACGCCGGCGTCGATCCAAGCACGCTGGTGGGCACCGTCGTCCGCAATGAGATCAGCGCGGGGCAGCCACTCACGCAGGGCGCGCTGATCAAACCAGGCGAGCGCGGTTTCCTTGCCGCGGCACTCGGGCCGGGCATGCGGGCGGTCACCGTACCGGTCTCCGCGACGAGCAGCGTCGCCGGCTTCATTTTTCCCGGCGACCGGGTCGACCTCGTGCTGACGCAGGAAGTCCGCGGCGGCGGCGACGGTCCTCCACTCAAGGTTTCGGAGACGATCATCCGCAACCTGCGCGTGCTCGCAACCGATCAAAGAACGACCGCGACCAACGAGGAAGGCAAACCCGAGGTCCGCAACATGTCGACGGTCACCTTCGAGGCCACTCCCAAGATTGCCGAGAAGATCGCCGTCGCGCAAACGCTCGGCCAGCTCTCGATGGCACTACGCTCGATCGCCGACAACACGCTCGAGCTCGAGCGCGCTATTGCCTCGGGTGACGTCAAGGTTCCGGCCGGCGCCGATCCCAAGGCCGAGAAGCAGATGCTGCTCGAAATCGCGGGCAAGCCGATCGACAGCACGCCTTCGTTCACCGTGGGCGGCGAAGTCTCGCGCTTCCAACGCACGACCGTCCCCGCCAAGCCGGCAGCCGCAGGCCCGGACGCGGCCGCCGCGCAAACCGGGCCAGGAGTCAAGGTCGCGCGCGGCAACACCATCATCTTCGTTCCGCTGGGAGCCAAGTAACATGAAGAAGCTCTGCCTCATCAACCGCGGTCTTGGCACGGCGATCGCGACCGTCCTCGCCACGGCCACCATCGCAATGGCTCCAAGCGTGACCCACGCCCAGCCGCCGGCCGTGAAGCCCAGCAACGACATCATCGTCGGGGTCGGCACCGGCCGCATGGTGCGGATCGACGGCACGATGTCGGATCTGTTCGTCGCCGATCAGAATATCGCCGACGTCCAAGTGCGCTCGGCCAGCCAGCTGTACATCTTCGGCAAGGGCCCGGGCGAGACCACCGTCTATGCCACCAACAAGGCCGGCAAGGTCGTCTATTCGGCCAACGTCCATGTCGGCGCGAACATCGATTCCGTGGGCAATGTCCTGAAAATGGCCATGCCCGAAGCGCAGATCAAGGCAACGCCGATGAACGGCGTCGTGCTGCTGACCGGGACGGTAAAGTCGCCGGAGGACATCGAAGAGGCTTCGCGGATCGTCCAGGCCTATGTCGGCGACTCCATCAAGATCATCAGCCGCCTGAAGACGGCGACGCCGATGCAGGTGATGCTCAAGGTCCGGTTTGCCGAGGTCAGCCGCTCGCTGGGCAAGGATATCGGTCTGAACCTGATGTCCCGCGACAAGGACAACCCGGGCAACGGGTTCTTGTTCAACATCGGCAAGGGCAATCCGGGTACGATCACCGACGGATCCGCGCCGCTGTACGATTCCAATGGCGTGCCGATCCTCAATCCGATCACCGGCGCGCAGCTGATGGGCCAGGGCACCAACTACACCTTCCTCAACGACGCGTCGAAATATGCGATCGGGGCTGCCGGACATATGCTGGGGCTCGACGTGCTTGCCTCGCTGGAGCTCGCGGAATCGGACGGACGGGCGACCATTCTGGCCGAGCCGACGCTGACCGCGCTCTCCGGCGAGACGGCCAGCTTTCTGGCCGGCGGCGAATTCCCGATCCCGATCTCGCAATCGCTGGGATCGGTGAGCGTCGAATATAAGCAATATGGCGTCGGCCTGGCTTTCACGCCGACCGTGCTTGCCGACGGGCGCATTTCGATGCGCGTCCGTCCGGAAGTATCCGAGCTGTCGGATCAAGGTTCGATCCGGATGAACGGCTTCCAGGTCCCGGCATTGACCACCCGGCGCGCGGAAACGACCGTGGAGCTCGGATCGGGCCAAAGCTTCGTGATCGGCGGCTTGCTGCGCAATAGCAGCAACAACTCGGTGGACAAAGCACCGTGGCTCGGCGACCTGCCGGTTCTCGGCATGCTGTTCCGTTCGAACAGCTTCCGGCGATCGGAGACCGAGCTGGTGATCGTCGTGACGCCCTATCTGGTGCGGCCGGTGTCGGACAGCCAGATCGCGCTGCCGACCGATGGCTTCCGCACGTCCGGGGACGGCGCGCGCGTCCTGATGGACCGCGGTACCAACAGCAAGAGCGGTGAAGCGCGCCCAGGCCCAGTGCTTGTTCCGGCCGACGCGGCCGCTCCCTCGGTCGTCACTTCGGCCGCGGAGCCCGCCAAGCAGCAAAAGAAGCATGACGGCGAAAAGCAGGCGGCAAACGCATCGGCTACGCCCGGCTTCTCCTTCCAATGATCCCCGGCACCCGAAAGGACTGCATCATCATGGCACGCACTCGAATTTCGGCCGCTTTCCTGGTGCTCGGAACCGTGCTCGCAGGCTGCGGCCACGATATCGGCCCGAGCAAGGTCGAGCTGGCTACCAACCGGAGTCTCTATTCCGAAAATCAGCCGGTGGTCGAACATAGCTATTTCGCGCTCGATCTCGCTTCCGCGGGCGACGGCATTGCGAGCGACGAGCGCACGCGTCTCGCCGGTTGGTTCGACACGCTCGATCTACGCTACGGCGACCGCATTTCCGTCGACTCGGCTTACGCCAGCCCCGGCGCGATAGCGGACGTCGCCCGCGTCGCCGCGGATTACGGCCTTGTGCTCGGCGACGGTATTCCGCCAGCGCTCGGATCGGCCCAACCCGGCACGGTGCGCGTGGTCGTGGCCCGCGCGACCGCGAGCGTTCCAGGCTGCCCCAACTGGCGGCAGGCAAAGCTGTCCGGCAATCCGATCTCGACCGAATCCAATTTCGGTTGCGCGACCAATTCGAACCTAGCCGCGATGATAGCCAATCCGGACGACCTCATCCTGGGCCAGCAAGGCACACGCTCTGGCGACGCCAATCTCGCCACCAAGGCGATCAAATCGTATCGCGACAAGGTACCCACAGGCAACGCCGGCCTCGACAAAGTCTCAACGACAGGGGGTAATTGATGAACGCGCCGTTTCATGCATCTCGCGCAGCCGCGCTGCGGGACCCCTTCACCGCCTTCGTCTGCGACGAAGCGACGGCCGAGATATTGCGGCCGATCGCCGTCGAGCACGGCTGGGCGCCCGAGAAGGTCAACAAGGGCGGGCTGCGCAACGCGGTCCAATCGCTGTCGGTTTCGGCAAGCCCGAACATCCTGTTCGTCGACCTGTCGGAATCGGGCGATCCCCTGAACGACATCAACGCGCTGGCCGAAGTCTGCGAGCCGGGCACGGTCGTGATCGCCGCCGGACAGGTCAACGATGTCCGCCTTTACCGCGATCTCATCGCGAGCGGCATCCAGGATTATCTGCTCAAGCCGTTCAGCCCCGACCAGCTGCGCGATTCGTTCGCGGCGGCGCAAGTCACCGTTTCGGGGCCCCGCGTCAACGAGCCCTCGACCGAGAAGCCGCACATCATGACCGCCGTGATCGGCGTCCGCGGCGGCGTCGGTGCTTCGACCATCGCGACTTCGCTCGCCTGGCTGATGGGCGACAAGGCGGGCCGTTCGACGGCGCTGCTCGATCTCGACGTGCATTTCGGCACCGGCGCCCTTTCGCTCGACCTCGAGCCGGGCCGCGGCCTTACCGATGCGATCGAGAATCCCAGCCGCATCGACGGTCTGTTCATCGAGCGCGCGATGGTTCGCGCCAACGAGAAGCTTTCGGTTCTTTCCGCCGAAGCGCCGATCAACCAGCCCCTGCTCACCGACGGCTCGGCCTTCTTTCAGCTTCAGGAAGAGATGCGCAGCGCCTTCGAGAGCACGGTCATCGATCTGCCGCGGCCGATGCTGGTCCAATATCCGCATCTGGTTCATGACGCGCATGTTTCAGTGGTGGTCACCGAATTCACGCTCGCCTGCACCCGCGATACGATTCGTATCCTGTCTTGGCTCAAGGCGAACGCGCCGCAGTCACGCGTGATCGTGGTCGCCAACCGAGTCATCGGCGGTACCGCCCAGGAGATCAGCCGCAAGGATTTCGAGCAATCGATCGAGCGCAAGGTCGACATCCTGATCCCCCTCGATCCCAAAGTTGGTTCGCAGGCTGCGAAGCTCGGCCAGCCGTTGGCGAAGGTGGCCGGCAATGCCAAAGTCGCACAACCGCTGACGCAGCTTTTCCGGATGACCGTCGGCGTCGTCGAATCGCCTGGCGACGGCGAGGTCGAGCAGGATGCTGCATCCTTGCTCGGCAAGATCAGCAATCTGAAATCGATGGTGAAGAAAAAGCCGAAGGCGGCGTGAGCCTTTGCCGCAAGGCTGAAATTACGGGTAGGAATGCGAAGGGCCAACGATGTCGATGTTTTCATTATTGCTGATGATGATCGGGATCCTGGGGGCGCTCGGCCTCACTTACGCAGCCTTTGCCGGCCCTTCGGCAGTGCGCATGCAGGCCAGGCGACTCGAGCAAGTGCGCGAGCGCCATAGCGCGTCGACCGAGGTCGCTGCCCAGGTGCAGCTCAAACGCATTCTGGCGAGCCGGCAGACGACCAAGATAGAAGGCTTTGCGCAGCAGTTCATCCCCAGGCCCGCTCTGCTTCGCCAACGGATCCAACAGACCGGACGCACATGGTCGCTCGGCCATTATGCGCTGGTATCGCTGGGTATCGGCCTGATCGTCGCAACGCTTCTGGCGCTGAGGGGCCTTCCCATCATCCTGTCGATAGCGATCGGCCTCTTGGCCGCACTCGGCCTTCCCCACTTCGTGGTTGGAAGGTTGATCAAGCGCCGCGTCGCACAATTCAACGCGCGTTTCCCCGACGGCATCGAGCTGATGGTGCGCGGACTTCGTTCCGGCCTGCCGGTCTCGGAGACCATGCAGGTCGTCGCAGCCGAGGTGAAGGGACCGGTCGGCTTCGAGTTCCAGAACGTATCCGACAGGATGAAGATCGGCCGAACGATGGAAGTGGCGCTGCAGGAGACTGCCGATCGCCTCGGCACGCCCGAATTCCAGTTCTTCACGATCACGCTGGCCATCCAGCGCGAGACCGGCGGCAATCTCGCCGAAACGCTGGCGAACCTGTCGGACGTGCTGCGCAAGCGTGCCGCCATGAAGCTCAAGATCCGCGCCATGTCGTCGGAATCCAAGGCATCGGCCTATATCGTCGGGGCGCTCCCGTTCATCGTCTTCACCCTGCTCTACATGATCGCCCCCGATTATATCGGCGGCTTCTTCGTCGAGCAGCGCCTGATGATAGCCGGGTTCGGCGCGCTCGTATGGATGACGATCGGCATTCTGATCATGGCCAAGATGGTCAGCTTCGAGATTTGATCGGGAGGAAGTGTTGACCGTTACACCCGCCAGCAGCCCGACCTTCATGGGCGTCGACATCTTGATGATGGCGACGGGGCTGACCGCCATCGCCACGCTGGCGGTTCTGATCGCCATCTACGCTGCGACGACCGTGCGGGATCCGATGATCAAGCGGGTCAGGGCACTCAACGAGCGGCGCGAGCAGCTCAAGGCGGGCATCGTCGCCTCCACCTCCAAGCGGCGCAAGAAGATCACCAACCGCAACGAGGCCGCAGACAAGGTCCGCAGCTTCCTTGCATCGCTCAAGATGGTGCAGGACGAGCAGGTCGAGAAGGCGCAGAGCCGGCTCATGCAGGCCGGCATCCGCTCGAAGGATCTCGCCTTCGTCGTCATCTTCGCCCGCCTGGTGCTTCCCGTGGTCATCGGCGGTGCCGTGATCATCTACGTCTACATGCTCGGCGGCTTCGCCGACTGGTCGCCGCTGAAGCGCTATGCGCTCGTGACGGGCGCGTTGATCGGCAGCTACAAGGCGCCCGATATCTGGCTCAAGAACAAGATCACCAAGCGCAGCCATTCGATCCGCAAAGGCCTGCCCGACGCGCTCGATCTGCTCGTCATCTGCGCCGAGGCAGGCCTCACGGTCGACGCCGCCTTCAACCGGGTCGCCAAGGAGCTCGGCAAGGCCTATCCCGAACTTGGCGACGAATTCGCGCTGACGTCGATCGAGCTAGGCTTCCTGACGGACCGCCGGAGCGCATTCGACAATCTGGCGCGACGCATCGACCTCGAAGCCGTCCGCGGGGTGGTCACGACCATGATTCAGACCGAGAAATACGGCACGCCGCTCGCCTCGGCGCTGCGCGTGCTGTCGGCCGAGTTCCGCAACGAGCGGATGATGCGCGCCGAAGAGAAAGCGGCGCGCCTGCCGGCCATCATGACGGTGCCGCTGATCCTGTTCATCCTGCCGACCCTGTTCATCGTGATCCTCGGCCCGGCCGCCTGCGCCATCTCCGACACCCTGGTCCACTGATCGGGTTCCGCTGCGGCGCACAACGCGCCGCAGCGGGCCCATCGTTCCTTTCGTCGACGCAACGACGGAACCACGGACACGTCCCGCCGATTGTGCGAACCAGCATCATTCAGCGAAGGAACAGATGATGACGCCCTTCTCGATCGACCAATATGTCATATTGGTGCTCGTCTTCGTGCTCGCCTTGCTCATCGGAATGTTCATCATGGCAGGCGGCCGCTGGAAGCGCGCCTACCAGGAGCAAGTGCGCGAGAATGACGTGCTCCGCACCGAGATCGAACAGTTGCACAGCCAGGCGCGCGAAATGGAATCGCTGCGCCATGCCGCCATCAAGGCGCCGGGTCGCGATCCGGCCACGGGAAATCCGCTTTAGGGGCCACCCTAGCCCTTGGCGGCACGCAGCGCGGCCTGGGCCGCGGCAAGGCGCGCGATCGGGACTCGATAGGGCGAGGCCGATACGTAATCGAGCCCGATGCGATGGCAGAAGACGATCGACGCGGGATCGCCGCCATGCTCGCCGCAGATGCCGAGCTTGATTTTCGGGCGTGTGCTCCGGCCGCGGTCCGCCGCGAGCGCGATCAGCTCGCCGACCCCTTCGACGTCGATGCTGACGAACGGATCATGCGGGTAAATGCCTTTCTCGACATAGAGGGTGAGAAAGCGGCTGGCATCGTCGCGGCTGACTCCCAAGGTGGTCTGGGTAAGATCGTTGGTCCCGAAGCTGAAGAAATCGGCATCCTCCGCGATCGAACCGGCCTGAAGGGCCGCGCGCGGCAGCTCGATCATGGTCCCGACCAAATAGTCGATCCGCATTCCCTGCTCGTCGAACACGGTGTTGGCGGTGCGGTCGATCAGTTGGCGAATGATGGTCAGCTCGGCGCGCGTCGTGACCAACGGCACCATGATCTCGGGCGTTGGCGCCTTGCCGCTCGTCCTAGCCACCGCTACCGCCGCCTCGAAGATCGCGCGCGCCTGCATCTCGTAGATTTCGGGATAGCTTATTCCGAGGCGGCAACCACGATGGCCGAGCATGGGATTGAACTCGTGCAACTCGGAAACGCGCCGCTTGAGCACGTCGACGGTCACCCCGGCCGCGGCGGCGACGTCGGCAAACTCCTCCTCGCTGTGCGGCAGGAATTCGTGGAGGGGCGGATCGAGCAGCCGTATCGTGACCGGCAGACCCGCCATGATCTCGAAGATCTCGCGGAAATCACTGCGCTGTTCGGGCAGCAGCTTGTCGAGCGCCGCGCGGCGACCCGCTTCCTTGTCGGCGAGGATCATCTGGCGCACGCTGGCGATCCGCTGCGCATCGAAGAACATATGCTCGGTACGGCATAAGCCGATGCCCTCGGCGCCGAACTCGCGCGCGGTGCGGCAATCGTTCGGAGTCTCGGCATTGGCGCGCACGCGCAGCTTGCGGCCGCGATCGGCCCATTGCATCAATATCGCGAAGTCGCCGACCAGCTCGGGCTGAACCGTCGGTACCGCGCCGAGCATCACTTCGCCGGTCGATCCGTCGATGGTGATGACATCGTCCTCGCGGATCTCCTCGCCTCCGACGCGCATGGTCTTGTTCTTGTAATCGATAGCGATGCCGCCGGCCCCGCTCACGCACGGCCGGCCCATGCCTCGCGCCACGACGGCGGCATGGCTGGTCATCCCGCCACGCGCAGTCAGGATGCCCTGCGCGGCGTGCATGCCGTGGATATCCTCGGGCGAGGTCTCGATCCGGATGAGGATGACCTTCTCGCCGAGACTGGCGTAGCGCTCGGCGGTATCGGCATCGAACACCGCCATGCCGCAAGCAGCACCGGGAGAAGCCGGCAGGCCTTTGGCGATCACCTTGCGCGGCGCCGCCGGATCGAGGGTCGGGTGGAGCAGCTGATCGAGCGCCGAAGCGTCGACCCGGATCACGGCCTCCTCCTCGCTGATCAGGCCTTCATTGGCCATGTCGACCGCGATCCTGAGCGCGGCGCGCGCCGTGCGCTTGCCACTGCGGGTCTGCAACATCCACAATTTACCGCGCTCTACGGTGAACTCGATGTCCTGCATGTCGCGATAGTGGGTCTCGAGCGTATCGAAGACGTCGGCGAGCTGGACGTAAACCTCCGGCAAAGTCTCTTCCATCGAGAGTGCCTTGGCACCGGCCGCATCGCGTGCGCGCTTGGTCAGATATTGCGGCGTGCGAATCCCGGCCACGACATCCTCGCCCTGCGCGTTGATCAGATACTCGCCATAATAAGCGCGCTCGCCGGTCGATGGATCGCGCGTGAAGGCCACCCCGGTAGCGGAGGTTTCGCCCATGTTGCCGAATACCATCGCCTGGACGTTGACGGCCGTTCCCCAGTCGTTGGGAATCGCATTGAGACGCCGATAGACCTTGGCCCGTTCGGACTGCCAGGATCGGAACACGGCGCCGATCGCGCCCCACAATTGCTCATGCACGTCCTGCGGAAAGGCGCGACCCCACAATTGCTCCACCAGCGCCTTATATTGGCCCGTCAGCGCCTGCCAATCGGCCGCGTCGAGGTCAGTGTCGAGATGGACGCCCTTGTCTTCCTTGGCGATTTCAAGCGCTTCCTCGAACGCGGCATGATCGAGGCCGAGCACGACGTCGGAATACATCTGGATGAAGCGCCGATAGCTGTCCCAAGCGAAGCGCGCATCACCGCTTGCGGCGGCCAGCCCTGCGACGGTTTCGTCGTTGAGGCCGAGGTTGAGCACCGTATCCATCATGCCGGGCATCGACACCCGGGCGCCCGACCGCACCGACACAAGGAGCGGATCGGTAGGCTCGCCGAAGCGCTTACCCGTAACTGCCTCGATATGCGCAATGCCCTCGGCCACTTCGGCGCGCAGCGACTCGGGGAATGTCTCGCCTTCTGCGCCGAAGCGCATGCACATCGCCGTCGAGATCGTGAATCCCGGCGGCACCGGCAGCCCGATCGCCGCCATTTCGGCGAGATTCGCGCCCTTGCCGCCCAACAGCGCCTTGTCGCCGCGCCCACCATCGGAAATCCCGCCACCGAAGCGGTGGACATAGCGGGTCGCATCCTGAGTCTTTTCGGCCAGCCTCTTCACGCTTTCTTCCGTTCAGCCTTCTATCTTCGAGAAATCGCCGACCCGGTGCACTGCATCGCGCATTCGTGCAAGCAGCGCCAGCCGGGCTTCGCGCTTGGCAGGGTCAGGATCGTTCACCGTCACCTTGTCAAAGAATGCATCCACCGGTGCGCGCAAGCTTGCAAGCGCCGCCATCGCTCCTTCGAAATCCTCCGCCGCAACCGCCAACTCCGCCCTCGGTTCCGCATCGTCGAGCGCGCCGATCAGCGCCGCCTCCTCCAGTTCGGGCTCGTGCGCGGCCGGCGACGTCCCCGCCCCGCTCCAGTTTTCCTTCCTGAGGATGTTCGCAGCACGTTTGTAGCCGGTGAGCAAATCGCCGCCCTCGCGAGTCTCGACGAAGCCCTGCAGCGCGTTCACGCGTGCGAGCAAGCGCACCAGATCATCCTCGCCGCCGAGCGAAAAGACCGCGTCGATGAGGTCATGACGGACGCCCGCCCCGCGCTGCTGCACCTTGAGCCGTTCGGCGATGAACGCGATCAATTCCTCGTCCTGATCGCTGACCTCGAATCCCTGGTCGCGGTAGAGCGCCGCGGCGGCGGGAAAAAGCCGCGCGAGCGGCGCGCGCAGGCGATTCTCGGTCACGAGCCGGATCAAAGCCAACGCCGCGCGCCGCAAGGCGAACGGATCCTTGGAGCCGGTGGGCCGTTCGCCGATGCCGAAAAAGCCGGCGAGGATATCGATCTTTTCGGCCAAGGCGACCGCAAGCGACACCGGCTCGCTCGGACATTCGTCGCTTGGACCGAGCGGCCGATAATGCGCCTCGATCGCATCGGCGACCTCGGCCGGTTCGCCCTGACGACCCGCATAATAGCGGCCGATCGTCCCTTGAAGCTCGGGAAATTCGCCCACCATACCCGTCATCAGATCGGCTTTCGCCAACGCGGCGGCACGCTCGGCTTTGTCGCGGTCGAGGCCCGGCAGGAAATGCGCGATCTCGCCGACCAAGCGCCGCATCCGCTCGACACGCTGCGCCATCGTCCCCAGCCTTTGATGGAACACGACCTGATCGAGCTTCTTCGCCTGCTCCGGAAGTGGGATCTTGAGGTCCTGCTCCCAGAAGAATTTGGCGTCCGACAGCCGGGCGGCGAGAACCTTTCGGTTACCGGCGACGATCGCTTCGCCGCCGTCGCTCGCTTCGATGTTGGCCGTACAGATGAAGTTGGATGCGAGCGCGCCGGAAGCGTCCGTGCACGCGAAATATTTCTGGTTGGCGCGCATGGTGAGTTGGATCACCTCGCGCGGCACGTCGAGGAACGCCGGATCGAAGCTGCCGAGCAGCGGCACCGGCCATTCGGTGAGGCCGGCATTCTCGACAATCAGCTCTTCATCGGGCACGATCGCGAGGCCCTTCGCCTCCGCCGCGCGTGCCGCGCCCTCGCGGATGATCGCCTCGCGCTCCGCAGGATCGACGATGACGTGGCAGGCACGCAGCTTCTCGGCATAGTCGTTGGCGCTGCCGATGGTGATGATGCCCGGGTGGTGAAAACGATGGCCGACCGTCGCGGCACCCGAGGAAAGCCCGGCAATCTCGCATTCGACGATCTGCTCGCCGAGCAGGGCGACGATGCCCTGCAACGGCCGCACCCAGCGCAGGCTGGCGGTCGAGTCCGATGCCTCGCCCCAACGCATCGACTTGGGCCAGGGGAAAGCGCGGATCACCGCGGGGATCACCTCGGCAAGCACGGCGGCGGCGGCGCGGCCGGGCCGCCGGATCACCGCGAACAAGGTGGTTCCGCCCTTCTTGTCGTCGCGCTCCTCGAGCTGGTCGCGCGACAGGCCGGTCGACTTCAGGAAACCTTCGATCGCCTGGGCGGGGGCGTCGGCACGGGGACCCTTGCGTTCCTCGTCGACCGCTTCGGTCTCGAGCGGCATGCCGCGGGCGATGAGCACGAGGCGCCGCGGCGTGGCATAGGTTTCGATCGCTTCGGCGCCAAGACCGAGCGCGGCAATCCGCTCCTCGAAAAGCCGCGCCAGATCCTGGCGGGCCTTGGCCTGCATGCGCGCGGGAATCTCCTCGGAAAGAAGCTCGAGCAGGAAATCGGCCCCTTCGACAAGCTCAGGACGCGGCCCTTCGACAGGCTCAAGACGCGGCATCAGCCTTCCCACCCGTTCTTCTCGATCCACGCCTGGCACGCACCCTTGGCGAGATCGCGGACCCGGCCGATATAGGCTTGGCGCTCGGCGACCGAGATGACGCCGCGCGCATTGAGAAGATTGAAGATGTGGCTGGCCTTGATCGCCTGATCATAAGCGGGGAGCGGCAGGCCCCGCGCGATACAGCTGCGGCATTCCTCGGCAGCGTCGCGAAACCAGCGGAGCAGGATGTCGGTGTCGGCCGCCTCGAAATTATAGGCGCTGAACTCGCGCTCATTCTCGAGGAAGACGTCGCCGTAGCTGACGCCGGCGCCGTTGAAATCGAGATCGAACACATTGTCCTTGCCCTGGATGTACATGGCGAGGCGCTCGAGCCCATAGGTGAGCTCTCCCGAGACCGGCTTGCAGTCATAGCCGCCGACCTGCTGGAAATAGGTGAACTGGGTGACTTCCATGCCGTCGCACCAGACTTCCCATCCCAAACCCCAGGCGCCGAGTGTCGGACTTTCCCAATCGTCCTCGACGAAGCGAATATCGTGCCTGGTGAAATCGATGCCGATCGCCGCGAGGCTGCCGAGATAGAGGCCCTGGAGATCCGACGGGCTCGGCTTCAAGATCACCTGATATTGGTAGTAATGCTGCAGCCGGTTCGGGTTTTCACCGTAGCGGCCGTCGGAGGGACGGCGCGACGGCTGGACATAGGCAGCCTTCCAATGATCGGGCCCGAGCGCGCGAAGCGTCGTCGCGGGATGGAAGGTGCCTGCGCCCATCTCGACGTCATAGGGCTGGAGAATGACGCACCCCTGCCCACTCCAATAAGCGTGGAGCGTCAGAATGAGCTGTTGAAAACTGAGCGGTGCTTCCCGGTCCACTGCGCGACTTCGTGACTGCAAAAGGGGCGTTCGCCTTGGCGGATGGCTACCATCGGGTCAAGGCGCGCTCCCGGCCGCGAATTAGGGCTGGGCCGTTTTCCAACGCCTGGCTATGAGCGCAACACATTCGAGTACAAGGACTATTCATGAACCGTTTCGTCGTGACGCTCGCGCTCGCCCTGCTCGCGCTGCCATCCGTCCTGAATGCTCAGCCGAAACCGGACATCGATCCGGCAGTATGGGTCGTGAAGGACAAGGACACGACCATCTATTTCTTCGGCACCTTCCACCTGCTCGACGGCAAGAGCGAATGGTTCAACGACGAGGTCAAGACGGCCTTCGACGCCGCGCAAGAGGTCGATCTCGAAGTGGTGATGCCGGACAATCCGGCCGATCTCCAGCCGCTCATCATGAAATATGCGCTCGACACGTCGGGCAAGAAGCTCTCCGACCGACTGTCGCCCGAAGCAAAGAAGACGCTCGACGCGCAGATCGCCGCCGCGGGCCTGCCGCCCGGCGCGCTCGAGATGTTCAAACCCTGGTTCGCCGCCGTCACGCTCACCTCGCTACAGGCGCAGAAGCTGGGGCTCAACGGCGACAATGGGCCGGAGGCGGTGCTGACCAAGGCGGCCAGAGCGGCCGGCAAACCGGTCCGCCAGCTTGAGAGCGTCGAGCAGCAGCTCGCGATGCTCGATGCGCTTCCCGAGGCGGAGCAGGTCAAGTTCCTCGAAGAGACGCTGAAGGAAAGCGAGGCGCTCGATCAGGAACTTCCGAAGCTCATCAAGGCGTGGAGCGACGGCGACAGCGTCAAGCTTGCCGCATTGCTCAACGAGGGGCTGGGCGACGATCCCTTGCTCTACAAAGCGCTGCTGAGCGACCGCAACGCCAGATGGGCGGACTGGACTGTCGCTCGGCTTGCAAAGCCCGGCACGGTGCTCGTCGCGGTCGGCGCGGGCCATCTCGCCGGGAAGGACAGCGTGCTCGACACCCTGGCCAAGCGCGGCATCAAGTCCGAGCGCTTCAAGGGTCGGAATGGGAGCGTCCAAGCATCAAGATGATGTCAATCATCCGAACCTAAGTCTCATCCGATGAGATGCGCACCGGATCCCGTTTCCTCTCCCTGCGTCAGGAAGTGCACGCTGGACCTTGAGGACATATGTGTCGGATGCGGTCGGACGCTCGACGAGATCCTCGAGTGGGCCGGCGCATCTCCGGGCCGCAAGCAGGAGATCAGGGCTGCGCTGCCCGGCCGCCTGAATCGCCGCTGATAGATGCGGCGTCACCGACCGGAACGCGTCCTGACGGGAACGCGTCCTTGAACCTGGCGGCCACTCTGCTATAGGCCGCCGCTTCCCTGCGCATGGTCATCCCTGGAGGCGTGCGGCGGGATAGAGAACTTCACTTATTGGAGACATGCACATGAGCGATCAGCTTACGCTGTCGGCCGAGACGCGCGAACGGGCAGGCAAGGGAGCCTCCCGTGCGATCCGTCGCGAAGGCCGCGTCCCCGCCGTCATCTACGGCGACAAACAGGATCCCCTGTCGATCCATCTCGAGGAGAAGGCGCTGGTCAAGGCGCTGTCGACCGGCCACTTCATGAACGCGGTCGCGATGATCGACCTCGCCGGCAACCAAGTCCGCACGCTGCCCAAGGACGTCCAGTTCCATCCGGTCACCGACCGGCCGCTGCACGTGGACTTCCTTCGCATCGGCGAGCACAGCACCGTCCACGTCAACGTCCCCGTCCATTTCCGTAACGAGGAAGAGGCGCCCGGCATCGCCCGCGGCGGCGTGCTGAACGTCGTGCGCCACGAGCTGGAGCTGATCTGCGACGCGGCCGCGATCCCGCAGGAAGTGGTGATCGACCTGACCGGCTACGAGATCGGCGATTCGATCCACATTTCGTCGGTGAAGCTGCCGGAAGGCTCGCGCTCGGCGATCGAGGATCGCGACTTCACGATCGCGACGGTCGTCGCGCCGTCGGCGATGAAGCAGACCGAGACCGAGGCCGTGGCCGTTGAAGCGGCCGACGCCGCCGCGGCCGCCGAGGAAGCCGCCGAAGAGGCTTCGGAAGCGGAAGCCGGCGAGGAGTGATCGCTGGCCGGGCAATCCACAACGGATTGCCCGGCCTGATCCGACAACGATGCAGATCTGGGTGGGCCTCGGCAATCCGGGCGCACAATATGCGCTCCAGCGACACAATGTCGGCTTCATGGCGATCGACGCCATAGCCGAGGTCCACGGCTTCGAGCCGCCCAGGAAAGGGTTCCAGGGCTGGGTGCAGCAGGGCCGGCTCGCCGGCGAGACGTTGCTGCTGCTCAAGCCCGCCACCTTCATGAACGACAGCGGCCAATCGATCGGCGAGGCGATGCGCTATTACCGCGCGCAGCCGAGCGACGTCACCGTCTTCCACGACGAGCTCGATCTGGCGCCGTTCCGGGTGAAGGTGAAGGTCGGCGGCGGCACGGCGGGGCACAATGGCCTGCGTTCGACCGAGGACCATATCGGCAACGATTTCCGCCGCGTGCGGATCGGCATCGGCCACCCCGGCCACAAGGACAAGGTGACGCGTCACGTGCTCGGCAATTATGCCAAAGCCGAGATGGACGATCTGGCCGAGATGCTCGGCGCGATCGCGGCCGAAGCGGATTTGCTCGCCAGGGGCGAGGATGCGCGCTTCATGAACGAAGTCGCGCTGCGTCTGCAGGACAAGGATTAGATATGGGCTTTCGCTGTGGAATCGTCGGGCTGCCGAATGTGGGCAAATCGACGCTGTTCAACGCCTTGACCGAGACGGCGGCGGCGCAGGCCGCCAATTATCCGTTCTGCACGATCGAGCCCAATGTCGGGCGCGTCGCGGTGCCTGATCCGCGGCTGGCGCGGCTCGGCGAGATCGCCAAATCGGCCAGCATTATCGAGACCCAACTCGAGTTCGTCGACATCGCCGGCCTGGTGCGCGGCGCATCGAAGGGCGAAGGACTCGGCAACCAATTCCTCGCCAATATCCGCGAGGTCGACGCGATCGTGCACGTGCTGCGCTGCTTCGAAGGCGGCGACGTCACCCATGTCGAAGGACGCGTCGATCCGATCGCCGACGCCGAGACGGTCGAGACCGAGCTGATGCTCGCCGATCTCGAAAGCCTGGAAAAGCGCGTGCCCAATCTGGTCAAGAAGGCGCAACAGGGCGACAAGGAAGCCAAGGTGCAGGCCTCGGTGCTGGGCCAGGCGCTCGACCTGCTCCGCGCGAGCCGTCCCGCGCGCCAGACGCAGCCGCAGGGCGAGGATGAGCGCAGGGCGCTGGAGCAGGCGCAATTGCTCACCGCCAAGCCGGTGCTCTACGTGTGCAATGTCGACGAGACCGATGCCGCGACCGGCAATGACCATAGCGCACGCGTCGCCGAAAAAGCGGCGGCCGAGGGCGCCAAATCGGTGATCATTTCGGCCGCGATCGAGGCCGAGATCGCCACCATGGACCCCGCCGACCGCGGCGAGTTCCTGCGCGATCTCGGCCTGGAGGAGACCGGCCTCGCCCGCATCATCCGCGCCGGCTACGCCTTGCTCGACCTGATCACCTTCTTCACCGCCGGGCCCAAGGAAGCGCGGGCCTGGACCGTCGAGCACGGCGCGCGCGCGCCGCAGGCCGCCGGCGTGATCCACACCGACTTCGAGCGCGGCTTCATCCGGGCCGAGACGATCTCCTACGACGATTATGTGGCCTATGGCGGCGAGGCGGGCGCGCGCGACGCCGGCCGCCTGCGCTCCGAAGGCAAGGATTATGTCGTCGGCGACGGCGACGTGATGCTGTTTCGCTTCAACGTATAGCGGCGACTCCGCACAGGCGCGGCTGGTCCGGCGCATTTCGAACAACCCACGATGAGAAAGAGCCTGCCGCCTCTCGGCTTGCGGCTGCGGAGGACCCCCCTTCCCCCGTTCTTCGAACGGTCCCCCTTCCCCGGAAGACCGGGGAAGGAAGCCCGAAAAGTTAGGAATGTTAGGATGACGTCGCCTAAAACTTCCTGTTTATGACGGTGGCGGGGCGGGACGCGCGGCAGGCTGGAAGGCCCGCGCGGCTTCGTACCTCCACTTCTGCATTGGAATTATGTTCATGTTATGTTCCATAGCACAAGAATGCGATGTTGAAAATGGGGAATGAGCGGCGTCCGGCAGGCAAATGCGCTGCCGGACGCCGAAAGATAAATGCACCGTCGCCGAACGCCGCGGATTACCCTGAATGGAAATACCGTCGGCAGCGCCTCTGCCGAGGCCGCTTGGCCGCTATTCAAATATGCCGCTCCGCTTCGGCATGGGCGTGCCAATAGTCTTGGCCGTTGCCGAAGCCGGTCTCGTGCAGATGAAACCTGTCGAGGCCGCCATATTTCCCGAATGTCGCCGCGGCCTCGATCAACAGGCTCGCCTTGTGCTGGAGCGCGTCGAGCCTTTCCCTCCAGCCTTCGAGATTGCCGTGAGCGGTAGCCGTCGGCTTTGGCGCGGCACCGACGTTGCCGAACGTGAGAGCAACGTCGCCTAGGGCGTCCATGCTCCCGTCCAAATGTGTGAAGCTACCCTGATTGACAAGTGCGGCATCACCGAAATTCCAGGATTGCGCGGTGGGCGCGGCGTTCAATTGGATTTCCTTCACGTCTGCATCGGCCAGCGAAAGGATCTCGCGCCCGTCGACTTTGCCGTTTCCATTGGAGTCCCGCCATACATGGAAGTTCGCAAATCGATCGTCGGCTGCGGATATCTTGCCGTCATGGTTGCTGTCGAAGGCGGCTAGGCCGTCGAGGTCGGACAGCGCGCCCGGCTTGTCGGCAACGAAGCTCAGCTCATCGACGCCGCTCACCGTGCCGTTGCCGTCGCGATCCAGGAACAGGAAGCCATCGCCCCTTCCGATCCAGCTCGTCTTGTCCCGATCGCCGTCGCCGTCGAGATCGAACTTCGCCCTCGATCGGCGCATGGAAACGAGCTCCAGTCCGTCACCATCCAGATCGAGCACGATCGGAGAGGAAATGGACATCGTGTCGTCGGCGAAGGCGAGCGTTTCTATGCCGATCAAGGTGTCGGTACCGTCATCGCCATCGGCACTGCTCATGTCGGTCAACGTCACCGTTCCACCGCCTGTGTTGAGCTGGTAATCGGCCATGTCGCCCGAATAGGCTGCCCTGTCGGCCCCATCCCCTCCATAGAGCAAGTCGTCGCCCTCATCGCCCGACAGAACGTCGTTGCCCTCCTCCCCAAACAGGAGATCGTCGCCCAGACCGCCGCTTAGGTCGTCCGCACCGGCCCCTCCATCGAGCGTATCGTCACCATC
>DATFHP010000133.1:0-10652 GCA_035248285.1 Allosphingosinicella sp. | reverse complement strand
CGCGCGAGAGCAGGCTGCGCCAGGTCGACGGCGGCTCGTACGATCTGCTTTACGACACCCAGGTTCGGATCGACGGCGGCGTCGAGACCACCTACCGGCGTCACATCTACAAGGTCGTCAACCGGTCGGGCCTCGAGTCTGCCGCGCAGCAGCAGGCCAGCTTCGATCCGTCCTTCGACAAATTGGTCATCCACGCCGTCCGCATCGTCCGCGACGGGCGCATGATCGACCTGACCGGCGCCGTCGACGTCGATTCGATGCGGCGCGAAAGCGCGCTCGACGACGGCGTGGTGACCGGCGTCCGCACCGTCGTGATGCGCCTTCCCGACGTGCGCGTCGGCGATATCATCGATACGTCGTGGAGCTGGGTTTCGCGCCCGCCCTTGTGGCCGGGCCATTATTTCGGCACCGGCCAGCTGGACTGGAGCGTCCCGGTCGAGGTCACGCATTTCCGCGTCGACTTGCCGTCGGCCACTCCGGCGGTCGTGTTCCGCTATCGCGGCGCCCCTCCGGCTGCGGTCGTTCGTGCCGCCGGGCGGACCGTCTATGATTGGAAGACCGTCGATCCCGATCCGATCGAGGACGAAAAGGGCACGCCCGTCTGGTTTCAGCCGTGGCAACGCGTCTCGCTCTCGACGATGCGCAGCTGGAGGGACGTCGTCGATTGGGCGCTGCCGCTCTACCGCGCCGCCGATTCTTTTCCGTCCGCGCTGGAAGGCGAGGCGGCGCGGATCGAACGCGAAGGCGGCGGCCCGCAGGCCAGGGCGATCAAGGCGCTGCGGCTGGTCCAGGACAAGATACGCTACACGAGCATGTCCAGCGGTGCCGGTTCCTACATGCCGCGCAGCCCCGCTCAGGTCGTCCGCCAGCGATGGGGCGATTGCAAGGACAAGGCCCAGCTGCTCGTGGCGCTGCTGCGCCGGTTGCATATAGAGGCCTGGCCGGCGCTCACCGACGCCAAGGAAAGCATGGCGCTCGATCGCGGACCGCCGGCGCCGCTCGCCTTCGATCATGTCGTCGTCCAGGCGCGGATCGGCGGCAAGACCTATTGGCTGGATCCGACCATCGACAATCAAGGGGGGACGCTCGCCAACCTTGCCCCGCTCGCCTATCGCAAGGCGCTGCCCGTCCGGCCTGGCCAGACGCAGCTGGAAGCGCTTCCGCTCCCCACGCTCGCGGCACCGGACAGCGTCACGATCGAAACCTACCGCTTCGACGGCAAGGGCATCCGGCTCGACGTCGAGACCGTCTATACGGGTCTTGCAGCCGATCGGGCGCGCGCCGACTTCGGCCGGAAGGCGCTCGCCGCCAAGGAGCGGTCGCAGTTCCGAACTTATGCCGACAGATATGCCGGCCTCACCGCCGCTGCGCCGTTGCAGACCCGCGACGACCGCGACCGAAATCGCTTTCGCGTCTCGGCCGCCTATTTCCTGCCGGCCGGCGCCTATGCCGACGGCAAGCTGCTGCGCGCCTTCCCGGTCTACGCCAGCATGGTCGATACCGACTATGAGGCAGGCGGCGGCAGGCGTGCCCAGCCGCTCGCGCTTCCCTTCCCGATCAACCGGCTTCACGAGATCGAGCTGATCACGCCCGGCTTCGCCGTTGCTCCGCCCGACCCCGTCGCCGTTGACGGAAAGGCGTTCGATTTCCGGCTCGACTCGAAGCGGCAGGGCGATCGACTCGCGATCCGCTTCTCGCTGGTCGGCAAGCGCGCGCTGCTCGCGCCGCGGGATTTCGAACTTTATGCGAAGGAAGCGCGGCAACTGGAAGACAGCCGCTACTGGACCCTCGATATCGCGCGATCCGAGGGTCTTGCTTCGCCTTGGCGATGGGCCGGTCTCGGGCTGGCCGGAATCCTCCTCATCCTCGTCCTTGCCGGCGTCACCTACCTTGGCCGCGGCTCCGCTGTCGCGGCGGCGGCCGATCGCTCTTGAGCGGAACCATCTCGTATCCGGCGCTCCAACAACTATCTACTGGCGCAGATTGAACTAGCTTCTAGAACAACGGCACATGGCGGATCTCTATTCACAGCTGGGCGTGGCGCGAAGCGCGAGCGAGGCCGACATCAAGAAGGCCTATCGCAAGCTCGCCAAGGAGCTGCATCCCGATCGCAACAAGGACAATCCCAACGCCTCGGAACGTTTCTCCAAGGTCACCCAAGCCTATGACATCCTCACCGACAAGGCCAAGCGCGCGCAATATGACCGCGGCGAGATCGACGAGGACGGCAATCCCAGGGCGCCGTTCGGCTTCGGCCAGGGCGGGCCCAGGCCGGGCGGCGGTGCGGGCTTCGGACGCGGGCCGGGCGGCATGGATTTCGAGGGCGGCGAAGCCGATCTCTCGGACATATTCGAGAATCTGTTCGGCGGCGCGCAGCGACGCGGCGGCTTCGGCGGTTTTGGCGGAGGCCGCCGCCAGGCGCCGCCGGCCAAAGGCGCCGACATCGGCTACCGGCTCTCGGTCCCGTTCGAGGATGCCGCCGCGCTGAAGGACCAGCGCGTCGTTCTGTCCGGCGGCAAGACCATCGACATCAAGCTTCCGAAGGGCGTCGAGGACGGCACCAAGATCCGGCTGACCGGCCAGGGCCAGCCGGGGCCGGGCGGCAATGGCGATGCGATCGTCACCATATCGGTCACGCCGCACCGCTTTTTCACGCGCGACGGCGACGATGTCCGCCTCGATCTGCCGATCTCGCTCGACGAAGCGGTACTCGGCGCCAAGGTCAAGGTTCCCACCGTCGACGGCAGCGTGATGCTGAGCGTGCCCAAGGGCTCGACCTCGGGCAAGGTGCTGCGCCTCAAGGGCAAGGGCTTCCACGCCAAGGGCGGCACGCGCGGCGACCAGCTCGTCACGCTGATGGTCGAGATCCCGGGCGACGACGAGCAATTGGCCCGCTTCGTCGAGAGCTGGGACCGCAAGGGCAAAGGAAACCCGCGCGCTGCGTTGGGAGTCTGACGCCTCGTGACCAACATCTCCCCCGAATCGCCGGAAGAAAGGCGCAAGCATCCGGAGGGGAAGACGACACGGACCGGACGCAGGTTCCGGGAGCGGGCCTGGGTGGTGATCAAGCGGGTCGCGGTCGGGGTCTACAGCGAAGGTTTCATCCACGCCGGGAACCTCGCCTATCTGTCCCTGCTCACCCTGTTCCCCTTCTTCATCGTCGCCGCTGCCGTCGCCCGCGTCTTCGGCCAATCGGAAGGGGGGATGCAAACCGTCATCGCCCTGCTGCAGACGATGCCGCACGACGTCGCGGCCGTGCTCGCCAAGCCGATCCACGACGTGCTTGCGGCGCGTTCGGGCGATCTTTTGTGGATCGGCGCCTTGGTCGGCCTCTGGACGACCGGAAGCTTCATCGAGACGATCCGCGACATCATCCGGCGCGCCTATGGCGTGACCTTCACGCGTCCCTTCTGGGAATATCGGCTGGGATCGATGGGGATCATCGTCGGATCGGTGGTGCTGGCGCTGGTCGCCTTCGCATTCTCCTTCATGCTGTCGGGCGTGCAGCAGTTCATCGTCGCCATCTTCCCGCGCGCCGAGCGGATCGTCGCGCTTTTCACCTTGTTCCGGATCGTCCCAGGGCTGGCGCTCTACGGCTCGCTCTATCTGATCTTCGTCTCGCTGACTCCCAAGCGTTACCGCAACGTCAAATGCCACAAATGGCCCGGGCCGGCCTTCGTCACGATCTGGTGGCTCGCCACCACCGCATTATTGCCGGTGGTGCTGGCGGGCCTCGGCAGCTACGACCTTACCTACGGCAGCCTGGCCGGGGTGATGATCTCGCTGATTTTCTTCTTCATCATCGGTCTCGGGCTGGTTATCGGCGCGCATCTCAACGCGGCATTGGCCGAAACGCCCAAGCCGACGACGGAAGCCATGTAGAGGCGAAGGAGGTCCGATGAGCGGCTTGATGGCTGGCAAGAGGGGTCTGATCATGGGTCTCGCCAATGATCGCTCGCTGGCCTGGGGAATCGCCAAGGCGCTGGGCGACCAGGGCGCGGAACTGGCGTTCAGCTATCAGGGCGAGGCGCTCGAACGGCGCGTCCGCCCGCTTGCCGCCGCGCTCGGCTCCGATCTGCTGATCGATTGCGACGTGTCGGACATGACCGCGCTCGACGGCACCTTCGCGGCGCTGCAGGAGAAGTGGCGGACGATGGACTTCCTCGTCCATGCCATCGGCTTTTCGGACAAGAACGAGCTGCGCGGCCTCTATGTCGACACCAGCCTCGAAAATTTCCTGCTGACGATGAACATATCGGTATTCAGCTTCACCGCGGTCGCGCGGCGCGCCCGCGCGATGATGCCCGATGGAGGGAGCCTGCTCACGCTCACTTATTACGGCGCCGAGAAGGTCATCCCGCATTACAATGTGATGGGGGTCGCCAAGTCGGCGCTGGAGACCAGCGTGAGATATCTGGCGATGGATCTCGGCCCCGAGAAAATACGCGTCAACGCGATCTCGGCGGGCCCGATCAAGACGCTCGCCGCGAGCGGCATCGGTGACTTCCGCTACATCATGAAATGGAACGAATATAATGCTCCGCTGCGCCGCAACGTGACGATCGAGGACGTCGGCGGCGCCGGTCTCTATCTGCTCTCCGACCTGTCGGCCGGCGTCACCGGCGAAATCCATCATGTCGATGCCGGCTACAATGTCGTCGGCATGAAGGCGGAGGATGCGCCGGACATCACGAACGGCTCGTGAGGAATGGCCAGCCGGCGGCTTCTGATCAGCGGCAGGGTGCAGGGCGTCTTCTACCGCGCGTGGACCGAGCGCAACGCCCGCGCCCTGGGCCTCGGCGGATGGGTGCGCAACCTCGCCAACGGCGATGTCGAGGTGCTCGCGACCGGCGCCGACGCGGCGATAGCGGAGCTGATCCGCCGCTGCTGGCAGGGGCCGCAGAGGGCGCAGGTCCGCGACATCAAGATCGAAGAAGCCGATGCGGAGCCGGTCGAAGGATTCCGGCAGCGGCGCGATTGAGGAGGGAAAAGATGAATTTGCCTATCCACGGCCTGGTGACCGACAGCTTCGTTCCGATGCTGGAGAATCTGTCGGCGATATTGGACAAGGGATCGGCTTATGCCGAGGAAAAGGGCATCGATCTCGTCAACGCGCGGCTCGCGCCCGACATGTTCAATCTGGCGGAGCAGGTTCAGAGTGCCTGCAATGCGGCGCGCGACGCCGTCTCGCGGCTGACCGGGGCCGGCCCTGCCGAGCGGGAGGAGGCCAAGGCGACGCTTCCCGATCTCAAGGACCAGATCAAGCGCACCATCGACTCTATCCGCTCCTGTCCCGCCGACGCCTTCGATGGCGCGGAACGGCGCGAATGCCGTATCGATCTGCCCGACGATATGGTGATCGAGATGGACGGAGCGCATTTCATCACCGCCTTGTCGCTGCCCAATTTCTATTTCCATGCGGTGACCGCTTACGACATCCTCCGCCAGCAGGGCGTCGAGATCGGCAAGATGGATTATTTGAGCCAGATCGGACAGTTCATCCGCAAGAAGGCGTGATTGCCTCCCGCGTCCCGATCAGCGTGCCCTTGGTCCCGCCGGTCCAAAGCCGGAAATCGAAATCGGGCCAGTCGCGGCGCCAGCGCCGTGCGACCATGCGCTCGCCGGGGCGCGCGGCGTCGTCGAGGATGACGGTGCCGCCCGGCGCGATCTGGCCGAACAGCGAAGCGCCGCCGCCGCGGGTGAGCGGATGGATGGTCCAGGGCGGTCCGTCGATCAGCATCAGATCGATGTCCGACGGCAGCGGCCCGTGGTCGTACCACAGGCCCGGCCAGCCGGGGGGCGCCGGCCGCAGCGGCACGGCGCGAAGGTCGGCGGCGAGTCCGTAATCGGCCAGCCATTCGCCGGTCGCTTCGATGAAATCGGAATGCTGGTCGAAGCTGATCAGGGTGCCGCCGCCGGCGATCTCGAGCGCGCGCGCGAGGATGAGCGTCGAGGCGCCGGCGCCGAATTCGACGATCAGGCGCGGGCGATGGGCGAGGACATGATCGGCGAGCAGCGTCAGCAGGCCGACGTCCGCCTTCCAGCTGCCCAGATTGGGGAGCGCGTCGGCGGGAAGGTCGAGCCGCTCGAGCAGCGCCTTCTTGTCCGCCGGACGCCCGCCGTGGAGGCTGCGCAGCAGCCACGGCCATTGCACCGCGCCGAAGGCGAGCAGCGCGGTCCAATCGGCAAAGGACCGGCCCGAGGCGCCGACGACCAGCGTCTCGCCGATGCGGGGAAGCAGGCCAGTGGCTTCGCGAAGGCTCATGGCTCGTTCGGGACCTCAATCCGCGAAAGGATCGCGGACCAGGATCGTATCCTCCCGCTCCGGGCTGGTCGAAACCAGAGCGACCGGACATTGGATCAGTTCCTCGATGCGCCGGATATATTTGACCGCCTGTGCCGGCAGCTGCGCCCAGCTGCGCGCGCCGGCGGTCGATTGGGCCCAGCCCTCGACGGTCTCGTAGACCGGCTCGATCGCCGCCTGGTCCCCGGCATAGGAAGGGAAATGATCGAGCGACCGTTCGCCGATCCGGTAGCCGGTGCAGATCCGGATCTGGTCGAGCCCGTCGAGCACGTCGAGCTTGGTCAGCGCGATCCCGGTCACGCCCGAGACGGCGCAGGACTGGCGGACGAGCACCGCGTCGAACCAGCCGCAGCGGCGCTTCCTTCCCGTGACGGTGCCGAATTCGTGGCCGCGCTCGCCGAGCCGCTGGCCGATCTCGTCCTCGAGCTCGGTCGGAAACGGACCGGAGCCGACCCGCGTCGTATAGGCCTTGACGATGCCGAGCACGAAGCCGGTCGCGGCAGGGCCCAGGCCGGTGCCTCCGGCCGCCGTTCCCGCGACGGTGTTCGACGAGGTGACGAACGGATAGGTGCCGTGATCGACATCGAGCAGCACGCCTTGCGCGCCTTCGAACAGGATCCGGTCGCCGCGCGCCTTGGCCTGGTTGAGGGTCAGCCACACCGGCTGCGCGAACGGCAGGACGAAGCCGGCGATCTCCGCCAGTTCGGCCTTCAGCCGCGCCCGATCCACAGGGCCCTCGCCGAAGCCGGCACGAAGCGCGTCGTGATGCGCGCAGAGGCGATCGAGCTGCGGCCCGAGATCGTCGAGATGGGCAAGGTCGCAGAGCCGGATGGCGCGGCGCCCGACCTTGTCCTCATAGGCCGGACCGATCCCGCGCCGCGTGGTGCCGATCTTGCCCTTGCCGCTCGCATCCTCGCGCAGCGCATCGAGATCGCGGTGGATCGGCAGGATCAGCGGGCAGCTGTCGGCGATCTGGAGCTTGTCCGGAGTGACGGTGACGCCCTGGCTGGCCAGCTTCTCGACCTCGTCGCGGAACGCCCAGGGATCGAGCACCACGCCGTTGCCGATCACCGACAAGGTGCCGCGCACGATGCCGGAAGGGAGCAGCGAGAGCTTGTAGGTCTGGTTGCCGATCACCAGCGTATGGCCGGCATTGTGGCCGCCCTGGAAGCGGACGACGACGTCGGCGCGGCTTGCCAGCCAGTCGACGATCTTGCCCTTGCCTTCGTCGCCCCACTGGCCGCCAATGACGGTTACATTCGCCAAGCAAAATTCCTTTTGAACGACCGCCTGCGCTCTAGAATGCGGCGTTCGGCGCGTCCAGTTTCCAACGCAACCGGGCGCGCTCGTTTCCACGACGGCCGGGGTCGACGCGCCGGCCTCTGCGGTTGCGGCGGGAGCTTCAGAACCGCAGCGGTCTGACCTGCTTCACACCCGGCAGCGCGCCGATCTGCATGACCAGGTTCGGCTCGACATGGCTGTCGACCGAAAGCAGCAGAACCGCCTCGCCGCCCGCCTTGCGGCGGCCCAGCTGGAAAGTGCCGATGTTGACGCCGGCCTCGCCGAGCGTGGTTCCCACCCGGCCGATGAAGCCCGGCCGATCCTCGTTGACGATGTAGATCATCTCGCCCTGCAGCTCGGCCTCGACCTTGATTCCGAACAGCTCGACCAGCCGCGGCGCGCCGTTGCCGAACAGCGTGCCCGAGACGCTGCGTTCGCCGGCCTGCGTGTGGGCGACGACGCGAATGAGCGTGTGATAGTCGCCCTCGCGGTCGTGCCGCACTTCGCGCACGTCGAGGCCGCGCTCCTTGGCGAGGAGCGGAGCGTTGACCATGTTCACCGTGTCCGAATGGACGCGCATGAAGCCGGCGAGCACGGCGCCGACGATCGGCTTCATGTTGAGGTCCGCCGCCGCGCCTTCGGTCTCGATCGACAGGCCCGCGATCGAGCCGTGCGCGAGCTGGCCGACGAGGCTGCCGAGCTGCTCGGCGAGCGCCATATAGGGCCGAAGCTTGGGGGCTTCCTCGGCCGACAGCGCCGGCATGTTGAGCGCATTCGTGACGCCGCCGTTGACGAGGAAGTCGGACATCTGCTCGGCGACCTGGATCGCCACATTGACCTGGGCCTCGGTGGTCGATGCGCCGAGATGCGGCGTCGCCACCAGCCCGGGCGCGCCGAACAACGGATTCGCCTTGGCGGGCTCTTCGGTGAACACGTCGAGCGCGGCGCCGGCGACATGTCCGCTCTCGAGCATGTCCTTCAGCGCCGTCTCGTCGATCAAGCCGCCGCGTGCGCAATTGATGATCCGCACCCCCTTGCGCGTCTTCGCCAGATTCTCGCGGCTCAATATGTTGCGCGTCTGGTCGGTGAGCGGGGTGTGCAGGGTTATGAAGTCGGCGCGCCGGAGCAGCTCGTCCAGCTCGACCTTCTCGATGCCGAGGTCGATCGCGCGTTCGGGCGACAGGAAGGGATCGTAGGCGACCACTTTCATCCGCAGGCCCAGCGCGCGGTCGGCGACGATCGAGCCGATGTTGCCGGCGCCGATCAGCCCCAACGTCTTGTTGGTCAGCTCGACGCCCATGAAGCGGTTCTTCTCCCATTTGCCGGCCTGGGTGGAGGTGTCGGCGGCGGGAAGCTCGCGGGCCAGCGCGAACATCAGCGCGATCGCATGTTCGGCGGTGGTGATCGAATTGCCGAACGGCGTATTCATTACCACCACGCCCTTCGCCGTCGCCGCGGCTATGTCGACATTGTCGACGCCGATGCCGGCGCGGCCGACGACCTTCAGCTTGGTCGCCGCCTCCAGCACTTCCTTGGTGACCTTGGTCGCGGAACGTATCGCAAGGCCGTCATAGTCGCCGATGATGGCGATCAGCTCGTCCTTGGAAAGGCCGGTCTTCTCGTCGACCTCGATCCCTCTGGCGCGGAATATCTCCGCCGCCTTGGGATCCATCTGATCGGAAATCAGCACTTTGGGCATTTCAGTCTCCGTCACCCGGGGCGTCGCCCGGACAAAAAGGGGTAGGGGAGGCGTGGCCGCGCGCGGCGCCGGTCGTCAGGCCGAGCGCGCCTCGTGAAAGGCCCAGTCGAGCCAGGGGCCGAGCGCCTCGATGTCCTGGCTCTCGATCGTGGCCCCGCACCAGATGCGAATGCCGGGGGGCGCGTCGCGATACGAAGCGATGTCATAGGCCGCGCCTTCGGCCTCGAGCAGCGACGCCATCTTCTTGACCAGAGCGGCCTGCGCGTCGGCGTCGAGACCCGGCACCGCGCCGGGGGCGAATTTGAGGCACACGCTCGTGTTCGAGCGAATCGCCGGATCGGCGACGAGATGCTCGACCCAGTCGGTGGCCCGTACCCACGAATCGAGCGCCGCGGCATTGGCGTTGGAGCGCGCGATCAAGGCCGAGAGCCCGCCGGCGCCCGATGCCCATTCGAGCCCATAGATATAGTCCTCGACCGCGAGCATCGATGGCGTGTTGATGGTCTCGCCATGGAAGATGCCTTCGATCAGCTTGCCGCCTTTGGTCATGCGGAAGAGCTTGGGGAGCGGCCGGTCGGGCACGTAGGTTTCGAGCCGCTCGACCGCGCGCGGGCTGAGGATCAGCACGCCGTGCCCGCCCTCGCCGCCGAGCACCTTCTGCCAGCTGTAGGTGACGACATCGAGCTTCTCGAACGGCAGGTCCTGGGCGAAGCAGGCCGAGGTCGCATCGGTGATGGTGAGGCCTCCGCGCGCGTCGCTGATCCAGTCGCCGTTCGGGACGCGCACGCCGGAGGTCGTGCCGTTCCAGGTGAAGACGACGTCGCTGGCCGGGTCGACCGCGGCAAGATCGGGGAGCGCGCCATAGTCCGCCTTGACGATCGTCGGATCGAGCTTGAGCTGCTTGGCTGCGTCGGTGACCCAGCCTTCGCCGAAGCTCTCCCAGGCCAGCACCGTCACCGGACGTGCGCCGAGCATGCTCCACATCGCCATCTCGACCGCGCCGGTGTCGGAGCCGGGAACGATGCCGATGCGGTAATCGTCGGGGACTCGCAGCACCTTGCGGGTCAGCTCGATCGCATAAGCGAGCCGCGCCTTGCCGAGCTTCGAGCGGTGGGAGCGGCCCAAGGAGCCGATGGCGAGATGCTCGGGCGCCCAGCCCGGCGGCTTGGCGCACGGGCCCGACGAGAAAAAGGGGCGATCGGGGCGGGTGATCGGCTTGCCGCCGCGCGCAAGTGCGCCGGAGGCATCCGGTGAAGTGGTCGTCATTTCCAAACTCTCCTCGCAGAGAGCACGCGCCGCGTTGGGACGGCGTGGCCCGCCGCCGCCCTTAAAGGTCGCCGCGCCCGTGTCAACCTTGGACTGCGCCGG
>DATFHP010000132.1:0-13901 GCA_035248285.1 Allosphingosinicella sp. | reverse complement strand
TTTGATTGCCGTGCTTGGGTCCGAAGCTGGCCCCGCCAGCTTCGGACCCGGCGCATTCCGAGCCGCCAGAATGAGCAGGTGCCGATTGCCCCCGGCAATCGGCAGCCGTGCCGGGGGCACGGCGGCCAGCTCATTCCATCTCGCTCGAAATCACTCTGACGCAGGGGTCGGAGGCCAAAGATCAGGCCCGGCGGGAAACCGCCGGGCCTTTTTTTACCCCAGCTCGCGCTTGAAGAAGGCGATCGTACGTCGCCACGCCAGATCGGCGGCCGCCTTGTTGTAGCGATCCGGTGAGGTGTCGTTGTTGAAGGCATGGTTGACGCCTGGATAGCTGTAGGCCTCGACCGTCGCGCCGACCCTCTGCAGTGCCTGGACCCAGGGCTTGCCGGTTGCATTCACGCGCTCATCCAAGCCGGCGTAGTGGAGCAGCAGCGGCGCCTTGACCTTGGCGGCTTCGGCAGGATCGGGCGCGGGACCGTAATAAGCGACGCCGGCGTCGAGTTTCGAGCCTGCCGCGACCGCGAGCCGGTTGACGAAGGCTCCGCCCCAGCAAAAGCCGATCGCGCCGACCTTGCCATTGTTGTGGCCAAGACCGTGCAGATGATCGAGTTCGGCGACGGCGTCGCGGACGCTCGCGGCCAGATCGAGCCCGGCGATCGCCTCGCGCGCCCGATCCTCGTCGGACGGCGTTCCGCCGGCCGCGCTGAGAAAGTCGGGCGCGACCGCGAAATAGCCGGCCAGGGCGATGCGGCGTGCGACGTCCTCGATATGAGGATTGAGCCCACGATTTTCATGCACGACCAAAATCGCGGCGATCTTCTTGCCGCGCGCGGCTTTGGGCGTCGCGACATAGCCGTCGAGCCTCCGCCCCTCGAGCCCAAGCGGGCCCTTGCGAATGATCAGCGCCGGATCCTTCGGGTCGGTCTGGGCCGCAGCGGCGGGACTGGCGGCGATCCCCAGCAGCAGCGCGTTGGCCGCCGCGGCGCTTCCGGCCAGCCTGGTCAGTGCAGCCATGAAATCGCGGCGATGCATTCCCTCGTGCGTATAGCGGTCATAAAGAGCGATCGCGGCCGCTTTCAACGGATCCATGCTCAGGCCTTCTCCAATTGCATCCGCGCGTCGTCGTCGATCTGCATTGCGCGCTGGTAGGCCGGCCGGGCTTCCAGCCGTGCGACATAATCGGTGAAGGATTGACGGTCCGGAAGCAGCTTGAAAGCCAGCCCCCAGCCGATCAGCGCCCCGACGTAGAGATCCGCCGCGGTAAAGCTGTCCCCGCACAAATAGCGTCCGCCCCGCACCGCCTGCTCGATGGCGTCGACGGTCTCGTCGTAGCTGCCATAGCCCGCCATGCGCTTTTTCTCGGGCGGGGCCAGCAGGTTCATGGCCTTGCCGGTTATCACCGCCTCGATCGGCCCGGCGGCGAAGAAGAACCAGCGGAAATAGGGGCCGCGCCGCTCGTCTCCGAGCGGCGGCGCGAGACCGGCTTCCGGAAAAGCATCCGCCAAATAGGCGCAGATCGCGGCGGTTTCGGTCACCACGGTGTCGCCGTGCTTGATCGCCGGGACCTTGCCCATCGGGTTGATCGCCAAATAATCGGGCGACTTCATGCTCGCCTCAAATGCGAGGATGACCGTGTCATAGGGCTGGCCGACCTCTTCCAGCATCCAGCGCGCGGTGCGGCCGCGGGACATGGGATGGGTATAGAAAACCAGATCTGTCATGGCTGCGCTCCTGTGGTTTTCAGGGGCGTGATCTACCGGCTCTTCGCCCCCTGCAAGAGTCAACTGCGAAGAATCGTCGCGAGGGCGCGGCGATCCGTTACATCCGGAGCAGGGTGCGATTGGACCCGATCGCACCCCTGCTCCCATCCCTTGGTGGTCAAATTGCAGTCCGCGAAGTCGATCAGGGGTTCAGAGCCCGTTCTGGGCCGCCCGGCTCGGCGACCAGGTCTCGCTCAGGCCTGTTCTTCGGGCTGGTCCTCGACCTTCTTCTTGCCCTTTTTGCGCGCCGCCCTGGGCGGGGCGGAGATGACTTCGAACGAAGGCGCATTGTCCTTGATCCGGACCTTGACCTCGCCGCCGTGGATGAGCTTGCCGAACAGCAATTCCTCGGCCAGCGGCTGCTTGATCTTTTCCTGGACCAGCCGCCCCATCGGCCGCGCGCCGTACAGCCTGTCGTAGCCGCGGCTGGTCAGCCACCGCTTCGACTCGTCATCGAGGCTGATGTGGACGTTGCGGTCGGCAAGCTGCAGCTCCAGCTGGAGGATGAACTTGTCGACCACGCGCGCGACCACTTCGGGTGGCAGATAGCTGAATGGAACCACCGCATCGAGACGGTTGCGGAACTCGGGCGTGAACATGCGCTTGATCGCTTCCTCGTCCTCGCCCTCGCGCGTCATGTTGCCGAAGCCGACGCTTTCGCGCGCCATGTCGCTGGCACCCGCATTGGTGGTCATGATCAGGATCACGTTGCGGAAATCGACCGTCTTGCCGTGGTGGTCGGTCAGCTTGCCGTTGTCCATGACCTGGAGCAGGATGTTGAACAGGTCGGGATGCGCCTTCTCGATCTCGTCGAGCAGCAGCACGCTGTGCGGATGCTGGTCGACGGCGTCGGTCAGCAACCCGCCCTGATCGTAGCCGACATAGCCCGGGGGCGCGCCGATCAGGCGGCTCACCGAATGCCGCTCCATATATTCCGACATGTCGAAACGCTGCAGCGGGATGCCCATGATGCTCGCCAGCTGGCGCGCGACCTCGGTCTTGCCGACACCGGTGGGGCCCGAAAACAGATAATTGCCGATCGGCTTGTCGGGATCACGCAGCCCCGCGCGCGACAGCTTGATCGCCGACGCCAGCACCTCGATCGCCTTGTCCTGGCCGAATACGACGCGCTTCAGGTCGCGACCGAGATGCTCCAGCGCCTTCTTGTCGTCGGTCGAGACGCTCTTGGGCGGGATTCGCGCCATCGTCGAGATCACCGCCTCCACGTCCTTGGTCGTGATGATTTTCTTGCGCTTGTGCGGCGGCACCAGCATCTGCGAGGCGCCGACTTCGTCGATCACGTCGATCGCCTTGTCGGGCAGCTTGCGGTCGTTGATGTAGCGGGCCGAAAGCTCGACCGCGGCCTTGATCGCGTCGGGCGTATATTTGACGTGGTGATGCTCCTCGAACGCCGAGCGCAGTCCGGCGAGGATCTTTATCGTGTCCTCCACGGTCGGTTCGTTGACGTCGATCTTCTGGAAGCGCCGGAGCAGTGCCCGGTCCTTCTCGAAATGGTTGCGGAACTCCTTGTAGGTGGTCGATCCGATGCAGCGGATGGTTCCTCCCGACAGCGCCGGCTTCAGCAGGTTGGACGCGTCCATCGCGCCGCCGCTCGTCGCGCCGGCGCCGATGACCGTATGGATCTCGTCGATGAACAGGATCGCGTCGGGCAGCTTCTCGAGCTCGGTCACGACCGCCTTCAGGCGTTCCTCGAAATCGCCGCGATAGCGTGTGCCGGCAAGCAGGGCGCCCATGTCGAGCGCGTAGATCACCGCAGGCAGCAGCACTTCGGGAACGTCGCCTTCGATGATCTTGCGCGCCAGGCCTTCGGCGATCGCCGTCTTGCCGACGCCGGGATCGCCGACATAGAGCGGGTTGTTCTTGGAGCGGCGGCAGAGGATCTGAACGGTGCGGTCGACCTCGGGCCCGCGTCCGATCAGCGGGTCGACGCGGCCGTTCTGCGCCTTCTCGTTCAGGTTCACGGTGAACTGCTTGAGCGCGCTCTCGCTCTTCTTCTTGCTTTCGTCCTTCGACGACTCCTCGGTGCCCTTGACCTCGGGCGCCTCGCTGGCAGTCTCACCCTTGCCGACGCCGTGGCTGATGTAGCTCACCGCGTCGAGGCGGCTCATATCCTGCTGCTGGAGGAAATAGACCGCATAGCTCTCGCGTTCCGAGAACAAGGCCACGAGCACGTTGGCACCGGTGACTTCGTCCCGTCCGGACGACTGGACATGGAGGATTGCGCGCTGGACGACGCGCTGGAAGCCGCTGGTCGGCGACGGATCGGTCTCGCCTTCGACCTTGAGCGATTCGAGTTCATTGTCGAGATAGAGGCGAACGGCTTCGCGCAAATCGTTCAACTCGACGCCGCAGGCCGACATCACCTTGGAGGCATGGACATCCTCGATGAGCGCCAGCAGCAGATGCTCGAGCGTGGCATATTCGTGACGGCGACTGCTCGCCTCCGCTAGGGCGGTGTGCAGCGTCTGTTCGAGTTCGCGGGCAAATGACGGCATTTCTTACTCCTTCGCGCCCGCAACACCTACGAAAGGCGACTTGGCGGGCGGTGACTTGGTTCCAATGTCGTGCCGCCTCGCCCCGGCATCAAGCACCTGACTGATCTGGATGATAAAAACATATGTCGCATACCGCACGCCATCATTTCTTGAATAACGCATCGGCGCTTGCGCGGTGATTAACGGCAGCTTCGATCTTTGCCTTGATGCGAGCGATCTCACCCTCGAGGGTCGCGACGCGCGCCTCGAGCTCCTCGACCGAAAGCGGATCCAGATCCTGCCGCGTCAGCAGCGTGAGCGGATCGCCTGGCTTGTCCGGAAACAGCTCTTCCAGATCCATGGATCCAAACTCCACCGCGACGCCGCTTGTGTCAACATGTGTGGCTCCTATAGGACCGAATTGCTCCGGAGCGTGGCCAAATGAACACCTTGCCTTCGACCATGATGGCGATCGATCCCGACCGGCCAGGGGGCGCCGACGTGCTGGCCGCTGTCGAGCGTCCCGTGCCGGCCGCGGGACCGGGCGAATATCTGATTCGGGTCGCAGCCGCGGGCGTCAACCGGCCCGACGTGGTGCAGCGCGAGGGCAAATATCCGCCGCCGCCCGGAGCGCCGACCATCCTTGGCCTCGAAGCGGCCGGCACGATCGTCGCGGCGGGCGAGGGTGCCGACCCCCATCTCATTGGCCAGCAGGTGTGCGCGCTGGTCGCGGGCGGCGCTTATGCGCAATATTGTGCGGCGCCTGCCGGCCAGTGCCTGCCGGTGCCGGCCGCGCTGAGTCTCAACGAGGCAGGCGCTTTGCCCGAAACGCTTTTCACGGTCTGGACCAACGTGTTCGAGCGTGCCTATGCCGTCGAGGGGGACAGCCTGCTGGTCCACGGCGGCACCAGCGGAATCGGGACGATGGCGATCCAGCTCGGTGCGCTGTTCGGCCTCAATGTCATCGTTACCTGCGGCTCGGACGAGAAATGCGCCCGCGCACTCGAAATCGGCGCCGCGCATGCGATCAACTACAAGACCAAGGATTTCGTCGAGGAGGTCAAGGCGATCACCGGCGGGCGCGGTGTCGAAGCGGTGCTCGACATGGTCGGCGGCGATTACCTGCCGCGCAACCTCGCCTGTCTCGCCGAGGACGGGCGTCATGTCTCGATCGCCGTGCAGAGGGGCGCCAAGGCCGAGATCGCGATCTGGGAGGTGATGCGGCGGCGGCTGACGCTCACCGGATCGACGTTGCGGGCGCGCTCGATCGAATTCAAGACGATGGTCGCCGACGAGATCGCGCGCACCGTGTGGCCTTTCGTCGAGGAGGGGCGGCTCAAGCCGGTCATCGACAGCGTGTTCCCGCTCGAGCAGGCGGCGGAAGCGCACCGTCGCATGGAGGCGGGCGGTCATGTCGGAAAGATCGTGCTCGAGGTGGGGTGACGCGCGTAACGGCTCCTTCCGTCATGCTCGCATATGCGAGCATCCAGCTTTCCTCCTGATGCGCGGCGGCTGGGTATACATTCTCGCAAACCGTTACCGCGGCACGATCTATATTGGCGTTACTGCCGATATCCGAGCGCGTATCTGGCAGCATAAGACGCAGCCGGAGGGCTTTGTGGCACGATATGAAGTGCAGGAGCTCGTATACATCGAGGAATACCCCACCATCGAGGAAGCCATAGCTCGCGAGAAAGCTCTCAAGAAATGGCACCGGGAATGGAAGATAGAACTGATCGAGCGCGAAAATCGCGATTGGAACGACTTGTTTGATACGATCAATGCCTGATCGGTGAAATGGCGTCACGCGAGCCGATGAGAAAGCTGGATTCCCGCGTTCGCGGGAATGACGAAACGAGGGGACTCATGACGATAGGTTCATCCTTCGCAGGGACCCAAGCCTCCTGTCTTGCCCTTGATGGCCCGCTGGACTAAGGCATCTGGCATGCTTCGGCCGCTCCGTGAGGGGCGGCCCTTATTGTTTTTGGAGAATGCCGTGGCCCAGCCGCTTATGCCCCATGCGACCGCCTCGTGGCTGGTCGACAACACCGCGCTCACGTTCGAGCAGATCGCTGCTTTCTGCGGCCTGCATATCCTCGAAGTACAAGCGATCGCCGACGATACCGCTGCCACCAAATTGACCGGGCGCGACCCGATTCGGGCCGGCGAGCTGACGCAGGAAGAAATCGATCGAGGCCAGCAAGACCCCGGCTACGCGCTGCGGATGCACAAGGAGCCCGATCAGGTCCGGCGCACCAAGGGGCCGCGTTACACGCCGGTTTCGAAGCGCCAGGACAAGCCCGACGGTATTGCCTGGATCATCCGCAACCATCCCGAGGTCACGGACGGGCAGATTTCCAGGCTGATCGGAACGACGCGCACCACGATCGCCGCGATCCGCGACCGCACCCATTGGAACATCGCCAATATCCAGCCCAAGGACCCGGTCACGCTCGGCCTGTGCTCACAGCGCGAGCTGGACGCGGTGGTCGCCAAGGCCGCCAAGGCGGCCGGGATCGAGGCGCCACAGCAGGATATGCGGCTCGATGGCGATCGCGAGGCGCTGATCGACGAACTGCGCAGGGAGCGCGAGGCGGCGGTGCGCGACGCCGAGGCCGCCCACGCTGCCGAGCTAGCGGGCGAAGCAGCGCCAGAGCCGGCTTCGCAGCAGGAAGCCTTCGTCGACCCCTTCAAGCGCTGAATTGGGTCCACGGTTCGGACCCTCGTGCGCCGCTGCTTGACCCCTGCGGGCGGCGGGGCCAATGCTTGGACTCATGTCCGACCCTGCCGATGCCATTTCCGAGCTTTCGTTCGAAGCAGCGCTCAAGCGGCTCGAGGAAATCGTCCGCAAGCTCGAAAGCGGCGAGGCGTCGCTCGACGAGTCGATCATGCTGTACGGCGAAGGCGACCGCCTCAAGCAGCAATGCGAGGCTCGGCTGCAGGCGGCGCAGGCGCGTATCGACAAGATCCAGCTCGGTCGTGACGGAAGTCCCAGCGGCACGACTGCCCTTGACGGCGAATGAGGCGCGCATGGACGCGCAGTCATTCAGCCTCGACTCGGCGTTCATCCGCATCCGGCGCGACATCGACGCTTCGTTCGGCGAGTTGCTGGCATCGCCGCCCGACGGCCGCGTCACACTCTACGAGGCAATGCGCTACGCCGCGATCGGCGGCGGCAAGCGGCTGAGGCCGCTGCTCGTCGCGGCCGCCTGCGCCCTTTATCACGTCGATTGCAGCCGCGCGCTGAGAGCGGGGCTCGCGGTCGAATGCATCCATGTCTATTCGCTGATCCATGACGATCTGCCGTGCATGGACGACGATGACCTCAGGCATGGCAAGCCGGCGCTGCACTGCGCCTATGACGAAAGCACCGCGATCCTGGCCGGCGACGCGCTCCATGCGCTCGCCTTCGAGGTGCTCGCGAGCGATGCCACGCACGAGGATCCGTTCGTTCGTATCGAACTCGTGGCCGAGCTTGCCCGCGCCGCCGGGCCGGCCGGAATGGCCGGCGGCCAGATGATGGATCTGATGGCGACGACGTCCTCGCTCGATCTCGCTGCCGTAACCCGCCTGCAACAGCTCAAGACCGGAGCGCTGATCGGCTTCTGCCTCGAAGCCGGCGCGATCATGGGACGCGTGCCGGTTGAGGGCAGGGCGAGGTTGCGCGGCTATGCGCGCGACGTCGGCCTTGCCTTCCAGATCACCGACGATCTGCTCGACGCGGAGGGCGAAGAGGCCAAGACCGGAAAGCGCGTCAAAAAAGACAAGGCCGCGGGCAAGGAGACCTTTGTCTCGCTGCTCGGCGCCGAACGCGCGCGCCAGCAGGCCGGCCTGCTGGTCGAGCAGGCGGTGGATTTCCTACACAGCTTCGGCCCCGAAGCCGATCCGTTGCGCGCGATCGCCCGCTTCGCCATCGAGCGCGATCATTAGAATGGCTTCCAGCGAGAGGCAGGTCCCAAGGAGATGAGGATGCGCACAGGCGTCTATCCCGGCACGTTCGACCCGATCACGCTGGGACATATGGACATCATCCGGCGCGGCGCGAAGCTGGTGGACCGGCTCGTGATCGGCGTAACCACGAACCCATCCAAATCGCCGATGTTCAGCGTCGACCAGCGCATGGCCATGGTCCGGCGCGAAATTGCCGGCATCGCGGGCGAGATCGAGGTGGTGAGCTTCGATTCGCTGCTGATGGATTTTGCCGAGCGCGCGCGCGCGACGATAATCATCCGCGGCCTGCGCGCGGTTTCCGACTTCGAATATGAATATCAGATGGCGGGCATGAACCAGCAGCTGAACGACCGTGTCGAGACGGTTTTCCTGATGGCCGACGTCTCGTTGCAGCCGATCGCGTCGCGGCTCGTCAAGGAAATCGCCCTTTACGGCGGCAATGTCGCCAAGTTCGTGACGCCGGCCGTCGCCGAGGATGTGCGGACCCGAGTCAGCGAGATCGGAGTGAAAGGCTCTTGATCGTTCAGCCGCGCGCAAGCACAAGCGCGCTTTAGCAATATCTGTCGTCGCAGGATTTTTGGCGAGAAAGCCGGTTCCCACTTTTTCGCATCCTGCTCTGTCTGGCCGGTCATCTCACGGGGTCCTCGCATGCGACTGAAATCACTGCTCGGCGCGCTGATGGCGCTGCTGTTCGCAACCATGGTCGCGGCACAGGTTCCCGATGCACCGCCGACGCCGCCGGTCGACCCCGAAAATGTGCTGCTGCTGGATCTCTCGACCGGCGGCCGGGTGGCGATCCAGCTTCGTCCCGACGTCGCGCCGCACCACGTCGAACGGATCAAGACGCTGGCGCGGCAGCATTTCTACGACGGCCTGATCTTTCACCGCGTGATCGACGGGTTCATGGCCCAGACCGGCGATCCCAAGGGCACGGGCGAGGGGGGCTCGACGCTCCCCGATCTGGAGCCCGAGTTCAACGCGTTGCCGCACGTGCGGGGCACCGTCTCTATGGCGCGTGCGCAGGCGCCCAACAGCGCCAACAGCCAGTTCTTCATCATGCTGGCGCCGCGCTTCACGCTCGACGGCAAATATACCGCGTTCGGCCGGGTGATCAGCGGCATGGCCTATGTCGATGCGATCGAGAAAGGCGAGCCGCCCGCCAACCCTTCCAAGATCCTGCAAGCCTCGATCGCAGCCGACCAGGTGCCGCCGCCGCCGCCTTCGGCAGCTCCGCCGCCGTCGGCGCCGGCGCCCGCCGGGCCGGAGGCGCCTTCCACCACACCGGCTCCGCCGCCGGCCGATGCGGCGGGCCCGCAGGCACCGGCCGCTCCACAATAAAAGCATTGCACGAACAGGCCGCTCGCGGGTCTGGTCGCACCATGCGCGTCGACCTGTTCGATTTCGACCTTCCCGCCGACCGGATCGCGCTTCGTCCGGCCTCGCCGCGCGACAGCGCCAGGCTGCTGCTGGTCCGTCCCGGCGGGATGCAGGACCGGGTCGTCACCGATCTGCCTTCGATGCTTCGGGCGGGGGACGTGCTGGTCTTCAACGACACCAAGGTGATCCCCGCGCAGCTGGAGGGCAGGCGCGGCGAGGCGTCGGTGGGGGCGACGCTCCACAAGAGGGAGGGGCCCCGCGCCTGGCGCGCCTTTCTTCGCAACGCCAGGCGTGTGCGCGACGGCGATCGCATCGCGTTCGAAGGCGATGTCCGGGCGTTGGCGGAAGACAAAGCGGCGGACGGGACGATGCTGCTGACGTTCGAAGGCGACGAGCCGGTCGAGCTGCTGCTCGAGCGCGCGGGTCGCATGCCGCTGCCGCCCTATATTGCCGGAAAGCGCGCCGCCGACCAAAGCGACCGCAGCGACTATCAGACCATGTTCGCGCGCGAGGCGGGGGCGGTGGCCGCACCGACCGCCGCGCTCCACTTCACGCCGGCACTGATGCGATCGCTCGACGCGGCAGGCGTCGCGCACGAGATGCTGACCCTGCACGTCGGCGCCGGCACCTTCCTTCCGGTCAAGGCCGAAGACACGGCCGACCATGTCATGCACGGCGAATGGGGCCGCATCGACGCCGCGACCGCGGCGCGTCTCAACGCGCGCCGCGCCGCCGGCGGCCGCATCATCGCCGTCGGCACCACCGCCCTGCGCCTGCTCGAAAGCGCCGCGGACGAGCAGGGGAGGATCGCCGCGTTCGAAGGCGACACCGCCATCTTCATCACCCCCGGCTACATGTTCCGCGCGATCGACGGGTTGATGACCAATTTCCACTTACCGCGATCGACGCTGTTCATGCTGGTCAGCGCGCTGATGGGGTTGGAGACGATGAAGAAGGCCTATGCGCACGCAATCGAAGGCGGGTATCGCTTTTACAGTTATGGCGATGCGAGCTTGTTGCTGCCTTGATTGCAATAGTATCCGAGACTGGTGAAACATCGCGCCTTCTTCCCACTCGCTGTGGTCATCATATTCTTTGCGAGTGGCATTCAAACGGGTTGCCATCAATGCGTCGCGAAACCTCGCGCCTGGCGATTTGCACCCCCTGGATATTCAATCGAAGGATTCCACGGGTGGGATCTCAGCGTGAAGCCCGATGGGGAGATTCAATGGGAAGGCAGACACGTTGATCTGGCGGAACTTAAACAATGGCTAGAACTCACGCACCAAGAAATCCCTCCGCATAAGATCATATTCCGCGCGACAGCCGCAAGTGATTGCACCATGGCCGAGCAAGTCCGTCAGGTCCTGGACCAGTCGGCTATGTGTAAGGAGGGCTACTGCGTCGAGGGTGAAAGGTGGGACGCTTGGTTGAAAAGAGGACGTTGAGATGAAGTCAATCCTGTTCACTTCACTGCTATCGAGCCTATCAGGCTGTGCTGTGCGTCATAGCGGAACAAATTGAAAGTTTTATGAGGGAAGAACGCAAAACGATAATTCTCGCGCAACAGGACATCTATCACGCCGAGCGAACGGCAGCAGAGGAATGTCCGTCTAAAAAAGTAGTATTGGAGAAGGGCAAAGAAGGGTGGAGTGCCGCCGACTACCGCTGCGTGCCCTAGATTGGTCTAAGGAGAGTGAGCAGCATGGGCAGCCGAGGCTTAGTTGAAATCTATCCGCTCAAGTTCTCGAAGCAGGATTTCCGGGCAGCGCCCGCAGCGGAGCAATTGTTTCATATGCTGCTCGCCCAGCTCACTAACGGAATCAGCATTCTCCGTAAGCAGGTGCATCTGCCTTCGATCAACCCTCCGGTCACGTTGCCAAGCGAGATGCAGCTGCCGCGATAGCCCAAACCAATGTGAGGCTCTTAGCGGGTCGGCTGTATGAGGCGAGGTGGCAATTTCCACCTGATCGTGTGCCGATATTGCGCGGGGACGGCTCGGCCTCGCTTATCGACGAACGGCACGAAATGCGCCCTCGACCGCATTAAGCGGCAACTGGTCTGATCGAGCGCATCGGAGCCGCTCGATCTGGTCACACGGCAATTGGACACCCGGCCGTTTGGTCCGACTGTTAGATCGAGCTTCACCAGACCCTGTTCGAGGTTTCGCTCAGCCCTGGCAGGGTAGTCTTCCACTGGGTCGATGAGTGCCTCAAGCTTGACCATGGGCTTGGCGCGCCGGATAGAATGTGGGGGATCGCTCGGCGTGCACGCTGGGTCATGCCCAGCCGCCGAGTTGCATGGCCGATTCTGTTGCGTCGTCGGAGCAGACGGAGAAGCGATCGGAACGCTAATGACTGGCGGAGGACTGCTACGATATCTCTGGCGCAGTTTGTCTATCCGTTCCGCTGGTGGATCATTGGCTTGAAGGCTGTTCCTCCAAGCATCTAGAAGAGTTCGCCGATTGAGTTCGAGCCGCATTTCCTCGGCCAGCAGTGCTTCCAATTTTGGCTCGTCCGGAATGAGGCAGTCGGCGATCGCCAATATCTCGCGTCGAACTGCTTCGGAGCGCTCGCGATTCTCCTTCAGAGGTTTGATTAGAATCTCGGAATGGGCTTGATCCTCGTACATAGAACGTAGGTAAATCGCTCGATTGCGAGGAGCGAGCGCACGCAGGATTCGGAGTTGCAGCTCGTAAGTAAGTCTGATCTGCTCCGCCTCGAGGCGTTTCTCTTCATCCTGCAATTGCTCGATCAGCGGCCAGTTCGGATCTTCCGAATGAACGGCCGCTTCGAGTTTCGCATATACGGACCTCGAAAGCTCATAGTTTGCCTTGAATTCGGAGTCGCTCGCGGAGATCGTCAGGAAGGTTCTTATACCTTCTCGCGACAATTGCTCTCTCTTGATCAGTTCCGGGGAAAGGCACGTCGCTGCCTGTCCAGGCGCCATAAACAGGGCGACGATCAAATAAGAGAGCATAGTGTCGAACCCTTTCATTGGGCCTTACGGTACGCTTAGGATGCAGAGGCTAAACGGGAGTAAAGGCCATCGCCTCGTCTCCTTGGACTTGCGGGGACACAATCACTGGTGTCCAGTTAATCACTGAACAAAATCAGCTGGTTGCCGGGATCGTGGCTTTGATTTGGCGGCGTGCTTTTGCTAAGCAGTTGATCGATTGGGATTTTCTCGAAGGCGGTGACGCTGATCAACTGTAGGATTGTGGAGAGGCTGGCGTCCAGGGCGAGGCGTTTCTTGACGATGGCGATGAGCACATGCCCATGCGATTAGGGAAAACTTCGAGCAATCTCGATCAATCCGACAATCGCGTCGTTGAACCTATCGAGGTCTTCGGCCGGTATCCAATACTCACGATGCGCCCTGCCGCCGGCGTCTTGGATGGCGTATTGGCTGAGGAAATTGGTTCGCACTTCGAAACGGGTGACGAACCCCGATCCGCTTGCAGGCACATTCCAATCACGCGCGATCTTCACCGCATACTCTTCTGTTGTGACAGGATAAAATATGGGCTGCTCGGGAAGGCGAGGTGGAAAACCCTTCATTCCCGACTCTTCGATAAGGCGAAGTTCGTCCGGCCCGACCGGCCTCCAGAGGGTAACAGTTTCTTGCATCCTGCCACGAAACTAAAGTCTCAAATGACGACTTTCCACCCTAAATCGGGCATTCATCCCAAACCCGCCGGTCGCACATTTCAAAGGGTACCTCCCTTTGCAAATGGGTGATCGGTGGGTAACCCGGCAGGGTGAGAACCTGTCCAAGGCCTGCACCGATGGAAAATTGGCCAGCCCGGCAATCCGCTCCGGATGGGAAGTCGGTGGGTCACAGCAAAAAACGGGCCGGAAATCGAAACCCATTGCGTTAGAAAATATCGAAAAAACAGAAACTTATCCTGATACTGTTCATGCCGGTCGCCGCGCTGATGGGCTTGGAAACCATGAAGAATGCCTACGCACACGCCGTAGCGGGGGGGTATCGCTTCTACAGCTATGGAGATGCCAGTTTGCTGTTGCCGAAGGGGCTGGATAGGTAGGGGCCTCAGTCCCGCAAATTGCGTAGCGCCAAAATCGATATGGCGCGTAGAATGCGCTATTCGATGTGACGACGTGACGAGGAGGATGGAATGGTATCGTTGATACGCCGCGCGGAATTCGGCACGGGTCAGGCTCCCGGGGCCGTCAGCGATCTCGAATGGCAGATGCGCGTAGATTTGGCGGCTTGCTACCGGCTGGTCGCTCATTTCGGCCTTAACGAGCTGACCTACAACCATATTTCGGCGCGCGTTCCCGGGCCGGGGGAGCAG
>DATFHP010000131.1:0-13376 GCA_035248285.1 Allosphingosinicella sp. | reverse complement strand
CGGTCGATGACAAATCGAACGAGATCATCGCCATTCCGCGCCTGCTCGAGCGGCTGGAACTCAGAGGCGCGCTGGTGACGATCGACGCTATGGGCACCCAGAGCGCGATCGCCGAGGCGATCGTGGCAAAGGGCGGCGATTATCTGCTGGCGCTCAAGGCCAACCGGCCCGCCACCCATGACGATGTCGTCCGCTTCTTCGCCGACCCGCCCGCCGATATGGTCTCAATGCCGTTCGAGACACTCGGCAAGGATCATGGCCGGATCGAGATCAGGCGCCACCTCGTCTGTCATGAGGTCGACTGGCTGATCTCCGACCGACGCTATCCCGACGAACCCCGCTTCCCGCACCTGGCGATGATCGCCATGGTCGAAACCGAGGTCGAACGCAGTGGCCGCATCGAGCATGAGCGACGCTACTATCTGTCCTCGGCCAGGCTCGACGCCAAAACCTTCGCTGCCGCCGTGCGCGCCCATTGGGGAATCGAAAACCGGCTGCACTGGGTCCTCGATGTCGTCTTCCACGATGACCTGGCTCGCCTGCGAACCGGATCAGGACCGCAAAACATGGCCGTCGTCAAACACATGGCCATGAACCTGGTGCGCGCTCAGGGCGACAAGCATAGCCTCAAGGTCAGACGAAAACTCGCCAACCTCAACCCAGACTATCTCCAAAAACTCCTCACATCAGAAACTGCGTTAACCTGAAGCGATTCCCCTGACGGGTCGGTCCCGCACGCTTGATTTCCACCGGAAAAACGAAGATCGACAGCGTCGAATGACGCCGACGACGATGAGAAAAGTGAGACTTCCATTGGATCAGCCCATTTCCGCGACGGGAAAACCGGACTTTTCGGATGCGACCGACGAGGATCAGATGGCGCTGCGTTTCGTGCATGCCACGCCGCAGGCGGCGTTGTGCACGATCGTCGGCATCGACGGCAGCTTCTCGAGGCGGTTGGGGGCGCAATTGGCGGTCGGGCCCGACGGCGGGACGGTAGGCAGCCTATCCGACGGATGCCTCGAGCGCGAGCTGGCGACGCAGGCGCAGGCGATCCGCGCGGCGTCGGGACCGCCGCGCACGATCCGATACGGACAAGGCTCGCCGATCATCGATTTCAGATTGCCTTGCGGCTCCGGGCTCGACGTCGTCGTCGATCCCGCGCCCGATCGCGGCGCCGTCGCGCAGGCGGTGGAAAGGCTGGACCGGCGCCAGTCCGCCGATCTGGCGCTGCCGGTCGGCGATTCCAGCCTGTTGCAGCAGCGTTCCTATTGGCCGTCGCTTCGCCTCGTCATCTGCGGCGCGGGGCCCGAAGCCGATTGGCTCGCCAAGCTCGCGGCGGGCTTCGGCGTCTCTTCCGTGGTCGTGGGTCCGGACAAGGGACTCGGCCTGGGCAGCGCGCCGCGCTGGCTCGCGGTGGACGAATGGACGGCGGTCATCCTGCTGTTTCACGATCACGAATGGGAGCAGGCGATATTGGAGTGGGCGTTGGCGACGCCCGCATTCTACATCGGCGCGATCGGCGGCAAGCAAACCCGCCAGAACCGGCGGGAATTGCTGGCCGAGCGGGGCACGACCGACGACCAGATAGCGCGCGTGCGCAGCCCCATCGGTCTGATCGAACATGCCCGGGACGCGCGGCTGCTCGCGCTTTCCGTCCTCTCGGAGGTGGCGGGCGCCTACGAACACACGCGCAGTCCTGCACCCTGACAGCGATCATTCCGGCGCGGACGGCGCCGCGGCGCGCGACGGTTGGAGAAGCGACCGCGCGTTCTCGCAATAGATCTTCCGCTTGACGTCGTCGGGAAGGCCGAGCGCCTCGATCGATCGGATGCCCTCGCGGATGAACATCGGCCCTCCCTCGGGATCGAACGGGCAATCGCTGGCGAAGACGATATGGTCGGGGCCGAAGAAATCCAGTCCGCAGCGCAACGCGGAGGCCGAGCCGCCCAGCACCGTGTCGCCGTAGAAGTCCTTGAAATAATCCATGAACGGCTTTTTGAGGCGCTTCACGATCTGGCTGTAATCCTCATCCGAAGTCCGCGAGCCGAGCTGGGCCCACAAGGTCTCCGCGCGGCCCGCGAAAAAAGGCAGCATGCCGCCGCAATGGTGGGTGATGATGCGTATGCCCGGCAACCTGTCGAGCATTCCGGAAAACACCATGCGCGCCATCGCGGCCGTGGTTTCATAGGGCCAGCCCATCACCTGCCAGATCTCGAAACGCGACTTCGGCTCCGCCTGGTAATCGGTGAATCCGGCCGGCCTGATCGGGTGCATCCAGATCGGCACGCGATGGTGGAGCGCCGCCCGCGCGAAGACGGGAAAGAATTCCGGGTCGTCCAGCGGGCGGCCGTTGACATTGGTCTTGATCTCGATGCCCCGCGCGCCGAGATCGCCGATCGCGCGATCCATTTCAGCCAGCGCCGCGGGCACGTTGTTCATCGGCAGGGCGGCGGCAAATGCGGGAAACTGCTTGGGATAGCGGGCGCAGATCGCGGCGAGGCCGTCGTTGGCGGCGCGCGCCAGCTCGGGCGAATCGTCCGGACCGCCCAGGATTTCAGGCGGCGGGTTGGCAAGCGTCAGCACTTGCTGAACCTCCGGCCATTCGCGCAGCATATCGACGCGCGCGTCGATATCCCAAAGCACGCGGATGTCGGTCATCCGCTTGAGCATGCCTTTGTCCCGGTACCGCGCCTTCATGAGCTCCAGATAGGCGATCGGGATGACGTGGTTGTAGATGTCGATCTTGGTCTGGGTCATGCCGCCTTTCGGTCGCTCAGCGCGGCCGTGGCGCGGCCCGCCATGACGCGAATGAGGTTTGCCCGAAATGCCGCGCTTGCATGCATGTCGTCCAAAAGTCCGTCGGCCTTCACCTCGGCGCGTTCGGCCGCTTCGGCGGTGAAGGATTTTGCGAGCTCGGCTTCGACGGGAAGGCAGCGAAAGGCGCTTGCCCCGGCACCCGTCACCCCGGCGGATATCCGGCCATCGGCTTCGGCGACGAACACGCCGACGAGCGCATAGCCGGACACCGGGTTGCGGAACTTGGCATAGGCGCATCGCGCGCTGCGCGGAAACCGGACCCCGGTGACGATTTCGGCCGGCTCGAGCGCCGTCTCGAACATGCCCAGGAAGAAATCCGCAGCCGCGATCTCGCGTCGGTCGGTCACGACGGTCGCGGCAAGGCCGAGCAGCCCCGCCGGATAATCCGCCGCCGGATCGTTGTTCGCCACCGATCCGCCGATCGTCCCCCGATTGCGGACCTGCGCATCGCCGATGCTCGCGGCCAGCTCGGCGAGGCCGGGAAGCCGATCCCGGACCAGGGACGAACGCGCGACCTCGGCGTGGGTGGTCATGCCGCCGATGAGGATGGAATCGTCACTTTCCCGGATTCCCTTGAGCTCGGCCAATCCGTCGATGTCGACGAGGTTGGACACGCTGAGCACGCGCTGCTTCAGCGCCGGGATGAGGGTCATCCCACCTGAAACGATCCGCGCATCGTCGTCCTTTTGCAGGCAGTCGACGGCGTGCCCGACCGAATAAGCGCGCGTGTAGGTGAAGCGGTTCATGACGCCGCACCACGCCCGCGCATGGTGCCCGCTGCCTGTCGGACCGCCTCGATGATCGGCCGATAGCCGGTGCACCGGCACAAATTCCCCTCGAGCCCTTCCGCTATCGCATGCTCGTCCGGGTCCTTATTGTCCTGGAGCAGCCCGACCGACGCCATGATCATCCCCGGCGTGCAAAAGCCGCATTGCAGCGCGTGACATTCCTGGAAGGCCAGCTGCACCGGATGCTTGCCCTCGGCGTCGAGACCTTCGATGGTCGTGATCCTCCGCCCATCGGCCTGCAGCGCGAGCATGGTGCAGCTCTTGACGGCCTTTCCGTCGACCAGGACCGTGCAGGCGCCGCATTGGCTGGTGTCGCAGCCGACGTGCGTGCCGGTCAGCTGCAGCCTTTCGCGCAGCAGGTGGACCAGCAGCAGCCGCGCCGGAACCGCATGCGACACCTGGGCCCCGTTGACCTCGCATTCGAGCAGGAAAATATCCGCGTCTTCGACGTCCTCCACAGCCCTAGCCTTTCAGCGCATACATGATGGTCATGAACACGAGCAGGGCGGCGAGCACGACGATCGTGAACGATTGCGAATCGAAGCGGCCGCCCGCGGCCGCCGGCTGCACGGGAAGGTACGGGCGTTCCAAGGCGGGCGCCACCGGCGCGACAGCTTGCGGCGCCGCGGCGGCAGCGGCCGCCGGCATCCTATCGGACGCGGCGCCGCCGGCAACCGGTGCGGCCTCCGCCGGGCCGCGATCGGCGCCGGACACGATCGCCGCGAAGCTGGCGAAGAACTGATCGGCGAATTTTCCGGCGAAACTGTCGATCAGCCGCGATCCGATCTGGGCGAGCTTGCCGCCGATCTGGACGTCCGCCTCATAGCGAAGCACGGTGGCCGCCCCGTCCTCGGCCAAAGTGACGAAGGCGCCCCCCTTGGCAAAGCCCGCCGCGCCGCCGGTGCCCTCACCGATGATGCGGCAGCTGGCGGGCTCGTTCAGATCTTCCAGCCGGATGTTGCCGGAGAAGCGGGCCTTGATCGGCCCCACCTTGGTCGTGACCTTGGCCGTCCAGTGGGTCGGATCGATCTTGACGATCTCCTCGCAACCCGGGATGCATCGTTGGAGGATCGCGGGATCGTTGATCGCGATCCAGACCGCCTCCCGCTTCGCGGCAATGCGATATTCGCCCGTCAGTTTCATGCTGGTTGGTGTCCCGTTTGCGCGTCCTTGATGGCCGACCAGATCCGATACGGCGTGAGCGGCATCTGCAGCGCCTTGACGCCCAGCGGGCGCAGCGCGTCAAGCGCCGCATTCACCACCGTGGGCGGCGCGGCGACGGTGCCAGATTCACCGATCCCCTTGACCCCCAGCGGATTGGTACGACACGGTATTTCCTCGAGTTTCGAAGTGATCGGGGGAAGCATGTCGATGTGCGGCATCCCATAGTCGCTGAAGCTGCCGGTCAGCAGCTGCCCGGTCTCGGGATCATAGATCACCTCCTCGAGAAGCGCCTGCCCGACGCCCTGGGCAAGACCGCCGACGACCTGGCCTTCGCAGATCATCGGGTTGAGGACGCGGCCCACGTCGTCGACGGCCGTATATCGATCGATCTTCACCACACCGGTACGGGGATCGATCTCCAACTCGCATATCTGGCAGCCGTTGGGAAAGTTCGGAGGTATCTGGGCGGACCCGTTGGCGGTGAAACCGACCTCAAACCCCTGGGGCAACCCGGCCGGCCTGAAAAAGGCGCGGACCACGTCGCCGAACGGAATCGTGCGGTTCGTTCCCGCCAATTTGTACGTGCCGTCGTCGAACGAGATGTCGTCCGCATTGCCCTCCAGCAAATGCGCCGCCATCCGCGCGCCCTGGGCGATCGCATTTTGCGCGGCCGCGTGCAGAGCCGAACCGCCGACCGAAGAGCTGCGCGCGGCGTAGGTCCCGCGCCCCATCGCCACCTTTTCGGTGTCGCCCTGAACGTAGCGAATCTTGTCGTAGGGCACCCCAAGCCATTCGTGGACGAGCTGGGGGAAGACGGTCGCATGGCCTTGGCCATGGGAATGCGTTCCGGCCAGGATCGTGACGTTGCCGTCCGGATCGAACCGCAGGTCCATGCGCTCGTTGAATATCCCGGATATTTCAATGAAGGAGGTGAGCGCGCGGCCGCGCAACAGCCCCTTGCGCTCGCTCGCGGCCCGCCGGTCCTCGAACCCGTTCCAATCCGCCAGCGCGAGACATTCGTCCAGGATTCGTTCGAAGTCGCCGCTGTCGATCGTGACGCCGGTGGCTCCGGTATAAGGCATTGCGTTGGCGGGGACGAGGTTTCTTCGCCGGATTTCCACGCGGTCGATCCCGAGCGCCAACGCGGCCTCGTCCATCAGGCGTTCGAGCACGTAGCAAGCCTCCGGTCGCCCCGCGCCGCGATACGGAGTCGTGGGTGAGCTGTTGGTGAAGATCGCATGCGCACGGGCATCGATCGCCGGGATGGCGTAAGGACCCGACAGCATCTGCATCGCGAACATCACCGTCGCGCCGCCCGCATAAGCGTAAGCGCCGAGCGCATGATGGGCTTCGACGCGCAGGGCCAGCGCCCGCCCACGCTCGTCAAGCGCCATCTCCGCATGGGCGCTCTGATCGCGTCCGTGCGCATCGCCCATCATGGCGTCGGAGCGTGTCGCGGTCCATTTCACCGGCCGCTTCAGTCGCCTCGATGCCCAAAGGACGAGCGCGTCCTCGGGAAAGACGCTGCCCTTCAATCCAAATCCGCCGCCCACGTCGGGCGAAATGACGCGCAGCGACATCTCCGGTATCCGGAAGATCGCGTTCGACAGCGCCTGGCGCACGCCGTGCGGGTTCTGCGAGCTCGTATAGAGCGTGAGATCGCCCGTCGCCGGATCGCACATGCCGATGCTGGACCGCGGCTCGATGGAATTTGCCGAGACTCGCTGGTTGCGAATGTCGAGACTGACAATGTGCGCCGCCCCGGCGAAGGCGGCCTCGGTCGCGGCGGCGTCGCCGAATGCCCATGTGTAGCTGCGATTGCCGGGGCAATCCTCCCAGACCAGCGGCGCGTCCGCCGCCACGGCCGCCTCCAGGGAAGCAACGAGCGGCAGCGGCCGATATTCGACCGCGATCAGATCGGCGGCGTCACGCGCCTCGTCGACGCTCTCGGCCACGACCAGGGCAATGCGGTCGCCGACCATGCGTACGCGATCGGCCACCAGCAGCGGCTGCACCGTGCGATATCCCGCCGGGCCGCCCATAAGCGCGGGATCGAACCCGGCCGGCAGCCCTCCGATCCCGTCTTCGATGGCATCCGCCCCGGACAGGACCATGAGAACGCCCGGCGCGGCGCGCGCAGCGGTGAGGTCGATATCGACGATGTCGGCGCAAGCGTGCGGAGAATAGACCACGACGGCGTGGACGAGACGAGGAGGCTGGATATCGTCGACGAACTGGCCGGCTCCGCTGACGAACCGCCGATCCTCGACACGAGACACCCGCTGTCCGATGCCGAACTTCTGCAACGCCAAACTCCTCGCCGGGAACCGCGGACCGCTCTGATGTGAGGATCGCACCACTTATAGGACGGACGTCCAACCGCAAGCAATGTGGCGCCAAAGCACGAGAATGGCAAGGTGCAGCGCCGCGTAATTCGTTCGAGGCGGCTTTATCGCCAAGGCGCCCGCCCCAATGAGGCGGAACCCGCCGCATTATCTCTCGACATCGCCGGACGGGATGGATGTATGTGCCGGCCTGCGATAAGGCGGGAAGCGAGCCTTAGCGGGGGCGCCGGGCTGATCATCCGCCGAATCGCCCTCGAACAATGACAAATGTGCGGGAGAGGTGACATGGCCAATATTCTCGAGCAGCCCAAAGCCCGCCCAGGCATTCGGCCCAACGCCGCTCATTCCGATGATGGCAGACGCGTCACCTATTGCTCGATCTGCGAGGCCTCGTGCGGCCTCATCGCCGAAATCGACAACGGGCGCATCGCACGGCTGAGGCCCGACCGCGACAACCCCCATTCACGCGGCCATATATGCGTCAAGGGCTCGTCCGCGCGCGATCTGGTCTACGATCCCAACCGTGTCACCACGCCGCTTCGCGCGATCGACAAGGAGGGCCGGTTCGAGCCCGTCGGCTGGGACGAAGCGCTGGACGACATCGCGCAGCGCCTGATCGCCGTCGACGCACAGCACGGCCCCGAGGCCTTCGCGGCCTATATCGGCAATCCGATCTTCTTCGATGCTTTCGGCTTCCCGGCCATGCTCGGGTTCTTCGGCGGGCTGAAGCTGAGCAAGCTGTTCGCGCCCATGTCCCAGGACAACGGTGCCCGGATGCTGGCGAACCGGCTGACCTATGGCAGCGCCTTCCGGTTTCCGCTGCCCGACCTCGAGACATGCGACTTCCTCATCGTCTTCGGGTCGAACATGCTGGTCTCGCACGGATCGATGATGTCGACGCCGCGTATCCGCGAGCAGCTCGATGCGGTCGCGGCGCGCGGTCGAGTCGTGGTGGTCGATCCCCGCCGGACCGAAACGGCCGGACGCTATGAGCATCTCGCGGTGCGCGTCGACACCGACGTCTGGCTGCTTGCGGCGATGGTCAACATTCTCTTCTCGGAAGGACTGGCCGACCTGCCTTTCCTCGAGGCCGAGGTCGAAGGATGGAAGCAGCTGCGCGACGCGGTGTCGGCCGTCACGCCGTCGCTCGCGGCGGAACGCTGCGGCATCGCACAAGAGGAGATCGTCGCGCTGACGCGCGCGTTCGCCTCGACGCCCCGCGCAGCGATAGCGAGCCGGACCGGTATTTGTCGCGGCCATTTCCCGACGCTGTCGAACGTTCTGGTCGACGCGCTGAACATCGCCGGGGGCAAATTCTCCCGCCCCGGCGGCTCGATGTTCGGCTTTCCGCTGCTGGCGGACAAGCACGGCCCCGCGCCGGAACGAACATCGCGCATCGGCGGACAGCGTACCGTAGCGGGGTTCATGCCCTGCGTCGTCATGCCGCACGAGATGCTCGAGCCCGGCCCGGACCGCGTCCGCGCATGCATCATGGTGGCAGGCAATCCCGTCATCAGCGCGCCCGGCGGCGATTTGCTCAGAAAGGGCTTGTTGGGGCTGGACCTGTTCGTGGCGTGCGACCTGTACGTCAACGACACCAACAGGCACGCGGACTATATTCTCCCGGCAACGACGTTCCTGGAACGTCCGAATATGTCGGTCCCCAACTTCAGCAACATGCTGGCGCCGGTCATTCAATTTGCCGATGCGGTGATCGAACCGATTGGCGACGTACGGCCGGAAGAATGGATTTTCGGCGAGCTTTCCCGCCGTGTGTTCGGCGCCAATCACACCGCTGACATGCAGGTGATCGTCGATGCGATGATCCGGGAAGGCCATTACGGAACAATGCCGTTGGACGGACAGCAAGGCCTGACGCTCGACGCGATCAAGGCAAAGCCGCACGGCATGGTGTTGCCCGACATGAGCCAGGAGGAGCGCTGGCGGATCGGCCTGGCCCACGACGACGGCAAGCTCCACCTCTGGCACGACGATCTGGCGGACGAATTCGCGCGCCTCGCCAAGGCCCCCGCGCCAGGCCCGATGCGGCTGTTCGGCCGGCGGGAGATGCGCTCGATGAACAGCTGGCTGCACAATGTCGATCGCCTCGTCCGCAGTCAGAATCCGACGCTCCTCATCCACCCGCAGGACGCGCGCGCGCGCGGCATCACGACGGGTATGATGGTGGAGGTGAAGAACGAATATGGCGCGATGATCGTCGAGGCCGAAGTCTCCGACGAAGTGCAGGCGGGAAACGTCAACTATCCGCACGGCTGGGGCCACAAGGGCGGATGGGAGCGCGCGGTGGCCGCCGGCGGCGGCAACGTCAATCTGCTGTCACCGACCGATGTGGATGCGGTGGAACGGCTTTCCGGATCGAGCCTGATCGACGGCATCGACGTGGAGCTTGCCGTCGCGGCGCCGAACTGACCTTGGCGCGGCGCCATAATCCTTGAGCGCTCAGGCCGAATCGTCGTCCAGCGCCCAGAACCGCACCGCATTCGTTTCAAATATCGCCTTCTTCTCGGCGTCGGTGATTTTCGCCTGTTCGATGAAGTCGACCCCGGCGGCGACGTCCTCATAGGGATAGTCGCCAGCGAACTGCACGCGTTCGATGCCGAGTTCGTCGATCGACAGGCGCAGCGCGGAATCGGACATGACGCCGCTCGTCGTGATGACGAAATTGTCGCGAAAATACTCGCTTGGCAGTCGTTTCAAGGCTTCGACGGCGCCCATCCGCACCTGGAGCAGATAGCGGCTGTCTATCCGCTGCAGCCAGAAGGGAATCGCTTCCCCCATATGCCCCAGGGCGATTCGAAGATTGGGATGGCGATCGAATGCTCCCGACATGATCAGCCGCATCGCATGCAGACCGCATTCTACGGCAAACCCCCACCCCGCGAAATACAGGCCATAGTCCAGAAACGGTGTGACGAGCGTCGGTCCCGGCTCGCGCGGATGCAGATAGAGGGGCATATCCAGCGCGGCGGCGGCTTCCAGGATCGGCGCGAATTTGGGGAGATCGAGATATTCGCCCTTGGTATGAGAATTGACCAGAAAGCCCTTCAGCCCAAGCGTCTTTCCACGCTCGAGCTCGCGCGCTGCGGCTTCCGGCGCGTGCGGCGCGATCGCGGTCAGGCCGGCGAAGCGATCGCGATGGTTTCGAACCGCTTCGGCAAGAACATCATTGGCTTCGGCCGCGAGACCGGCCGCGCGATCGGCCTCGAAGAGTTGGACGCCCGGCGCGTAAATGGCAATGAGCGCCAGATCGATTCCATCGGCATCCATCTGCGCGATCCGGCCTTCGCTCAAATCGACCAGCCGCGCCTGAATCTGCTTTGCGCCCGGCCCCGGGCCGAACATCGATTCGGCAAGCTTTGCAAAGCCCGGCTCGACGTCGCCCGAGTCCAGCGCACGGTACGTCTCCGCCAGAATCGCTGGCGTCGCGAACGCCTCCTCGGTCGCGATGCGACGATAGCCTCTCATTCCAGTCCGCTCCCTTATCCCTGGCGGCGATCGATCGATGGATCGTCAGTCATTCACACAAAAGGTCCGCAGGGATACCGCTTTGCAGCCATCGCCGCAGCTCGGAACGGCGAATTTTTCCGCTGATCGTCTTGGGCAGCTCCGTGACGAAAACGATCTCGCGCGGATATTTATAGGGCGCGGTGGTGGACCGCACATAATTTTGGATGTCGCGCGCCAGACTTTCCGATGCCTTATGGCCGGTCCCGAGGCGAACGAAGGCGCATACGATTTCGGTCCGATCAGGATCCGGTTTTCCGACGACGCCCGCCTCGATGACGGCAGGATGCTCGATCAGAACGGATTCGACCTCGAACGGGCCGATCCTATAGGCGGAAGAGGTGATGACATCGTCCTCGCGCCCTTCGAACCAGAAATAGCCTTGGCGATCGACCCGCGCCCGGTCGCCCGTATAATAATAGCCGTCGCGGAAACGCTCCTCGGTCGCGTCGGCATCGTCGGCATAGCCGTGGAAGAGACCGACCGGGTGAGGTTCGCATTTGACCGCGACATAGCCGTGCACGTCGGTCGCCGCTTCATCGCCATTCTCGTCGCGGACGCTGACGTCGTAACCAGGGACCGGCATCCCCATCGAGCCGGGCCGGACCGGATTGCAGCGGAAATTGGCGACGAGCACGGTGCTTTCGGTCTGCCCGAAGCCGTCGTGGATCGTGAGGCCGGTTGCCTCCTCCCAGGCCCTGATCACCTCCGGGTTGAGCGGCTCGCCGGCGCTGGTGCAATGGCGAAGCGCCGAAAGATCGTGCGCGGAGAAATCGGCGAGGATCAGCTGGCGGTACAATGTCGGCGGCGCGCAGAAGGTCGTGATGCGATGCTTGGCGAGGATCGACAGGATCAGATCGGAATCCGGCTTGCCAAGCGCCACTTGGACAACCGCCGCCCGCGCGTGCCATTGCCCGAACAGGCTGCCCCAGGCGGCCTTCGCCCACCCGGTGTCGGACACGGTCCAGTGCCGATCGCCCGGGCGCAGATCATACCAGAATCGAGCGGTTGCGACATGGCCCAATGCATAGCTCTGGTCGTGCTCGACCATCTTTGGCTGTCCGACGGTGCCGCTCGTGAAATAGACCAGCAAGGGATCCTGCGAGCCGGTCGGGTGGTGGGGCAGCGGACGGTCGGCCTGCTCGATCAACCGATCGAACGAATGCCACCCGGATGGAGCGGCGCCCTTGGACATATAGATACGGTGACGGAAGCTGCCGTGGTCGGGCAGTCGGTCGATCTTGGCGGCGCCGTCGGCATCGGTGATGATGGCGATCGCCGATCCCCGCCTCGCCCGATAGGCGATGTCCTTGGAGGTCAGCATGTTGGGCGTAGGCATCGGCACCGCTCCGATGCGGATCGCGCCCAGCATCGCGGCATACCATTCCACCGAGCGCGGCAGCATCACGAACACACGATCGCCCTTGGCGATGCCAAGCTCGGCCAGCGCCTGCGCGGCGCGGCGGGCAAGCGACGCGAGACTGGCGGCGGAATGGCGGCACGTCTCGTCGCCATTTCCGTCGATTGCGACCAAAGCGAGCGCGTCAGGCGTCTCCGCCGCCCATTTTTCGACGATGTCGACGACCGCGTTGAAGCGCTCCGGAACGAGCGGGCGATAACGAGATCGCTCGAGCGCATAATCGGTCATCACCGGCGGTGTATGACGGTCAGGCGGTATCGCATCTGTGGAGCGTGATCCGTCATCGAACTGCATCGCGCGCCCTTGCTCCCTCATTTTGCTGCAGGTTCCAATCGTCAGCCGTCGCCTGGCGCATTGAGAATGCCTTAGATCGAAAGAATCCGCGACACCCGAAACGAAGTCACCAGGCTCATTGTCGCGCCGCCGGCTCCGCCCGCTGCCACCGGAACGACTCTCTCCGGCGTAGGGATGAGCGGCACGCTGTCCCGATCGTCCTGATCATATTCGAACAAGGGCGTACCCCCGTAACCGCTTCGGCGCAGCTCGCCGACCGTGCGCACGCAATGTTCATGCAAAAATCGCTGTACCCCGGCGACCCCCCAGCCGGCGTCCTCGAGAAGCCTGCGGTGGTCCTTGCTCATCACGATATAGAATTCGCGCGCGCGAAGGATGTCGATCCAATTCTGCCCCGTGTCGGAGACTTTGGTCTCACCGGGCAGCCGGCCGGCGGGAGAATCGTAATTCTGCACCGTCGACAGGGAATCGGCGATCGAAAGGAGCAACTGCTCGGCGGTCCTTGCTTCCTCATTCACGGTCAGGCGGGTGTGAAAGCCCCAAATCAAGGAGAAGCCAGAGACGTCCGGCCGCAGCCTTGGATCAAGCGGCCCCCACGGGCTTTCTTCGTCGATGGCGAAGACGGTGCCATATTTGTAGGCCTGGCCCAGACCCGATCGATCCGCGACGTTCGGCTTTATGCCGCCGAGGTTCATCAACGCCAGGCGAACCGCACGGCCCAGCGCCACATTGGCATAGGCTCCCGGGCCGAACAGGCCGTTGCCGCTGTTTATCGCGAGCTTTTTCGCGATCGGGCCATGTACGACGAACCAGCAGTTGAAGCCGCCGATGCTGACGGCCATGCCCATGCCGGCATCGGCCTCCCGGCTGAACAATGTCTCGAGCATCGGCGTGAGCAACGGCATATGTTCGGGCAGGCATCCCGCCATGCAGGCGTTGATGGCGATGTCCTGCACGGTGATCGGCGCCGGTCTCCACACCGTCTCGCCGATCACGTCCGTCGCGCCGCGTCCGCTCGCG
>DATFHP010000130.1:0-3265 GCA_035248285.1 Allosphingosinicella sp. | reverse complement strand
CGCATCAGTCGACTCGATTTTGCGGTTGCGGGCATCCCAGACTTGCGTGTAGACCGGCTTGATGCTCGGTTGGCTCGGGTTCGGGGCCGGCAAAGTTGTGCTCACCAGGCGATCGAGATTGTCATACGTTGTGAGCGTGGTCGCGCTCAACTCGTTCGTGTATCTGGTGGGATTATCGTTGGCGTCATAGGTCATCGAAACGGAGGTCTGATCGGCGGTGCCTTGGGCATAGACGATCTGCGAGACCTGGCCATGATGCGTATAGGAATACGCCGTGGTGATCCCGCGGGGATCTTGTTCGGTCGCGACCAGGCCGGCGGGCGGCTCGTTGCCCGTGGGCACTGGCGTGTAGGTATAGGTGGTCACACGGTTGGCCAGGCCCTGTGTCTTGCTGACCTGCGTGACCGTGAGCACGTTGCCGTTGGGTAACCGTCCACGACAGCCATTCTTGACAGCGCGGCTAAGTTGCAAGGGTCCGGGTCAATTCGGGTCCTTTGCGATGGAGGTTGGTGATGGCTCGTGTGGCGGATTGGTCGAAGCGGCAGGTTTGGCAACAGCGGCTGCAGCGGTTTGAGCAAGGTGATTTGACGATCGCGGCTTTCTGCCGGGTCGAAGGCGTGTCGGTCGCTTCCTTTCAGCAATGGCGACGTAGGCTGGGTCATCGGCCGGTCGCGCGGCGCCAGGCAAGGCCGATGCCGATGCATCGCCGGGCATTTCTGCCCGTCGAGATCGTGGGCGGGGCGACGATCGAAATTCAGTTGCCCAACGGCGTCCGCCTCACGGTTCCCGCAAGCGAAGTCGCCGCGCTCGAGGCGGCGGTGGCGGCCGTCGGTCGTTTGCCGGCGGCGAACGGGGAGCGCACCTCATGCTGAACCTGCCGACTCAAGCCCGCATCTATCTCTGCGCCGCCCCGGTCGACTTGCGAAAAGGCTTCGACGGGTTGAGCGGCCTGGTCGAGTCGGTGTTTGAAAAAAACGTTCTGGACGGACATCTGTTTCTGTTCGTCAACAAGCGGGGCGACCGCCTCAAGGCGTTATGGTGGGACCACGACGGCCTCGTGATCTGGTATAAACGTTTGGAACGCGGGGGCTTCGAGAGGCCAGCGGCGCGCGGCGATCAGCAGCACGTGACGCTTGACGCCACCGAATTGGCCATGCTGCTGGGCGGCGTCTCGTTGGGCAGCGTCAAGCGGCGCAAACGATTCTCGTTGGCGAGTTGAACGCGCCGGCTCTGCGCGACGCGCGGCCTCGACGCCTCACACCAGAAGGGTTGGCGCGGCTCTTCTGGTTTTTTTCTGCGCGAAGTGAAACCTTTTGAGGAATTGCGACACTCTTGGGTATCATGGACGAACACGCTTCCCGGCCTTTGCCGGATGTGCCGCCGCTGCCCGACGATCTCGCGGCCTGTCACGCACTGCTGCTGGAGCAGTCTCGCACGATCGTCGAGATGCAGCAGTCTCGGACCGAGCTGTCGCAGCAGATCGAAGAACTGAAGCTGGCGCTGGCCAAGTTGTATCAGCAGCTCTTCGGCCGCCGCAGCGAACGGGTGGTCGACGATCCGAATCAGAAAAAGCTCGACTTTGGTGACGACCCGGAGGTGCGCGACGCGCTGGCCGACGCCGCGGCCGAAGCGGAAGAGATCGTCGAAGAGATCGTGCGGCGGAAGAAGAAAAAGAAACCGCCTCGGGCAGGCGGCGAGAAGTTTCCCGAACACCTCGAGCGCTATGAGGTGACCGCGCCGGTCACGCCGGAGGAGACCCATTGTGCGACGCACGGCGAGCGGCAATTGATCGGCTACGATCAGACGGAGACCCTGGAGTTCGTGCGGCCGGTGTTGCGGGTGCGCGTGACGAAGTACCCGAAGTATGTCTGCCCGAGTCAACCGGAGTGCGGCGTGCGACAACCGCCGCGGGCGGCGGTCCTGGTGGAAGGCAACCGCTTCGACACCAGCGTCGCCGCCGAGATCGTCACGGCCCGCTTCGGCTATCACCTGCCGTACTACCGCCAGCAAGATTGGTTCGCCGGCAGCGGCTGGACGCCCAGCCGTTCGACGCTCTTGAACGTCTCGGCGGCGGCGGCCGAAGTGCTGGCGCCGCTGGCCGGCTATTTTCGGCAGCTCATGTTGTCCTCGGGCGGCCTGGGCTGCGACGAGACGACGGTGCTCTTGATCGTTCCGGCATCCATTCCACAGGTCTCTGCCGACGATCCTCGCTCGGCACGCATCCACGAGGTGCTGAGCCAGGCACATCAAGAGGGACGCAAGAGCGTGCATGCGCGGATGTGGGCGTATCGTCCCTTCGACTTGCCGTTCAACGTGTTCGACTTCACCGTCAGCCGGCATCGGGACGGCCCGGACGAGATGCTCGCAGAATACACGGGCAGCTTGATGGCGGACTGTTGGTCGGGCTTTGAGGCGATCGAACTGCGCAGCGACGCGCGGATTGTGCGCGGGGCCTGTTGGTCGCACGCGCGGCGGAAGGTGTTTGAGGCCCGCGACAACGCGCCTCGACAGGCGAGCGTGCTGTTGGCCATGATCCGCGAGTTGTTCGACATCGAAGATCGCGGCAAGCGGCTGTCGGCCGACGAGCGTGGCGCGCTGCGCCAGCGCGAATCGCGGCCGGTGCTGGACCGCCTTCGCGCGTACCTTGACAGCGACGCGGTGGCGCGCGTGCTTCCCAAGAGCGCGTTGGGCAAGGCGTTGAGCTATCTGAACAATCACTGGGCGGCGTTGCAGGTGTTCGTTGCCGACGGTCGCATGCCGATCGACAACAACGAGGTGGAGCAGTTGATGAAGCAGGTGGCGATTGGCCGCAAGAACTGGTTGTTCCTGGGAAGCATCGAGGCGGGCCAGCGGGCCGCGACGCTGCTGACGATCATCAGCACGGCGGTGCGTAACGACCTGGACGTGTGGGCTTACGTGAAGGACGTGCTCGACCGGTTATTGGCCGGCTCGACGGATTATCATTCGCTGCGCGCGGACGTCTGGAAGCAGTCGCATCCCAAATCGGTGCGCCGCTATCGGGCCGATGAGCGTCGCGATGCGGCGGACCGCCGCCACTACCGCCGCGCCCAGCGTCGCCTTGCCGGCCGTTCTGCCGGCGGCCAATAGCCCCTCTGCCCCCACGCCGCTCGAACCATCCCCGGCCTGTCTCTGGTGAACGGTTACTCTTCTGCTGCGCATCCGCCCGGACGTCGCCGCCGCGTGGAGCGACGAAGAAGTGGCCCGCCGCTGGTGGCGGCTGCACCCCGGCCGCCGCAACCCCGAT